>CANGTC010000111.1 GCA_947456505.1 Beijerinckiaceae bacterium
CCGAGAAGGGATAGCTCACGCGCCGGAAGCGCATGAATCCGAATTTCACATTGTCGGGCGCGAGGCGAAAACGCAGCATCGGTTGGCTCCCGTCAGATCGGCAGGGTCGTTGGCTTGCGCCAGCGATACCATAGCGCGATCATCATGCGCGTCATGGTGACGGCTGTGACGATGGTGGTGAGAATGCCCAGACCCAGCGACACGGCGAAGCCGCGCACGGGACCTGTGCCCAGGAAATAGAGGATCACCGCCGCGACCATCATGGTCGACTGGGAATCAACGATGGTGGCGAAGGCGCGGGTGAAGCCCGCATCCAGCGCCGAGATGATCGAGCGGCCCGCCCGCGATTCCTCGCGGATGCGCTCATAGATCAGCACGTTGGAATCCACGGCCATGCCGATGGTCAGCACGATGCCTGCGATGCCCGGCAGCGTCAGCGTCGCCTGCAAGAGGATCAGCGAGGCGAAGATCATGGCGATATGGATGGCCAGCGCCACATTGGCGAAGACGCCGAAGACCCCATAGGTGGTGAGCATGTAGCAGACCACCAGCACGCCCGCCACATAGGCCGCAAGCTTGCCAGCGTCGATGGAATCCTGCCCAAGGCCCGGACCCACCGTGCGCTCCTCCACGATGTTCATCTTGGCGGGCAGCGCGCCCGCGCGCAGCAGGATCGAGAGATTGTTGGCCTGCTCCACCGTGAAGCGGCCGGAAATCTGACCGGACCCGCCGGTGATGGGACCGAGGATGCGCGGAGCGGAGATCACCTTGTTGTCGAGCACGATGGCGAAGGGCTTGCCCACATTGGCCGCCGTGACCTCGCCAAAACGCTGGCCGCCGCGAATGTTGAACTTGAAATTGACCACGGGCTCGGACGTGCGCTGGTCGAAGCCCGGCTGGGAATCCGTGAGATCCTCGCCCTGCACCATGACCTGCTTTTCAACCGGCAACGCGCCAGGCTGATCCACCTGCGGCAGCAGATCCACATCGGAGGGGTTGTAGCCGGGATCAGCCACAAGGCGGAATTCCAGCTTGGCGGTGGTGCCCAGCAATTCCTTGAGGCGACCGGTGTCCTGCAAGCCGGGCACCTGCACCAGCACGCGGTCATTGCCCTGCCGCTGGATGTTGGGTTCGGTCGTGCCCAGAGCGTCGACGCGGCGGCGAATGACTTCGATGCCCTGATCGACCGCGCGGCGGGTCTTGTCGATGAGACCCGCGTCCGTCACGGTCATGCGGATCATGCCATCTTCGGTGGTGGTGATGTCGATGGCCTGCGCGCCCACCCCGCCCATGGCCGTCACGCCGCCCGCGCCCAGCTGGCGCAGCTTGGGCATGATCTTGTTGCGGTCGTTGGCGTCGGCGATGCGGAACTGGACCGTACGGCCCTGCACCCCATAGCCGCCCGAGAGGCTGCGCACATTCTCTTCGCGCACGATGCGGCGGGCGTCGTCGCGCAGATTGCCCACCATGGTCTTGATCACATCGTTTTGATCGACTTCCAGCAGGATATGCGCGCCGCCCTGCAGATCGAGCCCCAGCACGACCTGCTCGAAGGGGATCCACTTCGGCAGCTTGCCCTTGATCTGATCGAAAGTCGCCTTCGACAGGAAGCTCGGCACAATGATCAGAAAAGCCGCCAGACTCATGGCGACGATCGAGGCGATCTTCCAGCGGGGAAAACGGAACATGGATCAAAATCTCTCGGGCTTGAGGCCGACGCTCGCGAAAGCCTTAAATGGGGTCGCCTTGGGAATCCGTCACTCCTTGACGGGTTCACCCTTGCTGCGCACGTCGGAAATCATGGTGCGCAGAAGGCGCACCTTGACCCCTTGGGAGATCTCGATCTCCACCTCGGCGTCGTCAAGGGTGCGCGACACCTTGGCGATCATGCCGCCGGCCGTCACCACCGTATCGCCCCGACGCACGTTGGAAATCATGTCCTGATGGGCCTTGGCGCGCTTCTGCTGGGGCCGCATGATCATGAAATACATGATGATGAGGATGACCGCGAAGGGCACCAGCTGCATCACGAAGTCGGTCGGGCCACCAGCTCCGACAGCCTGGGCGTAGGCGGGCGTAATGAAGTTCATGATCTCAGCAAGCTCCCATGGGGCGACGCCCGGCGCAACGCGGCCAGGCGCCCAATTCGGCGCGGACTATAACCAGCGTGGCCCGTAAAGCAATGGAGCGCATGGGGCGGGCGCCCATAAACCTGCGAAAGCGCCAAACCGGCAGCGCCCTATCCGGCGGAAACAGTCCCGGCGATGATCTCGCGCAAAGCCTCATACCCAACGTAATGCTAGCCATATGACTTAAACTTGAGCTTGACTATCATGTCTCGCCAAGCAATCGTGAGTAGCGTCCTTGTGGAAAGGATTATCTATGAACGAATATGAATTCAGATACCTCCTTGAGCAGCTGAAGAGGCAAGAAGAGGAGACCGAAAGACTTGATGAAAAAATCGATCATTTGACGAATGACATGAAATTGCTGGCGCGAACCGTAAAAGATCTGACGAAGAAACTGGACAAGGCCATCGCCGAACAGGCGCCGCCGCGAAGAAAGCGCGAGGCGGCGCAGGTGAAGGGATAGCGTTCAGGTGCACCTGCGGAAACCCGTTTGCTATCAACGGAGCATGCCGCCTCGATCTTCCTGGCCCTTCACCCCCACCACGTTCCACCCCAGCCCCACCAGAACCAGCCCTGCCCCCACCCACTCCGCAGGGCTCACAGACTCCCCGAAAAACACCGCCGCGCTCGCCATGCCAAAGACCGGCACCAGCAGCGCGAAGGGCGCGGCCAGCGCGGCCGGGTAGCGCGCCAGCAGCTTGCCCCAGACGCCAAAGCCGAAGAGCGTCGCCACATAGGCCAGAAAGATCGCGCAGGCGACGCCGAACCAACTGGGATGCAGCAGAGCGTCCAGACCCGCCCGCCCCTCGAAAATCACCGACAAGCCCACCAGCGGCAGGGGCGCGGCGAGGCTCGACCAGACCATGAAGGACAGCATGTCGACCTGCCCAGCCTTCTTGCCGATCACATTGCCCACGCCCCAGAAGAAGGCGGAGACGATGGTGAGCGCGAAGGGCGCGAAGGCGGCGCCTCCCAACCTCTGGCTGCCGATCAGGGCCACCCCCGCCAGCGCGATGGCGGCGCCGGTGAGCTGCGTTCGGGTCGGCCTCTCGCCCATCAGCAACCAGGCCAGAAAGATCGTGAAGAAGGCATGGAGCTGCATCACCAGCGAGGAAAGCCCCACGGGCATGCCCAGATTGATGGCGATGAAGAGCAAGCCGAACTGCGCCACCCCAATGGCCAGACCATAAGCGATGACGAGCCTTGCCGGCGCGCGCGGCGGCGCCACGATGAGCACGGCGGGCACGGCGGCGAAGAAAAAGCGGAAGGCGCTGAACATGAGGGGCGGGACTTCCATCACGCCCCATTTGATCGGCACGAAACACAGGCCCCAGACCGCCGTCACCACGACCGCCAGAAGGGTGTCGCGGGCGCTCATGCGGCTGGCGGCGGCTGTCCTTGCGTCCTCACCCATGGCGTCCTTTGCCCCTCCCCGGGCGCCGTCGCCAGAGGGCGCAGCAGCTTCACCGCTTCCAATCCTAGCAGCATCACGCAACCGGCGCCCGCCACAATCAGCAAATCGTCGGCATGAAGTGGGCCAAACCGGAAGAGATCGCGCGCCAGCGGCCAGACCAGCGAGCCCGCCAGCACGAGAGCCACAACCGCCAGCACCATCAGCATGGCCCAACTGGGATGGGCGAAGGCCGCCCGTAGCGAAGGGCTGAAAGAACGGTTCACCAGCACAAGCCCAAGGATCGCCACCACCAGCGCGAAGAAGCACAGGGCCCGCATCTCGGGCGCCGACATGTCGCGCTTCATCGCGATGAAGAACACGGCCACCACCACCCCCAGCGCCGAAAGCCCCTGGGCGGCCGCCCAGGCCAGCAGCCCCGGCGAAAACAGCGGCGCCTGCGGATCGCGCGGGGAGCGGTTCATGACGTCGCGTTCGTCAGGCTCGGCCTCAAAGACCAGCGAAGAGACGGGGTCGATGACCATCTGCAGAAAGGCGATATGCACCGGCCCCAGCAGCACCGGCAGCCCGAACAGCAGCGGCAACAGAGCGAGGCCTGCGATGGGCAGATGCACCGCGAAGATGAAGCACATGGCCTTGCGCAGATTGTCATAGATGCGCCGCCCCAGCCGTATCGCCTCCACGATGGCGCTGAAATCATCGTCGATAAGCACGAGGGAGGCGGCCTCGCGGGCCACATCGGTACCCCGCCCGCCCATGGCGACGCCGATATGGGCGGCCTTGAGGGAGGGCGCGTCATTGACCCCGTCGCCGGTCATGGCGACGACCTCGCCCTGCGCCTTCAGGGCCTGCACGATCCGCAGCTTCTGCTGGGGCATGATGCGGGCGAAGACATGGGTCTGCGGCAGGCGGGCGCGCAGGGCCTCCTCGTCCATGCCCTCCAGCTCTTCGCCTGTGATGACCGCGCCCGCAGAGATCCCCGCCTCATGGGCGATGGCTGCGGCGGTGGCGGGGTAATCGCCCGTGATCATCATAACCCGGATGCCCGCCCTCTGGCATTGGGCCACCGCCTGCGGCACGCCTGCGCGTAGGGGATCGGCGAGGCCCGCCAGCCCCAGATAAGCGAAAGCGAAGCCCCGCGGAGACCCCGGCAGATCGCCCCCCGGCCAGGCGGCGCGGGCGACGCCCAGCACCCGCAGACCTTCCCGCGCCATGGCGTCGGCCTCCGCGCGCATGCGCTCGTGGGCCTGCGCATCGAG
The DNA here is from genome assembly GCA_947456505.1 of Beijerinckiaceae bacterium. Classification (GTDB taxonomy): domain Bacteria; phylum Pseudomonadota; class Alphaproteobacteria; order Rhizobiales; family Beijerinckiaceae; genus Terripilifer. The sequence continues at coordinate 4,800 of CANGTC010000111.1, forward strand.
CCCGCACAGCTCGGCGATGGCCTCGGGCGCGCCCTTGGCGGCGACCGTCAGGGCCTCGTCGCCATTCAGCGACCACACATGGGTGACCGCCAGCAAATCAGGCCGCAGGCCGAAGCGGTGGATCAACTCGCTCGCCCCCTGCCCTGCTCCGTCAGCAGGAAAAAGCTGGTGAAAGGCCCGCTCCATGGGATCCACGGGATGCCGAGCGCTGGCGAGCAAGCCCGTATGGGCGAGGCCCTGAAAAGCCTCCGCCATCGCCTCCCCACCCGGCGCCAGCCGCAGGATCTCCCCACTTGCGAGCCGCAACTCCACGATGGTCATGCGATTTTCGGTGAGAGTGCCGGTCTTGTCGGCGCAGAGCACAGTGGCCGAGCCCAGGGTCTCGATGGCGGCGGCGCGGCGGGTCAGCACGCGCGCCTTGCTGATGCGCCAGGCCCCCATGGCCATGAACACCGCCAGCACCACGGGCAATTCGGAGGGCAGCATGGACATGCCGATGGCGATGCCCGCCAGCGCCGCCTGCAGCCAGTCGCCCCGCGTATAGCCATAGAGCAGCACGGTCGTCACGCTGAAGCTGATCCCCACCACCGAGAAGATCAGCACCATGCGCCGCGTCTGCGCCTGCAGGCGCGGCGGCTCGCGCTCAAGCGCGCCCAGCGAGCGCCCGATCTGGCCGATGACGCTCCGCGGCCCCGTGCGGGTCACAAAGGCCAGCGCCGAGCCGCGCGTGATGAGCGAGCCCGAATAGACATGGGGCTGGTCCTCACCGCCGGGACGGGGCTCGGCGATCACGCTTCCCTCCGGCGCCACCCGCTTGCGCACGGGAACGGCCTCGCCGGTCAGCAGGGATTCATCCACCATGAGGTCGTGGCTCTGGGCCAGCAGGGCGTCGGCAGGCGCCCGCTCGCCCTCCTCCAGCACCAACAGATCCCCCCGCGCCACCTCGACGCCGGGGATGCGCTGGCGCGCCCCATCGCGGATCACGAGGGCGCGCGGACTCGACAGATTGCGCAGGGCCTCCAGCACGCGCTCGGTGCGGGTCTCCTGCACGATGGTGATGACGATGGAGATGAGGGCGAAGGCGAGGAGGATCAGCGCCTCCTTCAGATCCCCCAGCAGCAAATAGAGAAAGCCGCTCGCCAGCAGCAGCGCCAGCATGGGCTCGCGCATGACATCGAGCACAATCTTGAGGGGCCTGCGCCGATCAGCGGCGGGGGGCTCGTTGCGGCCCTCCGCAGCAAGGCGCGCCTGCGCTTCAACGCTCGTCAGGCCCGTGAAGGCGTCCGCCATGCTCACCCCGATGCGACGGCCGAAAGACCGCCGCGCTCAGGCGTCAGTGGCCTTTTCGGCTTTCTTCTCGATGAGGCCCACCGCAATCACCGCGCCCTCATAGAGCAGCAGCATGGGCGCCACGAGAGCCATCATGCTGATGACGTCAGGCGGGGTCAGCACTGCGGCGACCACCGTGATGATGACAATCGCGTAGCGGCGTTTCTGTTTCAGAAAAGCCGCGTCGATCACGCCGATATGGCCCAAAAGGGTAAGGATGACCGGCAACTGAAAGGCGATGCCGAAAGCGAAGACCAGCGACATCATCAAGGACAGATATTCGCTCACCTTTGGCAGCAGTTCGATGGTCGCCTGCCCGGGCTCGTTGATCTGCTGCATGCTCACCGAGAAGCGGATCAGCATGGGCATGACGCCGAAATAGACCATCAGGACGCCCAGCCCGAAGAACAGGGGCGTGGCGATGAGATAGGGCAGAAAGGCGTGGCGCTCGTGCTTGTAGAGGCCGGGCGCGACGAAGGCGTAGATCTGCCCCGCGATCACCGGAAAGGCGATGAAGGCCGCGCCGAACATGGAGAGCTTCAGGTTGGTGAAGAACTGCTCCAGGAAATGCGTCGCGATGAGCTTGGCCTTGTCGGCGCCCACCACGCTCACGAAGGGCCCGATCAGCACATTGTAGATGTGGTGGGAGAAGTAGAAACACACCACAAAGGCCACTAGGAAGGCGATGACGGCCTTGATGAGCCGCGCGCGCAGCTCGATCAAGTGCTCCATCAGCGGAGCCTTGGTGGCTTCGATATCCGCGTCGGTCATGCCTGCCCGCCTGTCTTGATGGCGTCAGGCGCCGGATGCAGCGGCTGGGCGAGGGCGTCTAGGAGCGGATCGGGGGGCGGGGGGACCCGCTCCGCCGTGGGGAAGGGTTGCGGCCCGGCTTCTTCCGCCATGTGACCGGCTACGCCCGCTTCGGAGGGGGGCAGGTCAGCGGCGGCCACGGGGGTCACAGGGGCTGAGAGCGAGGTCTCGACCTGCGAACCCACCTCATTGAGCTGGGTCTTCACATCGGCCAGCGGATCAAAGTTCGTAAAGTTGGCCGTCTCGGCCATCTTCTCGACGTCCTTCTTCAGCGCTTCAAGTTCGGACTCGCGCATGGCCTCCATGAACTGGCCCTGGAACTCGGCCGCCATGCGGCGCACCTTGCCAAGCGCATTTCCCACCTGGCGCATGACGCCAGGCAGTTCCTTCGGCCCGATCACGATGAGCGCGACGATGCCGATAATCAGTAATTTGCCGCTATCTAGATCGAACATCGGATTGGGTGCACACGCTTATACGCCGGCGGCCAGAAGGGCCCCGGCGCGCTTCCGATGATGGGTTCAGCTGGCCTTGCGGGGCTCGGTCGCATGGGCTGCGTCAGCGGGCTGGGCCGGCGCATGGTCGAGGGTCCGCGCAACGGCGGGCTCAGCAGGCTTCTCGGCCGGCTTCTCGTCCTCCTCGGACAGGCCCTTCTTGAAGGACTTGATGCCCTTGGCGAAGTCGCCCATCAAATCGGAAATCTTGCCCTTGCCGCCGAACAGGACCAGCACGATCGCGCCAACGATGATCCAGTGCCAAATCGAAAAGCTACCCATAATGACCTCCAGAACGCCACAGCAGCCCCTGTGCGGCGTGAACTCATCTCAAACCTAAGCGCCCGGAGCGGCAAAAACAAGAACGCCGACCACACAAGCAGGCGATCAAGGTGAAGATCAACCCCACCCCATGGCCGGCCATGAATATAGAACGTGGCGCGCCGCCTCAAACTTCTTTTGGCGCTTCCGGCGGAATTTCGGGATTTTCACCCTCCGCCGCCTCCGGGGCGGCCTCCTCGACGTCGAGTTCCCCCTCGGGAGCCCCCTCTTCGGCAAGACCCATCAGCGCGTCATCAAGCTCAGTTTCCGCCGCAAGCTCGACCTCAGCATCGGCCTCCACCTCGACCGACGCCCCCTCTTCACCTTCAGTGGGGACAAGCGGCTGCTCGTCGAAGAGATCGACAGCGCCATCCTCCAGGGGATCCTCATCCTCGGTGAGCGCATCGCCATCGCGGGGCTGGGGCACGCCGAAGCCTTCAGGCAGACGGCCATCGAACATGCCAGCCGCCTTCAGTTCGTCGAGGCCCGGCAGATCGCCGATGGATTCGAGGCTGAAGTGCAGCAGGAACGTGTCCGTGGTGCCATAGGTGATGGGCCGCCCCGGGGCCTTCCGGCGGCCGCGAAGCCGCACCCAGCCCGTCTCCATGAGCACGTCGAGGGTGCCCTTGGAGATGGCGACGCCGCGGATATCCTCGATCTCCGCCCGCGTGACGGGCTGGTGATAGGCGATGATGGCCAGCGTCTCGATGGCCGGACGGGAGAGCTTCTTGGGCTCGGAGACCTCACGCGAGAGCAACCAGCTCAGGTCGCTCGCGGTCCTGAAGGTCCAGCGAGTGTTCACGCGGATGAGATTGATCCCGCGCCCGGCGTAAATGGTGCGCAGGGCCTCCAGGGCGGCCAGCGCTGTGACCCCTTCGGGCATGCGCTTGGCGATATCCTTCTCCTCAACCGGCTCGGATGAGACGAAAATCAGAGCTTCGGCGATGCGGCTAGCCTCGCGCAGAACCTCCGCCTGGCGCTCATCAAGGTCATTTTCGGGAAACAGTCGGGCGATCTCGGCCACGTTTTCTCCTCACTCAAACTCAAGCAGCCTGCTCATCGGATGGTTCCCCCGATGGCGGCGGCTGGGATGGCTCCTCGCGCCGACGCACCCAAAGGGGTGCGAACACGGCGTCCTGACGCAGATCGATCAGCCCCTCGCGCACCATCTCAAGCGAGGCCGAAAAGGCCGACGCCCTCACGCTTTTGCGCATTTCCGGGGCGACGCAATATTCGATGAGGTAATGATCCATCACCGTCCATTCCATGGCGATCCCGGCGAGGCGCTCCAGCGCCGCGCGAGCGTCATGGATCGACCAGACATGGCGCTTGTGCAGGGTGACCCGCGAGAGGGCCTGCATCTGCCGTTGGCGCGCATAGGCCGAGAGCAGATCATAGATCGAGGCCTTCCATTGGGGATGGCGCAGGATTTCAATACCGGGCGGCGAGCCGTTGAGGTGCACGTCGCGGCCAAGGCGTGGGCGATTGACCAGCTTCTCGGCGGCGGCGCGAATGGCTTCGAGGCGACGCAGCCGGGCGGCAAGGGCGGCGGCGAGATCCGCAGCGGCGGGCTCCGGCCCCTTGGGCGGCTCGGGCAGCAAAAGCCGGGACTTCAGATAGGCCAGCCATGCGGCCATGACGAGGTAATCGGCGGCCAACTCCAGGCGAACCCGGCGGGCGACGTCAATGAATTCAAGATATTGATCAACCAGAGCCAGGATGGAGATCTTCTGCAGATCCACCTTTTGGCGACGGGCGAGTTCCAGCAGAAGATCGAGCGGCCCTTCGAACCCATCGACATCGACCAGAAAAGCCGACGCGGATTCCGTCTTCTCGACCTCCTGCTCGAACGGCAGCTCAACAGACACGATCCACTCTCCAACGCACAAGCCGGTTTCCCCAGCAGGCGAGGAAGACTCTGGCCGGTCTAGACTGTCCCCGCAAGCATCAAGTGGAGCCTGGCGCGCGCATCCACAAGATCTAGTGGCTGCTGCGGTATTTTGAGAAGCTCCAGCGCACGATGCGCCCGCTCCAGGCTCAAGCCTTGCAACACAGGCGCAGCCTCGGCGACCGGTCCCGTCTCCGCCCAGTCGCCGTTGCAGTGAAGGGCGAGGTCCACCCCGGCGGCGAAAACAGCCTCAGCCCGCTCGCCAAAACCGCCGCTGAGGGCCTTCATGGACAGGTCATCGCTCATCAGCAAGCCATCGAAGCCGATGGAGCCCCGAATGACCCGCTCCACCACCACCGGCGAGCAGGTGCCGGGACGTTCGGGGTCAAACGCCTCATAAACCACATGAGCCGTCATGCCCAAAGGCATATCGCAAAGTCGTTTAAATGGTTTAAAATCAATATCCTCCAGCTCTTTCTTCGACGCGCTTACGCGCGGCAGCTCCAGATGGCTGTCCGCCTTGGCGCGTCCATGACCGGGGATATGCTTGACCACCGGCAAGACGCCCTGGACCAGCATGCCCTCGCAAACAGCCCGGCCAAGCGCCGCTACGGTCTGCGGATCGGCCCCATAGGCCCTATCCCCCACGATAGCGTGGGAGCCGGGAGCGGGTACGTCCAGAACGGGCAGACAATCCACATTGATGCCGACAGCCGTCAGATCGGCAGCCATGACGCGGGCGTTCAGGCGGGCGGCCCTGGCCTGCGCCTCGACGCCACCGGGCGCCTCGCCAAACCGCGCCGCCGCTGGATACGCCGGCCAATGGGGCGGACCCATGCGCTGAACGCGCCCCCCCTCCTGATCGATCAGCACGGGGGCGTCCTCGCGCCCGACGATCTCGCGAAAGCTCGCCACCAATGCGGCCACCTGCGCGGGATCGCCAATGTTGCGTTTGAAGAGAATGAAACCCCAGGGACGATGCCGGGCGATCAACTCGCGCTCATGGGGCTCAAGGCTCAGTCCCTTGCAGCCGCAGATGAAGGCCTTGGCGTCTTTGGTCATCGCAATTCGCCCCTGACAAGAAAAAGGCGCGGAGGAGTCCTCCGCGCCGGATCTTCAACCCTGAACCAACGGCTAATTCGCTGCAACGAAGCAGGCGCCGCCAGAAGCCTTGATGCTGCCGCACATGGCGTTGGCCTCATCCCGGTTCAGGCCACCGACGCGGATGCGCCAGACCTCCTTGCCATTGGCCTCGCCCTTGACCACGCCCGCAGCCTTGCCGTCGAGGGCGGAGGCGTATTGGCGCTGCAGCTTGCCGACCTTGTCACGCGCCTCCGTATCGCTGCCAGCGGCGGCGAGTTGGACGGCGTAACCGCCCTTGGCGACGGCAGGCAAGGCTGCGGAAGCTGCGGGGGCGGAACTGGCGGCCGAAGCAGGCGCCGGGCGGCCTGCGAGCAGAGCGTCCAGATTTTCAGGCGGGGCGGCACGCGCCGTCACTTTCGGTGTTGCGGCGGGCTGCGCCGGGGGCTTCGCAGCCGCAGGCGCCGGTGCGGTGTTGACGACGGGGGGCGTGGACCCCGTGACATTGGACGCGGTCCGCTGCGGCGAAGGCGGGGTGGTCGCAGGCGGCGCGGGCTTGGCCGCGTCGCTGGATGAAATGATCGTGCCATCAGGCCGCACGGAAACGGTCTTGACCTTGATCGGGTCGGGGAAGGCGCTCGCCGGACGCGCCGGCGCCGCAGCAGGGGCGGCCGCATTGCGCACCTGGGACAGATCGAGCGGCTGCTCTTCGCTGGTGACGACGCGGCTCGTTCCGATCTTCTCGCCCGCCTTGTCCAGCACCGAAGCGGTCGCGGGCGCGCTGGACTGCGCAGGCGCCTCCGGCGCGACCTTCATGGGACCAGTCGCCGCCTTGATGGTGGGCGTCCCGCCACTCGCCAAGGGGTTGCCACGATAGGCGATGGTGCCGCCAACGCCCGCGAGCACGATGCACAGCGCCCCGCCGATGGCGTAGAGCGCCTTGCGCGACTTGCGCTCGGGGGCAGGCGCGGCCTGCTCCTCCCAGACGGCCTCTTCAGGACGCCAGGCGCCGGGCGGCGTCGGGGTGTAAGCGGGCTGCGCGGCAGGTTCCGGAGCAAAGCTCTGGTGCTGATAGGGGCCATGCGCCGGGGCCTGGCGGGCGGTGTCGTCAACCGCGCCATGGGAGTCCCAGCCGCCGGACGCACGAGAAGGCTGACCAAAGGCCGGAAGCGGACGCGCCTCGACGCCATAGGGCTGGTCGCGCCCGGTTGCGTAGGGATCGTGGCGCTCGTCCGGAACGGGCTGCGGATTCACAAAGGGGCGACTGCCTTCCACAAGCCGGGCGAGCTCGGCAAGCGGATCGGATTGAGGCGCGCCGCCGGGCATGGAGCCACGGAGGCGAGCCTCGAAATCTTCAAGATCCACAGGCGCGCGTGCGTTAATGGCCGGTCCACTCATGATCCACCTCGAGCGGCGTTCGCGAGACCTGCGAGACCCGGATCAGTCCAGGAGCCCCTCAACCCACTGACAATCCGCCGAATCACGACGTAGCGTCAATGCGCTTCAGCGCATCTCGTCAGGCGCGCTCACGCCCAGAATTTGCAGCCCCGAAGCCAGCACAGAGGTTAACGAAACCACCAACGCCAGCCGAGCTGTTGTCAAATCTCGTCTTTCTTCATTAATAAAGCGCAAATGAGGCTGATCTTTTCCGCGGTTCCAGTGTGAATGGAAGGCGCTGGCGAGATCGTGAAGGTAAAAAGCGATGCGATGGGGCTCGTGGGCGAGCGCCGCCGCCTCGATTTGACGGGGATATTGCGCGATCAGCTTGACCAGAGCCGATTCGCCCTCGTCATCCAACAGGCCAAGATCCGCCCCCGCCAGCGCCGCTGCCGACAAATCGATTCCGGAGATGGCCGCAAGAGCCTGACGTTCCACGCTTTTCCCACGGGCATGGGCATATTGGACATAGAAGACCGGGTTATCCTTGGACTGCTCGATCACCTTGGCCAGATCGAAGTCCAGCGGCGCGTCGTTCTTGCGGAAAATCATCATGAAGCGCACGGCGTCGACGCCGACCTCGTCGACCACTTCGCGCAGGGTGACGAAATCGCCGGAGCGTTTGGACATCTTCACCGGCTCGCCGTTACGCATGAGCTTGACAAGCTGGCACAGCTTCACATCCAGCGCCGCCTGACCATTGGACAGCGCCTTCACCGCCGCCTGCATGCGCTTCACATAGCCGCCGTGGTCCGCGCCCCAGACGTCGATCATGGTGGCGAAGCCCCGAGCGATCTTGGACTTGTGCTAGGCGATGTCGGAGGCGAAATAGGTATAGGAGCCGTCCGACTTCTTGAGCGGGCTATCAACGTCGTCGCCGAAATCGGTGGAGCGGAACAGGGTC
>CANGTC010000112.1 GCA_947456505.1 Beijerinckiaceae bacterium
GGGCGGCTTCCACCACCCGCCTCTCCATCGGCATGATCCGCTCCAGAAAATCGACTCAGCAAATCCTCGCGAAGCGCCAGCGCATCCGCAGAAAAATCAATGAGAGGGCAAGCAACATATTCCCGCCACAGAAAAACGAGCGCCTGATTGACCTCGTTCTCCAGCGCCGCGCGGGTCTCGCCAACAGCGATAATCTGAAAAGGTCCTTCAGCCGTGGACAATCCCTCGACCTTGTTAAAGCTTACGGAAAACCTCAGGGGGGTTCGCGCGTGCAAGGCCCGCCCGTCCATGGCGAAGCCTGAAAAGCTGAGCGGGGCTTCATGGACCTGCATGGTTTCCAGCGAAGACATCTCCGGCCCCGGTTGCAAAGGTTGCGAAAGATGAACCAAAGGTGCGCTCTGCATGGACGCACGTCAAGCCATCCCCCCGATTGTCATCCCCCCCGCCGCCCCCTACGCTGCCCCAGCCACAAGGCGAGCGCCAGCCAATGGGGACGCGCGTGCAGGGATTGCTCGGATATTCCACCCTTCTCCTCCTCGCCTGGGCGCTGAGCGAGAACCGCTGGCGGATCCCCTTGCGCATCGTGCTTAGCGGCATTGTCCTGCAATGGGCGCTGGCCCTTGTCTTCATCAAGACGCCCCATGCGGCCGAAGTCTTTCTCATGCTCAACCAAGGCGTCGAGGCGCTGGAGAAGGCGACCACGACGGGCACGAGCTTCGTCTTTGGCTATCTCGGCGGCGGGCCCCTGCCCTTTGCCGAGACCAGCCCCGGCGGCGCCTTCATCTTCGCCTTTCGCGCCCTGCCGATCATTCTGGTGATCAGCGCCCTGGCGAGCCTGCTGTTTCACTGGGGCGTGCTGCAACTCATCGTCAACGGCTTCGCCTTCGTGCTGCGCCGGGTGATGGGCATTGGCGGGGCGCTGGGGCTGGGCGCGGCGGTGCATATCTTTGTCGGCAATATCGAGGCGCCCCTGCTGGTGCGGCCATGGCTGGGGCGGATGCAGCGGGGCGAGCTTTTCGCGCTGATGACCTGCGGCATGGCGGGCATCGCGGGGACGGTCATGGTGCTCTATGCGAGCATTCTGGGACCGGTGATCCCCGGGGCGCTCGGCCATATCCTCATCGCCGCCGTCATCTCGACCCCGGCGGCCCTGGCGGTCTCCGCGCTCATGGTTCCCTTCCACGGTCCTGCGGGCGAGAAGGAGCACTACACCATCGGCGCCCCCGCCCTCTCCTCCATCGACGCGCTGGCCAAGGGCACGGCGGATGGGATCATCTTCTTCGCCAACATCACCGCCACCCTCATCGTCGCCATCGCCTGCGTGAGCCTGGTGAACATGGCGCTGGGCCTGCTACCCCTGGTGGGCGGCGAGGCGATCACCCTGCAATATCTCTTCGCCTGGGCCTTCCGCCCGGTGATGTGGCTCATCGGCCTCAGCGGCGCGGAAGCGGAAGCAGCCTCGCGCCTCATGGCGACCAAGACCGTGCTGAATGAATTCATCGCCTATGTGGACCTGTCGAAACTCGCGCCCGAAGTTTTAAGTGAGAAGGCGCGGCTGATCGTGACCTATGCGCTCTGCGGCTTCGCCAATTTCGGCAGCGCCGGAATCATGATCGGCGGCCTGACCGCCATGTGCCCGGACCGCAAACAGGACATCGTGGATTTGGGCCTGCGGTCGGTGCTGTCGGGGACGATTGCGACTTGTATGAGTGGGGCTGTGGTGGGGGTGTTGTGAGGGGGGGCAATCGTCGGCCCGAAAAAGGTTTAAAATCTTACAACCATCGTCAAGACCGACGTCAAATCGACCTCGACGAGCGCCGATCGCCTAATGCCGACTGCCGCAAGCACCCCCTCACCGCAGGCTCGGCGCTTCCCCAAAGAGCCGCTGATGCTCCGCCAACGCGAAGCGGTCGGTCATGCCCGCGATATAGTCGCAGATGAGCCGCGCCACGCGCCTCTCGTCGCCCTTCATCGCCTGCGCCTCCAGCGCCCATTCGCCGGGCATGAGGGCGGGCTCCGCGAGGAAGGCGCGGGTCAAGCGGCGCACCACTTCGGCGGCCTGCACGCGCACCTTCATGACCCGGGGGTGACGATACATATGGGGATAGAGGAAGCCCTTGATGGCCTTGTCGGCGGCCTGCATGGGCGCGGAGAAAGTCACGAGCGGCCTGTCCTGCGCGCGCACATCGGCGGCGCTTTGTGGAGCGGCCTCAGCGAGGCGTTCGCCGCCTTCGCGAATGGCGTCCTCGACGAAGCGGGTGATGAGGCGTCGGCCCAGTTCATGGACGAAGCGCCCCGGCTCCAGCCCCGGATGGCGCGCATCGATCTCGCGCACGAGGTCGCCGACGAAATCGACCGCGCGCAGATTCTCGATAGCGAAGAGCCCGGCGCGCAGTCCATCGTCGATATCGTGGGCGTTGTAGGCGACGTCATCGGCTATGGCGGCGGCCTGGGCCTCGGCGCTGGCGAAGCTGCCGAGGTCGAGGGGCAGGCGCCCATTGAATTCGAGGATCGCCACGGGCAGGCCCCGCGCGGCGTATTTGGGAATGGGCGCGCCATCGGGCTGCAAAAGGGGGCCATTATGCTTGACCAGCCCCTCCAGCGTCTCCCAGGCGAGGTTCAGCCCGTCATAATCGGCATAGCGTTTTTCGAGGCGGGTGACGATGCGCAAGGCCTGGGCGTTGTGGTCAAAGCCGCCATAGGGCTCCATCACCTCCTCCAGCGCATCCTCGCCCGTATGGCCGAAGGGCGTGTGGCCGAGGTCGTGGGCCAAAGCCAGCGCCTCCGCCAGATCCTCGTCGAGCCTGAGGGAGCGGGCGATGGCGCGGGCGATCTGGCCCACCTCGATCGTATGGGTCAGGCGCGTGCGATAGTGGTCGCCCTCGTGGGGCACGAAGACCTGGGTCTTGTGGGCCAGCCGGCGGAAGGCGGTGGAATGGATGATGCGATCGCGGTCGCGCTGATATTCCGTGCGCGTGGGCGAAGGCGTCTCGGGAAACAGCCGCCCACGGCTGAGCCGCGAGTCCACCGCAAAGGGCGCGTGATTGGCGGAATAAGGGGGCTGCATGGTCAATCTCTGGCCCTCTCACGAAGCATTGCGTTGAACGCGCGCCTGTCAGCGCTTATATCTGCGAGGTGACTCATGGCAAGTCCGGGGGTTCAAAGAGAGCATCGCCCATGAACGAGATCGCAGAAGCCCAAGCCGTCGACCTCACCGAGCGCGCCGCCAAGCGCATCCTTGAGGTGCTTCGCAAGGAGCCCGAGGGGTCCATGCTGCGCGTCGCCGTGAACGGGGGCGGTTGTTCCGGTTTCCAATACGCCTTCGATGTGACGCAGGACCGTCAGGCCGACGATCTCGTGATCGAACGCGAGGGGGCGGTGGTGCTGGTCGATACGGTGTCGCTGGATTTCCTGCGCGGCGCCCGCATTGATTTCGTCAATGATCTCATCGGCCAGAGCTTCAAGATCGAAAACCCCAACGCCACCGCGTCCTGCGGCTGCGGGACGAGCTTCGCCGTCTGATCAATGGGGGTGATCGCCTCTGGCGATGGCCAGATGATGCGCCTGGTGGTGCATCCCCCGCGCCATGACGCCCATGAAGCCAAGTCCTCGGAGCTTCCGTAAATCGGCCTCCGGAACGCGAACTGTCAAGACAACGCCGCCCTCCATCGGCGAAGCCTCAAAACGCCAGCCATCGACACCATTCATGGTCTCGGCATGAGCGAGCGCCATCCGCCGGATGGAATCGCCCACGGATCCTGCGCCAGTCACAGCGTAGCGCATCCCGCCTTCGATGGGCGCGCTGGCGACCTGCGCGCCTAGGGTCACATTGTTCATGTCGACGAGATGGGCGCGCAGGGCGTCGATATTCACCTTCGCCCAATCCGTCTTCGGATCGGCCTCCAGGATCTCCACGATCTCCTGAATGGCGGCGAAGGCGCTCTGGCCGGGTTCTTTGGGCGTAGCTGTTGCAGCCGGCGGCGCCATATGGCCGGCATGGCCATGCTGGGCCAGCGCGAGCGTGGGCAGGAGGCAGGCGGCGAGGACGCGGATGCGGATCATGGCGGCTCCCGGTTGTGGCAGGATCTAGATCAGTCCCGTCGCGAGCAAACCCCTGAAGGTGACGACGACGCCAATGAGGGCCACCAGGGCCGCCGAGAGATAGGGCAGACGCTCCGCCCAGCCCGCAAAACCCGACCAGCCCTCCGACGCCTTGCGCGTTCCCCAGGCGGCGAGAACGCCGACCGAAATCAGGGTGATGGCGAGGCCGAGGCTGAAGCCAGCCACCATGCCGAAGCCCAGGGTGAAGGCGCGGGACTGCAGGCAGATCAGCAGCACCGCCACAGCAGAAGGACAGGGCATGAGGCCAGCCGTCAGACCAAACCAGGCGATGGCGCCATTGCCCACCTGACGGCCTGCGAAACGCTCGGCGATCTCCCGCTCGTGCTCCTCTGCGTGGGAGAGCTCGCGTTCGTTATGGTGGTGATGATGCTCGTCGTGATGGTGATGATCGTGATGGTGATGATCGTGATGGTGATGATCGTGATCGAGGTGATGATGGTGGTCATGATGTTCGTGATGCTCGCGGCGAAAGAGCACGATGATGCGCCAGGCGAGGCCGAGGATCATCAGTCCCGAAATCAGGATCAGCCAGGGCTCGGCCTTGTCGAGGATCAGGGCGTCGCCGAGCCAGATCCCAGCCGCCGCCAGAGCCCAGACGACCAGCGAATGGCCAATGGCCGCCGAGCCGCCCAGCAGCGCCGCCTGACCCGCCGTGCCGCGCGTGGCCACCACGAAGGCCGCCATCATGCTCTTGGAATGGCCGGGCTCCAGCGCATGCAGCGCGCCCAGCAGCACCGCCAGCGGCAGATAGGCCCAGGGATTGGCGCCATGGGTCTGAACAAGGCTGATGATGTCTGGCATGGGGCTCACAAATATCTGGCGAGGGTTTTCAGCTCGGCGGCGAGCGAGGGGCCCTCGGCGTGCTGTTCCGGCAGGCGATCTTCAAGGCGGTGGTCGATATGATGTTGGATCATCTCGCGCTTGGCGGCGACCACTGCGGCCTCAACAGCCTGCAACTGCTGGGCGATGGAGACGCAGTCGCGCCCCTCCTGAACCATGGCGACAATGGCGCGCAGGTGCCCCTCGGCGCGGCGCAACCGGGCGAGAAGAGCGGTGTCGAAAGCATGAGACATGGCGACTGCATATCCCCCCGGGGGGGATATGACAAGGACAGAATGACGCCAACTCCTTTCATTCGCCCGCTCGGGCGCTAGACTGATCAGAGAAACCCGCGAGGATCATCCCATGGAAGCGCTCTTCATCGGCCAGACCTATATCGACGTCACCCTGATCGCCGACGAAATGCCCAAGGGGGACGAGAAAGCGGTCGCCAAAGACTACGCCGTCTCCTTCGGCGGCAATGCGCTCACCGCCGCCTTCGCCTGCGCCAAGCTCGGCTATGTGCCGGATCTCCTGACCTCGCTCGCCGACGACTGGCTGGGCCGCATGTTTCTCGACATGGCCGCGAAATATCAGATCCCCATCCATGCACGGAAGGTGAAGCGCTCCTCCCTGTCCTTCATCCTGCCCCACGAGGGCAAACGGGCCATCCTGCGCGCTCGCGACGACGCCTATCTCCATCCATTTCAGACGCTTAACCTCGATGGCTGTCGGGCGCTGCATCTCGACGGCCACCAGGCGGACGCCGCCATCCACTATGCGAAACAGTGCCGCGACATGGGCGTGCTGACCTCGCTGGATGGGGGTGGCCTGCGCTCGAACACGCATGATCTCCTCGGCTTCATCGACATCGCAATCGTCGCCGAGCGCCTGTGCGAGCAGATGAATCTCGATGATCGCGCCATGCTTGATTATCTCAAGTCACGCGGATGCCGCATCGGCGGCGTGACCCAGGGGGAGCGGGGGATGCTCTGGTATGATGAAAGCGGCGAGGTGCGTCGCCTGCCCGCCCTGCCCGTTCCAACGGCGCTGATTGTTGATACGTCAGGCGCGGGCGATGTGTTTCATGGGGCCTATGTGGCGGCCTATTTGGCCAGGCCCAATGGTCTCTGGGCGGATCACTTCAATTTCGCGCGCGGGGCTTCTGCGTTCAAGATCCAGCATTTGGGCAATGAAGCGGGATTGCCGACCTTGTCCGACGTGGAGCAGATGCAGCAAATTTATGGGAAGGGGGTGCAAGGCGTCGCTCAAAAGTGATCGCGACGGTCGCGGGATAAAATGACGGTTTCGTCGGAGCGAGTCGGCGCAGGAGCGGCTACAGGCACCTTGGCGAGCATGAGCCGCCATATGAGCGCCAAAGCCAGCTTTTCGATGCATAGCCCGGCGAGAAAAAGGACAAGCAAGGCGCCAGCTCTGGCCATCAGGCCCGGCCCGCTGACGGCGATTGAACTCGAGAAATGGCCGGTTGACGTGCGTAAAAGATCCGGAAGGGCGCCGCCCCAGTTGGCCCCGAACACCAGATAGTCGAGCATCAGGGTGCGGCCATCGTTGCGGTCGACGAATTTCACCTCGCATTGCTGCAAGACGTAAGCGACCCCCCGGCAGTCGACCGGTTGGGCCTCCATATTGACCATGACATTCCAGCGCTCCGAGTACGAACCATCCTTCCAAAGGACCGGTCCAAACTGAAACAAAGGGAGGGCCATCACCGCCAGCAGAAGCAGGCGCGCGAACCTCTTCATCCAACGATATTCCAATTCAATGACTTCGAGTGTCTTTTCAATCATTTCGTACCGCCCACTCAAGGACTGCAACTTCAAATATTCAAGGCGTTCATTGGGTCGGCGTTGTCTTTCGAAAACATTCCGACTTGTAACTATATGCAAATTTTATGTAAATTCACAAGTGAATTTGTTTCGCGAATTGTTGCGATCTTCGCCTCGCGAAGTCTCGTTTCGCCATACGAATTGATTTTCCCGATCAATCTAGGCGCAAGATCGTAAAGCGGTCTGGGAGCCAGATCGCTTTCCCCGGATCAAATACAAAATGCTAGTCGGCTTTATCGAGCAACTGCGCCTCCACCACCGCAATGGCCGTCATATTGACGATCCCGCGGGCGGTCACGGAGGAGGTCAGCACATGGGCAGGTTTGGCGGCCCCCATGAGGATGGGTCCAACGGGTAAGGCGTCGCCCAGAACCTTCGCAAACTGAAACGCGATATTGGCCGCGTCGAGGTTTGGCATGATGAGCAGATTGGCCTCTCCTTTCAGGCGGGAACCCGGCAAAACCTTTTCCCGGATCAGCCCTGAAAGCGCTGTATCGACATGCATTTCGCCATCGACTTCGAGGTCGGGATGCTGGGCCAGGATAAGCGCCAGGGCCGCCCGCATCTTCCGGGAAGAGGGCGAGTCATGGGAGCCAAAATCCGAATGGGAAAGCAGCGCGACTTTCGGCTCAAGGCCGAAGAATTGCACATGCTTCACACAGGAAGTCGTCATATCGGCGATTTCCTGGGGGGTCGGATCGGTGCGCACATGGGTGTCAGAGACGAAGAAGACGCCGCGCGTGGAGATGAGCATGCTCATGGCGGAGAGGCCCAGAACGCCCGGGGCCAAGCCCAGGATGTCCCGGATCTGTTTGAGCCGACTGGCGAAACGACCTTCCAGACCGCACAGCATGGCGTCCGCCTCGCCGCGATGGACCGCAAGCGCGGCGATCACGGTTGGCGACGTGCGCACCAGGGAGCGCACCACATCAGGGGTATAGCCCTCGCGGCCCGCCACTTCGAGGAAAGTCTGCACATAATCGCGGTAACGGGAGTCGGACTCCGGGTTCACCAGTTCGAAATCCCGCCCAGCGCGCAGGTTCAGGCCAAAACGTTCGATGCGGCTCTCCACCACCGAAGGGCGGCCGATGAGGATTGGCGTCGCAAGCCCTTCCTCCAGCACCACTTCTGCCGCCCGCAACACGCGCTCGTCCTCGCCATCGGCGAAGATCACGCGGCGCTTGTCGCTCTTGGCCTGGGCGAAGACGGGCTTCATCACGAAGCCCGAGCGGAAGACGAAGCGCGACAGGCTCTCCGTATAGGCTTCGAAATCGGTGATCGGCTTTTTCGCCACACCGGACTCCATCGCCGCCCGCGCCACCGCAGGGGCGATGCGCAGGATCAGGCGGGGATCGAAGGGGTTGGGGATCAGGGTCTGCGGGCCGAAGGTCTGCGTTTGGCCGCCGTAGGCGCGGGCGGCGACCTCAGAGGGCGCCTCTCTGGCCAGCGCCGCGATGGCGCGCACGGCGGCCAGTTTCATCTCTTCGTTGATCGTGGTCGCCCAGCAATCGAGCGCGCCGCGGAAAATATAGGGGAAGCACAGTACGTTGTTGACCTGATTGGGATAATCCGACCGCCCCGTGCAGATCAGCGCGTCGGGCCGGGCCGCCATGGCCTCTTCGGGCATGATTTCGGGATTGGGATTTGCCAGCGCCAGAATCAGCGGACGCTCGCCCATGCTCTTGACCATGTCGGGCTTCAGCACGCCGCCAGCCGAGAGGCCCAGAAAGATGTCGGCGCCAGGGATCACCTCCGCGAGGGTGCGCGCGTTTGAAGGCTGGGCATAGACCGCCTTCCAGGGGTCCATGAGCTTCTCGCGGCCCTGATAGACAACGCCTTCCAGGTCCGTGACCCAGATGTTCTCGCGCCTTGCGCCCAGCATGACCAGCAAGTTGAGGCAGGCCAGCGCCGCCGCGCCTGCGCCGGAGGCGACGATCTTCACGTCCTCGATCTTCTTGCCGCCAAATTCCAGCGCATTGGTGACGGCGGCGGCCACGATGATCGCGGTCCCATGCTGGTCGTCATGGAAGACCGGGATGTTCATGCGCTCGCGCAGGCGCTTCTCGATCTCGAAACATTCGGGGCCCTTGATGTCTTCAAGATTGATGCCTCCGAAGGTGGGCTCCAGCGCCGCCACCACATCCACAAGGCGCTCGATGTTCTTCTCGGCAACCTCGATGTCGAAACAATCGATGCCCGCGAATTTCTTGAAAAGGACCGCCTTGCCCTCCATGACGGGCTTGGAGGCCAGCGGGCCGATGTCGCCGAGGCCCAGCACCGCAGTGCCGTTGGAGAGCACCGCCACGAGATTCTGGCGGGCGGTCAGATGGGCGGCCTGGGATGGATCTTCCGCGATGGCCTCGCAGGCCACGGCCACGCCGGGCGAATAGGCCAGCGCCAGATCGCGCTGGTTGCCCAGCGGCTTGGTCGCCTGGATTTCGAGCTTTCCGGGGTTGGGATAGCGATGATAGCGAAGCGCGCTGGCGCGGAGTTCGTCGGAAACGTTGGTCGCCACGGGCGCTTTCCCCCCAGTATGCTGATTCCAAAATAAAATCTGAGCTTACACGCCCGCAGGCGCAGGGCAATGGCGACGTTTTGCAGGTGCGCAGGCCGACGCGCCCGGGCGTCGGCCGCTGAATTGGGCGAAGCCTACCTCTCCGGCGGGTTCACGCGGATATGCAACTCGCGCAACTGCTTGTTGGTCGCTTCCGACGGCGCGCCCATGAGAATGTCTTCGGCGCGCTGGTTCATCGGGAAGAGCGCGACTTCGCGCAGGTTCTGCTCGCCCGCCAGCAGCATGATGACGCGATCCACGCCCGCCGCCATGCCGCCATGGGGCGGCGCGCCGTACTGGAAGGCACGATACATGCCGCCGAAGCGCTCGACCACGGTCTCCTCGCCATAGCCCGCGATCTCGAAGGCCTTCACCATGGCCTTGGGCCGATGATTGCGGATGCCGCCTGAGGCGATCTCGTAGCCATTGCAGGCGATGTCGTACTGGAAGGCCTTGATGGTCAGGGGATCTTGAGTCTCAAGGGCCTCAAGCCCGCCTTGGGGCATGGAGAAGGGATTGTGAGAGAAGTCGACCTTCTTCTCGTCCTCGTTCCATTCGAACATGGGGAAATCGACGATCCAGGCCAGCTCGAAGCGGTTCTCGTCCACGAGGCCCAGATCCTGCCCCGCCTTGATGCGGGCCGCGCCCGCGAACTTGGCGAACTTCTCCGGATCGCCCGCCGCGAAGAAACAGGCGTCGCCAGCGGCAAGGCCCATCTGTGCGCGGATGGCCTCGGCCCGCTCGGGACCGATGTTGTTGGCGATGGGGCCGGCCGCGCCGTCCTCACGCCAGAAGATATAGCCCAGCCCCGGCTGGCCCTCGCTCTGCGCCCAGGAATTCATGCGGTCGCAGAAGGTGCGCTGGCCGCCCTTGGGAGCCGGAATGGCCCAGACCTCGTTCTTCGGCGCCTCGAGCATGCGCGCGAAGACCTTGAAGTTGGAGCCGCGGAAATGTTCCGACACATCCTGCATCACGATGGGATTGCGCAGGTCCGGCTTGTCCGAGCCATATTTGCGCATGGCCTCCGCATAGGGAATACGCGGCCATTTCTGCGTCACCGGACGGCCATTGCCGAACTCTTCGAAAATGCCGGTGATGACAGGCTCGATGGCGTCGAACACGTCTTCCTGGGTGACGAAGCTCATCTCGAGATCGAGCTGATAGAACTCGCCGGGCAGACGGTCGGCGCGGGGGTCTTCATCGCGGAAGCAGGGGGCGATCTGGAAGTAGCGGTCAAAGCCCGCCATCATCAGAAGCTGCTTGTACTGCTGGGGCGCCTGCGGCAGGGCGTAGAACTTGCCGGGATGGATGCGCGAGGGCACGAGGAAGTCGCGCGCGCCTTCGGGACTGGAGGCCGTCAGGATCGGCGTCGCGAATTCGTTAAAGCCCGCGCCCTTCATGCGGCGGCGCATGGCGTCGACCACGTTGACGCGCAGCATGATGTTTTTATGCAGGCGCTCGCGGCGCAGATCAAGGAAGCGATATTTCAGGCGTGTCTCTTCCGGATAGTCCTGATCGCCAAAGACCGGCAGGGGCAGCTCCGCCGCCTGGCCCAGCACTTCGATCTCCGTCACATAGATCTCGACCTGGCCGGTCGCCATATCGGCGTTTTCGGTGCCCTCGGGGCGGGCGCGGACCTTGCCGTCGAACCGCACGACCCATTCGGAGCGCAGGGTCTCGGCGGTGGAGAATGCGGCCGAGTCCGGATCGATGACGCATTGGGTCATGCCGTAATGGTCGCGAAGATCGATGAACAGCACGCCGCCGTGGTCGCGGATGCGGTGGCACCAGCCGGAGAGGCGGATGTCCTGGCCGATAAGGGATGCGGCGGGCTCGGCGCAGGTATGGGAGCGGTAGCGATGCATGACGGCCTCGGGGACTCAAGAAGGCGCAGGGCGCGGGTTGAGGGCGTGTGTAGGGGAAAACGCGGATCGGGGGAAGGTGGCGGGCGCCTGCGCAGGGGCGCTTTTCGCCCGGTCTTGTCGAATGGGTCCATCTGGTGCAGCCTGCGGGGAACGAGACCCTGGGGGGAGAACATGGCGATGAGCCTTTTCAGAGCTGGCCTTCTGGCCGCAGTCATGGCCACGCTGACGCTGGCGCCTGTGCAGGCGCAGGATGGGGAGAAGGCCTTTTTCCAGGGCAAGACCATCCGCATGGTCGTGGGTTCCGGCACTGGCGGGGGCTATGACGTCTATGCCCGGCTGATCTCGCCCTATCTGTCCAAGGCGCTGGACGCCAATGTGATTGTCGAGAATCAGCCCGGCGCCGGAGGCATCACCTCCCTCAATCGTCTCTATATGAGCCCGCCCGACGGGCTCACCATGTCCTTCGCCAACGGCACCTCGGCGGCCTTCGCCCAACTCACGGACCAGCCGGGCCTGCGCTTCGATATGGCCCAGTTCGACTATCTCGCCACCGTGGGCGCGCCTCCCGGCCTCTGGCTGGTGGGGCCGGAGCCCGGCTTCACCACGGTGAAGGAGGCGCTGGCCTCGAAAAAACTCTGGCGCTGGGCTGCCTCCGGCCCCGCCGATGGGCTGGGCAATGGCGCCGCCTTCACCTGCGCCGCCCTCAAGATCGAATGCCAGATCGTCATGGGCTACACCGGCAGCAACCAGGCGGCGCTGGCGGTGACCAAGGGGGAGATGGACGCCATCTATATCCCCGAATCCTCCGCCAACCATTTCGTCAAGGCGCAGCAGAACTTTGCGCTGGCCACCGTCGCCCGCAAGAAATCCCGCTGGTTCCTCGACCGGCCCACCATTTTCGAGGCGGCGGATCTGGACGCGGACGGTCAGTGGCTGCTCGATTTTCTGGGCGGCGTGGAGGATCTGGGCCGGGTGATGATCCTGCCGCCCCACATGCCCAAGGCCAGGCTCGCCTTCTTGCAGGGGGTGGTGAAACAGGTGCTGCACGACCCCCAGCTCATCGCCGATGGCGAGCGCACCGAACGCATCATCGAATATCTCGACCCCGAGAGCACCCTGAAGAATGTGCAATCCGTGGTCTCGAAAATCACGCCTGACCAGAAGGTGCGGGTGAAGGCGCTGGTCTCGCGGGAGAAGTGAGGGCGGGGGCGAAACAGGCGGTCAATCAGAACCAAGCCTTTCAAGCAGTGCGGAAACCACCAACTTGAGTTCTGGAGCCTGATCGACGGCTATTCACCAAACTCGTCCATGATCGACAGTCGCTCCCCACAGAGGGGGGGGTATGCCCCCTCACACATCCAGCCCCATCTGCTTGTCCGCCCCCTGCTCCCGCTTCGCCCGTTTCGACGAGGGCGCGATCCAGGGCAGATGGGGTTTCTGCTGGGCGAAGAGGTCGGCGATGGTGAGGATCTGGATTTTCGGGAAGCGGCCGTGGTTGGGGCTTTCGTAGAAGCCGGCGGCGGCGGCTTCGGTTTTCATGGGGCGGGTGGGCTCGGCCAGGGTCACGAAGACGCCGACCTTGGCCTTCTCCCGGTCGACGGTCGCGATGAGGTCGCGGATCATTTTCACATCCACATTCTCGCCGCCCTTGACGGAGACCACGGCCTTCTCGTGGTTGCGGCCATCGGGCTGGAACCA
>CANGTC010000113.1 GCA_947456505.1 Beijerinckiaceae bacterium
CCCATGAGGCCGATCTTGCCCTGGCTGAACAGGGCCACCCGGTCGCAGACGGACTGCACGAGTTCGAGCATGTGGGAGGACAGAAGGATGGTCATGCCGTCCTTCTTGAGGGAGCGGATCAGCTCCAGGAATTCGCGGGTCGATTGCGGATCAAGGCCGCCGGTGGGCTCGTCGAGAATGGCGATGGACGCGCCCTTCATCAGGATTTCCGCGATGGCGAGGCGCTGGCGCATGCCGCGCGAATAGCCCAGCACCGGCCGCTGCCCGGCTTCGCTCAGGCGCACGCGGGCGAGCGCCGCCTCGATCTTCTCGTCGGCTTCCTTCTTGGTGAAGCCGCAGAGTTTGGCGGTGTAGCGCAGGTTCGCCACGCCCGTCAGGTTGTCGTAGAAGCCCACCTGATCGGGCATGTAGCCCACGCGGCGCTTGACTTCGAGCGGCTGGCGCAGCGGGTCGAAGCCCGCCACACTGGCCGTGCCCGAGGTCGGCTCGGTGAGGCCGAGCAGCATCAGGATGGTCGTGGTCTTGCCGGCGCCATTGGGGCCGAGCAGGCCGAAGACCTCGCCGGGCTCGATGGTCAGGTCGAGTTTGTCGACCGCCAGCCTTGTCCCATAAGCCTTGGTGAGCTGCTGCGTGCGGATGACCGGTTCGCTCATCTGCGACCGAACCTCCCCACAGCGCCCATCAGCACGAGCAGGGCCGCGATGATCACCGCGATGCCCGTCACGCCCCAGAGGGTCGAGGTGGTGACGGTGACCCGGTAATTTGCGGATTCGGAGACGCCGTCGCCCGAGGCGCGCACGCTCACCATGTAGTCGCCCGCGATGGCCTTCCCGCTGGGGGTCACGAGGGCGGAGACCTTCTGCTCCTCGCCAGCCGCAATTTCCGGCACTTCCTTCGGGTCGAAGGCGATCTTCCAGCCGCTGGGCGGTGTGGCGCTGAGGCTGACGCCGCGCGCGGGCGCAGAGCCCGTGTTGCGGATGACCAGGGGAATGCTGCGCTCCTGACCGGCGGTCGCCTCGCCGCTGAGGCGCTCGTCCTGACCGGTGACGGTGATGGCGGGCTGGCCGCTGATGTCCAGCGCCAGCTTCGTCTGCACGCTGGCCTTGTCGCCGGCGATGGCGAGCAGGATTGGCGTCTCGCCAGCGGGCGCGCGCGGGGCCGGCTTCACAGCCACGGTGATGTCCTTGCTCTCGTTCGCCTTGATCGAGAGGCTGGTGATCTCCTGGGTGCTGTAGCCTTCCTTGAAGGTGGTGGTGAAGCCGCTGGGGGCGTCGACCCGCAGGTTCACCGTCATGTCGGCGCCTGATTCGTTCTTCACGGCCACGTTGAAGTCGAAGCTCGACTTGGGCGAGCCGCGCAGCACCGGGAATTTCGGCGTCGCAGTGAGCTTCGCCGCCAGCGGTTCGGCGAGCCTGATGGAGATCGGCAGCGCGGATTTGGCGTCGTCGCCCGCCGCGTTGATGACGATCTTGTACTCGCCGGCCTTGGCGGTCGCCGGAATGTTCAGCTTGAGATTGAGATTGGCGCGTCCGTCATAGTCCACGAAGGCGGCGCTGACCGGCTTGCCCGAACCCTCCACATCCGCCTTCCAGTCGGCGGGCTTGTCCGCGATGGTGACGGCGGTGCGCTGGGGCGGCAGGCCGTAGTTGTAGATGGTCAGGGGAAGAGTGGTCTCCTCGCCCGCGCGGATCTGCACGGCGGGAAAATCGGTTGTGAGATAGAGCCCCTTGATCGCCTCTGGACTCGGATCCTTCGCCATGGCCGCCGAAACCGACGCCAAGGACAAAGACGCCACCATCATAAGCGCTGACACGCCTGCGCGCATGCGCCACCTCCCCATTAGATCCAACAATCGCCCAGACCGGACCTCCGGTTTCAGGGCGCGAAATTCACGGGCTGATTAGGGCCAAATTTTGACGGAATGCAAGTCACGCCTGCGCCAACGAGGATTTGAACCCGGAGCGCCGTGCGCCTTTATTTTCCCGCCGCCGAGCCCAGCTTTGCGATGGCGCGCTGGATCGGACCGCCATCGTGGATCTCTTCGAGGGTCAGTTTGCGCTTGAGATAGCCGCGCGCGGCGTAGAATTCCTGCATGTCCATGATCGAATCCGTGGTCACGGCCCCATCGGGGTTGGCCTCGCTCCAGGCCATGTTTTCGTAGACGGTCCGGTCCTTCACCGGCGTATGTTTGATCAGATAGTCGATCATCTCCGCCCGGTTGGGCCCATGTCGCGCCGCCTCCAGATAGAAGCGCGCGCCCTTGATATAGGCCAGCGCGAAGCGATCGAGCACCTCCGTGTTATTCTTCGCCCAGTCGGTATTGTAGAACATGCCGCTGACTTCCATGCGCGGCTGGATCACTTCGTCGGGATCGAGCATGCGCACCCCGCCGCCGCGCGCTGCGATTTCGTCGAGGGGCGGCACCAGCACCGCTGCGTCGACGGCGCCGCTGGCGAGCGCGGCGACGATCTCGGGCATGCCGAGGCTTTTAAGTTCGATGTCGTCCAGGGTCAGGCCGCCGACCGCGAGGATCTTGGCGGTTTCATATTCGGTTTGAGATCCCGTCCCCGCGATGGCGAGGCGCTTGCCCTTGAGATCCTTGATCCCCTTTACGCCGCCGGCGATCTCCTTGCGCAGCACGAGGCTGTGGCGCACGGGCGACTGCGCGCGGTTGGAGAAGTAGCGGATCGGCATGCCATCGGCGATGGCGTTGAAGAAGGCGGCGCTCATGGCGCCTCCCATCAGGGAGATGTCGCCGCGCGCGATCATGGGGATCATGTCGGCGCCTGATCTGAAGGGCGCCAGTTCCACATCGAGGCCCTGTTCGGCGAAATAGCCTTTCTCTATGGCGCAGATCATGGGGCCGTCGCCGATGGTCGGCACGCTGCCGATCACGAGCTTGGTGGCGGCCTGGGCGGCCGTGGACAGCAAAAGGCAAAGCGCGGCGATGGCGAGTTTCATCCCTCTCTCCTATTTTTTCTGAGCTCCCAAAATTTTCAGCGCTCGCTCCACGGGTCCTGGATCGAACAGCGCGTCTTGCGGCAGTTTCTTCGTGAGATAGCCGCGCCGCGCATAGAAATCCTGCATGTCCATGAGCGAGTCGACCTCGACGCGCCCGTCAGGATGGATCGCGGTCCATTTCATGTCCGCATAGATGGCGCGGTCCTTGATGGGGGAATATTTGACGAAACCGTCGATCATTTCCTCGCGCAGGGGGCCCGGCTTTTCGGCGTCCAGAAAACAGCGTACGCCGCGAATATAGGCGACGGTGAAACGATCCAGAGCAGCCGTATTTTTGGCCGCCCAATCGGCGTTATAGATGAGGCCGCTGACCTCCATGCGGGGCTTCACCAGTTCATCCGCATAGAGCAGATGAAAGCCGCCGCCCTGGATCGCCGCCGTATCGAAGGGACCCACGAAGACCCCGGCGTCCACCGCGCCGCTCTGGATCGCCGCCACCGATTGCGGCATGCTCAGATGTTTCGCCTCGATGTCGTCGAGGCTCAGGCCCACGGTCTCCAGCGTCTTGCCCAATTCATATTCGGACAGCCCGCCCGCCGCGCTGGTGGCGATGCGCAGGCCCTTCAGGTCTTTCGCGCTCTTGACCTTGCCCTCGAGCCCCTTGCGCACGACGATGCTGTGCCAGACCGGCGCCTGCCCGCGATTGACGAAATAGCGCAGCGGCATGCCCTGGGCGACGCTGTTGAAGAAGGAGACGCTCACGCCCCCGCCCATCATGGCGAGGTCGCCGCGCACCATCAGCGGCGTCATTTCCGAACTGGTCTTGAAGGGTACGATGTCCACCTCGATGTCCTGCTCGCGGAAATAGCCGCGCTCGATGGCGCAGATGAGCGGGCCGTCGCCGATGTTCGGCACGGCGCCGATGACGATCCGCGTGGCTGCCGCCGCTTGTTGCGCAAGAAGGGTCAGGCCCAGCAGGAGGGCCAGTTTCAGACGTTTCATCCCGATCTCCGACGCAGCCCGGCCGCGTTTTTCCTCATGGTAGGCAAGGCTGTCGGTGCGGGCAAGCGGCGACGCCCTTTCCCGACCTCTCCGGTAGTATTAGAGTGGGTCGGTCGGAGATGAACATTGATCTCACAACGCTCACGCTACGCTCTGAAAGCGCTCATTCATCTGGCCCGCCTCAAGCCGGGGACCGCGCGTTCGACCCGACTTATCGCGGAGACCGAGCAGATCCCCGCCGCTTTCCTCGAACAGATCATGCTGGATCTGAAACGGGCTGGCTTCGTTTCCAGCAAGCGGGGCAGGGAGGGGGGGTATCAACTCGACAAGCGCCCGGAGACGCTCACGCTCGCCACCATTCTGCGGCAGATCGACGGGCCAGTGGCGCCACTGCCCTGCCTCTCGCGCACCGCTTACCGCCGTTGCGAGGACTGCCCCGACGAGGCGGCTTGCGGCCTGCGCGCCATCCTCTCCGACACCCACGAGGCGGTGCTGGCCATTCTTGAAAAACGCACTTTGGCCGAGGCTCTCGCCCGGGCGGATTTGGTTTCCAGCGAGGCTGGAATTTTCGGCGATGATGTGTTCGCTGGGGCCTTCATTTAATCCAAGTTACGGAAATATTAAGATTTTAAAGAAAGTGTTTAGGGCTGCTTGATTTTCCGATTAATCCTGTCAAGATTATAGGAATTGAACGGAGAAATCCCATGTCCATCCGCAGCATCGCATGGCTTGCGGCGCTCGCCGCCGCGCTCGTCCTGGCCTCAGCAGCGCGGGCCGATATGTCGCTTCTCAACGTCTCCTATGACCCTACCCGCGAGCTCTACAAGGTCATCAACGCAGCCTTCGCGGATGCATGGCGCCAGAGCGCGGAGGAAAAGGTCACGATCCGCGCGTCCCATGGCGGCTCTGGCGCGCAGGCCCGGGCCGTCATCGACGGGCTGAAGGCGGATGTGGTCACCCTGGCGCTGGCGCCCGACATTGACGCCATCGCCGCCTACACAGGCAGGCTTCCCGCAGACTGGGCCAAACGCCTGCTGCAGAATTCCACGCCCTACACCTCGACCATTGTGTTCCTTGTGCGCAAGAGCAACCCGAAGGGGATCAGGGACTGGGACGATCTGGCCCGGCCCGGCGTCTCCGTCGTGACCCCAAACCCCAAGACGTCAGGTGGCGCGCGCTGGAATTACCTCGCCGCCTGGGGCTATGCGCAGCGGCGTTTTGCGGGCGATGAGGCCAAGGTCCGCGCTTTCGTGGGTGCGATCTACAAAAACGCGCCGGTGCTGGACACAGGCGCGCGCGGCTCCACCATAACCTTCGCCAAGCGGGGCGTGGGCGACGTTTTGATCGCCTGGGAGAATGAGGCCTTTCTCGCCTTCGACGAATTCGGCAAGGACAAATTCGAGATCGTGGCGGCGCCCCTGTCGATCCTCGCCGAGCCGCCGGTGGCGCTGATCGACGTCAATGTGGACGCAAATGGAACCCGCAAGGCGGCGCAGGCCTATCTGGAATTTCTGTATACGCCTGCGGCCCAGAAGATCATCGCGAAGAACCATTACCGCCCGCGCGATCCAGCCTCCGCTGATCCTGCCGATCTCGCGCGGTTCCCCAAGCTCGAACTGCTCACCATCGACGCCCATTTCGGCGGCTGGGCTGCAGCGCAGAAGGCGCATTTCTCTGATGGCGGGTCCTTCGATCAGATCTACGCAACGGGGGCAAAGTGAGGGTCGCCCTTCTCAAGCCCTCTCCCCTGCCGGGATTTGCGCCTGCGCTGGGGGCGGCGCTCCTGTGGCTAGGCGTCCTCGTGCTGATTCCGCTGTCGGCGCTGGTGTGGCGCGCATCTGGGCTAGGTCTGTCAGGCATTCTCGCCATAGCAGCGCAACCGCGCGTGGCTGCGGCGCTGAAACTGTCCTTCGGGCTGTCGCTGCTGGCCGCCGCGCTCAATGTCGTGCTGGGCGGTGTCGTCGCATGGGTTTTGACACGCTATGAATTTCCCGGTCGGCGTCTACTGGATGCGGCGGTTGATCTGCCCTTCGCCTTGCCCACGGCTGTGGCGGGCATCGCGCTCACGGCGGTCTATGCGCCCAATGGGTGGATCGGCGCGCCGCTCGATGGGCTGGGCGTCAAGGTGGCCTTCACTCCCTTAGGGATCTTCGTGGCGCTGGTCTTCATCGGCCTGCCCTTCATGGTGCGCAGCGTCGAGCCGGTGTTGTCGGAAGTGGAGCCTGAGACAGAGGAGGCTTCCGCAACTCTGGGCGCGTCGCGTCTGCGCACCATATTTCAGGTCGTGCTACCGCCTTTGGTTCCGGCGTTTCTGACGGGCTTCGCCTTGGCGCTGGCGCGCGGGGTTGGGGAATATGGCTCGGTAGTCTTCATCTCCGGCAATATCCCCTTTGTCTCGGAGATTGCTCCCCTTTTGATCGTGGTGCGTCTGGAAGAGTTCGACGAGGCTGGAGCGACGGCGGTGGCCACCATTATGCTCGCGCTGTCCTTCGTCCTGCTGCTGCTGATTAATCTTGTGCAGGCGCATTTGCGTCGGAGGACTGGCCATGCATGAGACTCCCCTGCCCATTCAGCGCGACCGCGATGCATTGGCTGAGGCGCCAGCGCTTCGACGCGCCTTGATTGGTTTTGCGGTTTTGGTGCTGACCTTGTTTCTCTTTCTGCCGCTGGCGACTGTTTTCATTGCAGCTTTCGGCAAGGGCCTCGAAGGTTTCATCAAGGCCTTGAGCGATCCTGAAACCCAATCTTCCATCATACTCACGCTGATCGTCGCCGCACTTTGCGTGCCCATCAATACGGCCTTCGGCGTCGCCGTCGCCTGGGCGGTGTCGCGCTTCGAATTTGCGGGCAAGAGCGCGTTGGTGACGCTCATAGATCTGCCTTTCTCGGTCTCGCCTGTGATCGCCGGGCTTTGTTGCGTGCTGCTGTTTGGCGCGCGCGGATTGTTGGGGCCGCAGCTCAACTTCTATGGTTTCGAAGTGATCTTCGCTGTTCCCGGAATCGTGTTAGCGACCCTATTCGTCACCTTTCCCTTTGTCGCCCGCGAACTCATTCCGCTCATGCAGCAACAGGGCGACGATGACGAACAGGCGGCCCTGACCCTTGGCGCCTCGGGCTGGCGTATGTTCGTCACGGTCACCCTGCCCAATATCAAATGGGGCCTGCTCTATGGCGTCCTGCTGTGTAACGCGCGCGCCATGGGCGAGTTCGGCGCCGTCGCTGTCGTCTCAGGCCATATACGCGGCGCCACCAACACCATGCCACTGCAGGTTGAGGCGCTCTACAATGACTACAACATGGTGGGCGCCTTTGCGGTGGCTTCGCTGCTCGCGCTTCTGGCGTTGATCACGCTCGTCATCAAGACAATCCTCGAATGGCGCTTCACGGGCGAATTGGCCCTGCGCCGCAGAACCTGAGGCATCCCATGGACATCGCGATTCGCGCCTTGCAAAAAACCTTCGGCGTTTCGCCCGCCCTGCATGGCGTCGACCTTGATATTCGCTCTGGCGAATTGATCGGGCTGCTTGGCCCTTCAGGCTCGGGCAAGACAACCCTGTTGCGCGCCATCGCCGGACTTGAAACGCCAACGGCGGGGCAGATCCTCTTTGGCGGACAGGACGCCTTGCGCTTGAGTGTCCAGGAGCGGCGGGTTGGTTTTGTTTTTCAGAACTACGCCCTATTTCGCCATATGAGCGTGGCGGAGAATATCGGTTACGGTTTGCGCGTGCGCCCGCGCGCCACGCGGCCGGCGCCGCACCAGATCGCGCAACGCGTGAATGAATTGCTTGAACTGGTGCAGCTTAATGGTCTTGACGGGCGCTTTCCCGGCCAGCTGTCGGGTGGCCAGCGACAGCGCGTGGCGCTGGCGCGCGCTCTGGCGGTGGAGCCGCGCGTGCTACTGCTCGACGAGCCCTTCGGGGCGCTCGACGCACGTGTGCGCAAGGACCTTCGGCTTTGGTTGCGGGACCTGCACAAGCGCACTGGTCATACCACCATCTTAGTGACCCATGACCAGGATGAGGCGCTGGAAATGTCTGACCGCGTCGCGATTCTCAATCGTGGCGCGTTGGAGCAGATCGGAGCCCCCGATGAAATCTTCGATTCGCCCGCTTCACCATTCGTCTTCGGGTTCATCGGCGACTCAAATCGCTTGGCGGTGGAGATGTCGAATGGCCGCGCGAGGCTCGGCGCCGCTGTGCTGGGCCGCGTCGCGTCCGGGCTTGAAGGCGAAGCGGAGCTTTTCTTCCGGCCGGAAGACGCAGTGCTTGATGAGGTGGGTGGCGTGTTGGGCGGAGAGATCAAAGCCGTCCGCCGACAGGGCGCCAAACGGCGCGTTGAAATACGGCTCGATCAGACGGGCGTAATGATCGAGGTTGATCTGCCTCATGGGGCCATCCTTCATCCTGCGCACCGCGTGGGGCTGCGGCTGGAGCGCGTCGGCCTGTTCATGCAAGGCCGCTGCGTCAGTTTGATGAATGAGGCGCGCCGCGCCGCGTAGGTTCAGGCCGCCAGTCGCGCCTCGCTTTCCGGCGTGCTGAAGTAGCTGATATAGCGCGGGTCGATTTCGGCCACAGGCATGATGATGAAGACGTCCGTGGTGCCGAACTGGCGGTCGCTCACCGCCTCCGCGCCAATCTTCGCCCCGACGCGGATATAGCCTTTCAAAAGCGGCGGCAGTTTCACCAGGGCCTTACGCGGTTCGAGGTCCGGCGTGTCGGCGGCGTTGATGGCGATGCGCCTTTCCGGCAGGGCTCGCGTGGCCCAGACGTCGTCGGGAGAAGCCGCAGCGCTGAGCCAGGCCAGCGTTGGCGCATGGGGCGCGGGGTCTGCGCCCGGCAGGCTCGCGCAGCCGATCATCACATCCACCTGATGGTGGCGCACATAGGTCCAGATGCCTCGCCATAGCAGTTCGAGCACGCGTTTGGAGCGCCAATCCCTGTGCACGCAGGAGCGGCCGAGTTCGAGAAATCGCTTGTCCTCATGGCGCGCCAGCAGAGGCGCGATGTCGAACTCGCTGGCGGAGTAGAAGCCGCCATGGCGCTCCGCCACATCCTGTCGCAGCAAGCGATAGCAGCCGACGATCTTGGGTTTGCGTTGGCCAAAGCGGTTCAGAAAATCATGATCGACGACGATGAGATGATCGCAGATGCGGTCGAAGGCGCAGAGGTCGCGTCGAGTGAACGCAGTGCGCGCGTCGGCGATGGCGCCGCCCTCTTCATAGAAGACCTTGTAACGCAGTTTCTGCGCCTTGCGGATCTCGCGCTTGTGGGTGGCGAGCCGCACCTCCAGCGAACCGATTCGCCCGAGCGAGGCGGGGAGGCCCAGGAGGTCCCGAACTGGCTTGCGACCGGGAAAAAGCGCGATGGTTTGGGGGATAAACCCCTTGGTGTTCCGCCAAGCCTGAGAGGCCGTCTTGTACATTTTTTGATCCCCGCAAGGTCGTTTCAGACCATTGCGTCAGCTTCAACATGATTCATCGACAGTTTGATGACGGTTTAGGCTTGATGTTTCCATTTGGCGACCACCTCTTCGATGCGCTGCGTGACATCGGCGGGATGGGTGCGCACCACGTCATGCAGGGCGTCGAAGGCGCTCGTGGTCCAGCTTGGGTCCTGACTGACGCGGGCGGCGATGGCGTGGAAGGGACTGGGGTTATAGGCCGTGCAGAGGGCGTAATGGCGGGGCGGCCAGGTCTCGGGATTGGCGCGGGTGGCGACATAGGGCTCGCTGAAGCAGGCGATGGGATGGGGGGTGAAGAGCGGATCGAAACGGGGCGCGTCGGCAGGGCTGCTATTGGCGGGCGCCCGGGCGCGGGGCACGGAGAAGCCCCCGTCATAGGCCATCGCCGCCGCCTGGTGGGCCGCCGCGCCTTTCGGACCCGCCATGTCCCAGACATTCTGCCCGCTCTCGGGAACGAAGGCGTCGATGTAGATCATGCCCCGGATCCGCGCGATCTCCCGGTCCGCCGCGCCCGTGATCACCATGCCGCCATAGGAATGGCCGACGAGGATCACGTCGCGCAGGTCGTTCCAGCGCATGAGCCCG
Source organism: Beijerinckiaceae bacterium (assembly GCA_947456505.1). Lineage (GTDB taxonomy): Bacteria > Pseudomonadota > Alphaproteobacteria > Rhizobiales > Beijerinckiaceae > Terripilifer. The sequence goes on from CANGTC010000113.1 coordinate 10,009, forward strand.
GCGATGTCGGCCACATGGCTGGAGAGGTTGATCTGAGCAGGGGGAATGTGGCTGCGTTCGGCCAGACCCGTGAGGGTCGGCGCATGGACATCATGGCCAGCGGCGCGCAGCAGGGGCGCCACGCCGTTCCACGACCAGGAGCCGCTCCAGGCCCCATGCACCAGAACAATGACCGCCATCAGTTCCTCCCCATTTGATTTGACCCGGACATGATTAGGCCGGTTTGGGGCGAACGGGAAGGGCGGGCGCCCCTACGCCGCCCGGGCCATGCCCGTCAATTGGCCGCGATAGCTCAGCGCCTCGGCCAGATGCAGGCGGCCGACCTGCGCGGCGCCGTCGAGATCGGCGAGGGTGCGGGCGAGTTTCAGCACGCGATGATAGCCACGTGCTGACAGGCGCATGCGCTCGGCCGCGTCCCGCAGCAGGGCGAGGCCTGCGGTATCCAGCGCCGCCGCATCCTCGATCACGCTGGGGGGCGCGGCTGCGTTGGTGGCGACCCCGGGCAGGCCCATGGCGCGGTAGCGCTCCGCCTGAAGGGCGCGGGCGGCGGCGACCCGCTCGGCCACATCCGCCGAGCCCTCGGAGGGAACGGGCAGGATGAGGTCGGCGGCGGTGACGGCGGGCACGTCGATGGAGAGGTCGAAACGGTCGAGAAGGGGGCCGGAGATGCGCGCCTGATAGGCGGCGATGCAGCGCTCGTTCTGCTGCCTGCGGCAAGTGTAGCCTGGGTCCGTCCCATGGCCGCAGCGGCAGGGATTCATGGCGCCGATGAGCTGGAAGCGGGCGGGATAGGTGACCCGCGCATTGGCCCGGGCGATGGAGACCTCCCCCGCCTCCAGCGGCTGGCGCAGGCTGTCGAGGGTCTGGGGCTGGAATTCGGGGAATTCATCGAGAAAGAGCACGCCATTATGGGCGAGCGACACCTCGCCGGGCCGGGCCTGTGCGCCGCCGCCGATCAGCGCCGCCATGGAGGCGTTATGGTGGGGGGCGCGGAAGGGCCGGGCGTTGGTCAGGGCCCCGCCCGCCAGCTCCCCCGCCACCGAATGGATCATCGAGACCTCCAGCAATTCGCGCGGAGTCAGCGGCGGCAGAATCGAGGGCAGGCGCGCCGCCAGCATGCTCTTGCCCGAACCGGGCGGCCCGCTCATCAGCAGATTGTGTCCCCCGGCGGCGGCGATCTCCAGCGCCCGCTTGGCGCTCTCCTGTCCCTTGATGTCGCGCAGATCCGGCAGCACGCCGCGCGCCGCCCGCACGGCGGGGGCGGGGCGCGCCATGACTTGCGATCCCTTGAAATGGTTGGCGAGCTGGATCAGGGAGCGCGGCGCCAGAATGTCGAGATCGGCGGAGGCCCAGGCGGCCTCCGGCCCGCAGTCGAAGGGGCAGATCAGCCCCTGCCCCCGCGCATTGGCGGCCACCGCCGCTGGCAGGGCGCCCGCCACGGCGGTGATGGCGCCGTCCAGAGCCAGCTCCCCGATGATCGTGTAGCGCTCGAGCGCGTCATGGGGGATGGCGCCAATGGCGGCCATGACCCCGAGTGCGATGGGCAGGTCGTAATGGCTGCCCTCCTTGGGCATGTCGGCGGGGGCGAGATTGACGGTGATGCGCCGGGCGGGCAGGGCGAGGCCGGAGGCGGTCAGGGCCGAGCGCACCCGCTCGCGCGATTCCGCCACCGCCTTGTCGCCGAGGCCCACCACGCTGAAGCGCACCTCGCCGTTCGAAATCTGCACCTGCACATCGACGGGCCGCGCCTCGATGCCCTGAAATGCGACTGTTGCGACCCGTACCACCATGGCCAGCCTCCCGATCCACCCTGAGGGTAACGCGGGAACCTGACCTTGGCAAGAACATTAGCGGAACATTTACGCCTTGCGCCGCGCCAGCCGGTCCTTGATGTCCGGGATCAGCTTGGACACATTCGCTCCGTTCAGCACCGCCCGCGCATTGGCGTCGATGCCGCTCACCGAATTGATGTAGCCCGCGATCTCCTCGGGATCGCGAATCGCCTGCGGATAGTCGGTGGCGAAGACGCATTGGGAGAGGGCGACTTCCGACAGGCCAAAGCGCACCCATTCGGCGCCCCAGTTGGCGGAGGGATCGGGACCGGCCCAACCCGCGCAATCATAGTAGAGGCGCTCGTGGATATAGTGGTCGAGGCTCTTGGCGGGCAGGCGGTTGTGGCGCGGGATTTCCGAGGTGCCCCAGACATGGCGCTGCTGGAAGCCGCGGATGCGCCCGAGATAGCGCCCCAAGCCGCCGGAGAAATGGGAGAACTGCACCTTGAGATGGGGCAATTCGTCGAGGATCCCTGAGTTGATGAGGCGCATGGTGGCGGTCATCAGGGAGAATTCCCAGCCCAGGATGCGGCCCAGATCATCCGCATACATCTGCGGCCAGTTGATGACGTTGGGCAGGGGATGGATGAACACATAGATCCCCAGATCCGCCGCCGCGCGCCAGAAGGGCCGCAGGCCCTCGGCGTCCAGCGGCTGGCCCTGGATTTCGGAGGCGATGACGACGCCGGGAAAGCCCAGGTCCACCACGCAGCGCTTCAGCTCCACCAACATCTCCGCCGTGTTGAGCGCGGGGATATGGGCGAGGCCGATGAAGCGGCCGGGATGCGCCAGTTCGATCTCCCGCAGGCGGTCATTGATGAGCTTGCACTTGCCCACATCCGGCTGGTCGAAGCCCGGGCCGCTGGAGAGCACGCAGGCGTCGATGCCCGTGCGCTCCATCATCCGCATGAAGGCGGGCACATCGGTCAGGAGGGGATTTAGGAGGTAGTTGGGATTGCCGTTCTCGTCGAGCTGAACGGTCATCCGGGTGGGATCGCCCTTCTGCAGTTCAGGCGGGGTGTAGTGCGTTTGAAAATCGACGATCATTCC
>CANGTC010000114.1 GCA_947456505.1 Beijerinckiaceae bacterium
CGACGCTCTTCATGAGCGCCTCGCCCACCGGTTCGTCGACCGGCGGACGAGCGTGCTGATGCGTCGCTTGAGAGAGAATGCAATGCTCGAAGCGGAAATCACCGGGTCCGGCGACGTCATGGTCGAAGGCCAGCATGTAGGAAACCTGCACGGGTTCCGTTTCACACCGGACCCGCAAGCGGGGGGCGACGTCGCCCGCACTCTGACCGCCGCCGCGCACCAGGCGCTGGCGAGCGAGATCGAGAGCCGCGCGACCCGGGTCAACGAGGCCGTGGATGAGGCCTTAGTCCTCGCCAATGACGGCACGATCCGATGGCTCGGCGAGCCCGTGGGCAAACTCACCGCCGGCGAGCAGGTGCTTACGCCCCGCGTGCGGGTGCTGGCGGACGAGCAGCTCACCGGCCCGGCGTTGGAGATGGTGCAGCGTCGCCTCGACCTCTGGGTCGGCCAACACATCAAGAAACTGCTCGGCGGCCTGACAGAACTGGAGACTGGCGAGGGACTCGAAGGCATCGGGCGCGGCATCGCCTTCCAGCTCGCCGAATCCCTGGGCGTGCTGGAGCGCTCAAGGGTCGCCACCGAAACCAAGTCCCTCGATCAGGGCGCCCGCGCGGCTCTGCGGAAATTGGGCGTGCGCTTCGGCGCCTATCATCTTTATCTCGCGCCCCTGCTCAAACCCGCGCCCCGCGCGCTGGCGGCCCAGCTCTGGGCGCTCAAACATGGTGGCATTGAGGGCGTTAAGGGCCTCGACGAGGTCTCCCATCTCGCCGCCACCGGCCGCACCTCCTTCGCCGCCGACAAGGATGTGCCCAAGGGGCTCTATCTGGCCGCCGGTTTCCGCGTGTCAGGCGAGCGCGCCGTGCGCGTGGATATTCTGGAGCGCCTGGCCGATCTGATCCGCCCCGCCATCGCCTATCGTCCGGGCGTCACCGTCGGCGAGCCCCCGGCGGGCGCGGCGGATGGGGACGGCTTTGTGGTGACGGTGGCCATGACCTCGCTGGCGGGCTGCTCGGGCGAGGCCTTCGCCTCGATCCTGAAGTCGCTGGGCTATACGATGGAGAGCCGCAGGGGCCCCGCCATCACCGCGCAAATTCTGAAGGCCGCCCCCATGCAGCCCATCGTGGCGGCTGCGCCGGAAACGACGGACGAGGCCGAGGCTTCGGCTGAGGCGCAGGCGGAGCAGGACGAAGCTGCGGCGCAGGATGAAGCGGCTTCACCTGTCGAAGCGGAAGCTGTGGCTGAAGTGGCGCCCGAGGCCCCAGCAGAAGTGCCCGCAGCGGAGCCTGTCGCGCAAGAGGCGGTTTCCGAAGAGGTCGTTTCTGAAGCCCCTGCATCCGAGGCCCCCGTGGCTGAGGAAGCTGGCGCCGAGGCGGAGGCGGGCGAAGAAGCTGCGGCCGAACCCGCCGTCGAGGAAATTCTTATCGAGGTCTGGCGCCCGGGCCGCAGGCCGCAGGAGGGTCGTCGGCCCGAGCGCCAGCGTGGCCGGGGCGACCGTGGCGGCCCGCGCCGCGACCAGCAGGCCCAGCGGCCCCGCGATGGCCAGCAGTCCACCCCCGGACCAGCCGTCGAGGGCGAGGCGGCCGCAACCGGCGCCACATCGGAGCGCACCCAGCAGCCCCGCCGCGACCAGCGTCGCTTTGAAGGCTACAACGCCCGTCCCCAGGGAGATCGTCCGCAGGGGGATCGCCCCAGAGGCGACCGGCCCCAGGGGGGACGTCCGCAAGGGGATCGCCGGCAAGGCAATCGGCCGCAGGGGGACCGTCCCTTCAACAAGGGCCGCCCGGATCGCAACGATCAGCGCGGCGACCGGACCTTCGCGAGCACGGAGCGTCCCGTCCGCGACAAGCAGCCCGATCCCAATTCGCCCTTCGCCAAGCTCCTGGCCTTGAAAGCCGAACTTGAGAACAAGGGCAAAAAGGATTGATCCAGGCCCGGTCGTCGCTCCCGTGAAGGCCGGTCAGGATCCTCAGGGGGGTCAGGGCGCTACGGCGGCGGCGCGGCAACGGCTCGACAAATGGCTCTGGTTCGCCCGCGTGGTGAAGACCAGAGCTCTCGCCGCAAAACTGGTCTCGGCGGGGCATGTGCGCCTCAACGGCGTGCGGGCCGCAGGACCGGACAAGCCGGTGCGCCCGGGCGATGTGCTGACCATAGCGCTGGAGCGGCAGGTCAAGATCCTGAGGGTGGTGGCGCCGGGCGAACGACGCGGCCCCTATGAGGAGGCCCGTCGCCTCTATGACGATCTCGCCCCGGCCATTGATACGCCATCCGCCGATTCCAGCCCCGATCAGGGCGCCTGATCGCCCTTCGTCATCTTGCGCCCTGGCTGCAAAGCAGATAGCAAAAGCGTCAGCGTTATGGGCGGAGGCAAGGCCCGCGCGCGCCGGAATAAGTGGGCAGGAGCTGTTTTAATGACTTACGTCGTCGTCGAAAACTGCATCAAGTGCAAGTACATGGATTGCGTGGAGGTTTGCCCTGTGGATTGTTTCTACGAGGGTGAAAACATGCTGGTGATTCATCCCGACGAATGCATCGATTGCGGCGTCTGCGAGCCCGAATGCCCCGCCGAGGCGATCAAGCCCGACACCGAGCCGGGCCTCGACAAGTGGCTGAAGCTGAACGCGGATATGTCGAAGTCCTGGCCAAACATCACGGTCAAGCGGGACTCGCCGGAGGACGCCAAGGAGTTCGACGGCAAGCCTGGCAAGTTCGACGCCTATTTCTCTCCGGAGCCCGGCGAGGGGGACTGAGGTCACGATTTTTCAGGCCATTGGCGACCTGCGCTGCGGCTGGCGCGCCGCAGCGTAAGCTCACGTTAGCGCCGATTTTGAATCCGTCATATTTTGTGGTATGGGTACTCTTAACGGTTGATCAAGCAATTCCTCTGCTGCGCGCTGCTTGCGGCGCGCAAGTTGTGTTTGCGTCCCTCATGCCTGCCCATGCTCTTCATGAGCTCGGAGCCTTTTGTGTGGGATCGCCTCCCAGAGCGCCTGATTGGCCCAGGAGACTATCGAGCGCGTTTTGTTCGATCCAGGGTCTCTGATCCGTGCACCGGTGGGTGTGCGGCAGGCTGTCCCGTCTCCAAAGCGGGATGACAGAGGGAGTAACCGAGTATGCCTTCGACCAGTCAGTCGTCGCGCAGTAAAGCGCGTAGTGGATCAAAATCCAAAGCCAAGTCGCTCAACGCCTCTCCCTCGACCACCAAAGCGACCGCCGCCAAGGCCTCTACGGCCAAATCTGCGGCGCCCAAATCCGCCAGCGCCAAATCAGCGAGTTCCAAGCCTGCGAGCGTCAAGACAGTGACCGCAAAGACCGAGGCTCCCAAGGCCGTGACCGCGAAGACCGCAAGCTCGAAAACCGCCAGCGCCAAGTCGGCGGCAGCCAAACCTGCTGCGGCCAAGCCCGCTGTGGTCAAGCCTGCTGTGGCCAAAGCCGCCGCGACAAAGCCCGCAGCCGCGAAACCTGCGGCGACGAAAGCGGCCGCCGCCAAGCCTGCGGCTGCGAAGGCCGCCGTCGCCAAACCCGCCGTCTCCAAGCCGGACGCCAAGGCGAAAGCTGCGCCAGCCCCCGCCTCCAAGGCGCGCGCGGCCGCATCAACCGCGCAAACCAGCAGCGTGAAGAAATCCGAAAAGGCGGCTCCGCCCGTAAAGGGGACGGCTGCCGTGAGCAAGCCGAAGAGCCCGGCTCCCAAGGTTGAGGCGCCTGCGGCCGTCGCCAGCAAGGCGGCGCCAGCCAAGAAGACCCCGGCCGCCAAGGCCCCTGAGCCCGTGGCTGCGCCTGCGGCCAAGGCGGTCGCGGAGGTCAAGACCACCGCCAAAGCAGCGGCTGCGGCGCCGAAGGCCGCCGTAGCCGAAGCTCCGGCCAAGAAGCAGGCGGCCAAGCCTGCGAGCCCAGCTCCGGAAAAGGCGGTCGCCGCCAAACCCGCAGCTGAAAAGGCGGCGCAGCCCCAGGTGACGGTGGTTCAAGCCCCGGCGCCTGTTCAGGCGGCTCCCGCCTCCACCCCAGCCACCACGTCGCCCGCCCCGGCGGCGTCGGCTGTCGCTTCGGCTTCCAAGCCGACGCCCAAACCTACTCAGACGCAAGTTGGGACTGTGAACCTGAAAAAGCCTCAGACAGCGAACGACTCCGCCCCCGTTTCCCCCTCATCAACCCCGGCTCCCGCCCCCCGCGCGGAAGCGGTGGTCACGCCCGTAAAACCGGCGTCGGCTCCCGCTGCGGCCAAGCCTGCCGCCAAGCCCGGCCCCCAGCGCACCGGCTTCAAGGCTGGCGAGCATATCGTCTATCCCGCCCATGGCGTCGGCCAGATCGTCGCCGTCGAGGAGCAGGAGGTCGCTGGCTTCAAGCTTGAACTCTTCGTCATCTCCTTCGCCAAGGACAAGATGACGCTGAAGGTGCCCATGCCCAAGGTCATCGCCGGCGCCATCCGCAAGCTTGCGGACGCCGATACGGTGAAGAAGAGCCTCGACACCCTGACCGGCCGGGCGCGCATCAAGCGCACCATGTGGTCGCGCCGCGCGCAGGAATATGAGGCCAAGATCAATTCTGGAGATCTTGGCTCCATCGCCGAGGTGGTGCGCGATCTCTATCGGTCGGAAGCGCAGCCCGAGCAGTCCTATTCAGAACGTCAGCTTTATGAATCCGCCCTCGACCGCATGGCGCGGGAAATCGCGGCCGTGCAGAAGCTGACGGACTCCGAGGCGCTGAAGCTCATCGAGAGCCATCTGCAGAAGGGTCCCAAGCGGGGCTCCAAGGCGGAACAGGCCGTCGAGGATCTGGCTGACGACGTCGTTGACGGGGACATCGAAGAAGCGGCCTGAGCCCTTCGTTTCTCCTCACGCAGAACCCGAGCATGGAAACCCGGCCCTTGATGGCCGGGTTTTTCGTCTGCGCCGCCACCTCACGCCACCGCGCCCAGGGCCTCCTCCGGGTGTCGCTCGCTCAAGGCCCGGCGTAGTTTTTCCAGCGCCCTGTTTTCAATCTGGCGGACACGCTCCTTTGAGATGCCCAGCGTGACGCCCAGAGATTCCAGAGTGGCCGCCTCCTCCGCCAGGCGACGCTCGCTCAAGATGCGCAATTCACGCTCCGATAGCACGGTCAGGGCGTCGCGCAGCCAGTCGATGCGGCGGACGGAATCGATGGCCTCGCCCACGAGTTCGTCCGGCAAGGGGCCCCCATCCACCAGAAACTCCACCCGCTCGCTGGGGCCGGAATTGTCGGTGGCGGCGAGGGGCGCATTGAGAGAGACATCCGGCCCGGAGAGGCGCGTGTCCATCAGCTCCACATCGGAGGCTGAGACGCCGATGGCCTGGGCGATGGTGGCGTAGATGGCGCCATCAGCCATGGACCCGCCATCGCGGGAGAGCTTGGCGCGCAGGCGTCGCAGATTGAAGAACAGCGCCTTCTGCGCCGAGCTGGTGCCGCCGCGCACGATCGACCAATTGCGCAGGATATAGTCCTGCATGGAGGCGCGGATCCACCAGGTCGCATAGGTGGAGAAGCGCACCTCGCGTTCGGGTTCGAAGCGGGCGGCCGCCTCCAGAAGGCCCACATGACCCTCCTGCACGAGATCGGCGATGGGCAATCCATAGTGCCGGAACCGCGCCGCCAAAGCGATCACAAGCCGCATATGCGCATGGGCCAGCTGGTGCAGGGCGCCTTCGTCATGATTCTCGCGCCACAGAACCGCCAGCGCCCGCTCCTCTTCTCGCTCGAGAAAAGGCGCCGACATGGCCGCCTTGACGAACTGCCGCCGGACCCCTGCCAATTGCGCCATTTCCGTCTCCCGCTTTCCGCCGGACCATCCGACAGCCCTCTACCCATGGCGCCTTCACAAAGCGGGCGGATGCCGGGAGGACGAAGAGGACGCTGGGCCCTGATCCCCGCCATCAATCTCGTGGAGACACCACACGCCGCCCGCATCAGGCGCGTGTTCATGCAACGATTGATCGCGCGGATCGGTTCCGGCCCCGCTGAAAGGGGCGCCAGCCTTCGCCGGGGCCATGGCCTGCCGGGCGGAGGGTTCGGGTTTGTCTGGCGTGGATATGGCGCAGCGCGCCGCAGGGTAAAGCCATGGGGGACGACAAGCGCGCGCGGCCGCTGGATTAATCCGCGACGACCTTGAAGCGTTCGCCTGGCTTGAGCGCGCCTGGGCGGTCCAGGCCATTGAGCAGCAGGAACCATTCCAGCGGCCGATCGGACTGGGCCATGCGCCCCGCAAAGGCCTCCGCCGTATCGCCCGCTGCGGCGGCGACGATGCGCAACCGCTGCGGCTGCAGCTTGCCCGCCTCATCGCTGGTGATGCGCCGGAAACTGTCGAGGGAGGCGAGGAAACGCTGGTCGGTGCGCTCGGTGAGCGCGGTGGTGGCGAAGATGAGACGATAAATATCCCCTCCCACGCGCACGACCCCCACGCGGAACTGCCACTCGCCGCTCCGCGCCGTGCCGGTCGCCGCCGGCAGGCCATTGATGGTGAAATTTTTCACCGAGGCGGCCTGCAGGCCCTGGATCCAGTCCATGGCCAGATAGTCCTCGAGGCTGGTTTCAGCCGCGACCGAAACGCTGTCGAGGCGCAGGGCCTCCGCACCGCCCGCCGCCACGCCAAGCACCGCCTGAGGCGTATTCTCCAGCACGAAGCCCTCGGGCGCGACAAAGCCGAAGCCAAGGCGCGGATGGGTGAAGCGCCGCCCACGCACCAGGCCCTCGGCGGGATTGTCGCCAAAATCGATCCCGTCGATGGCGTCGAGATAATCCACCCGCTGGACCTGCCCCTGCTCCGGCGCGCTGATGGCCCGGGCGGCGGCGGTGGCGCGGGCGATGCGCTCAGGCGTCGAGGGATGGGAGGAGGTGATCTCCTGGCCCCCGGAGCGCTGGTTGAACAAGGAGGCGCGCAGCGCTGCGGAGCGGCTGAGCGAGGTGAGAAAACGCGCGGCGCCAAAGGGATCGTACCCCGCCTTGGCGATGGTCTTCACTCCGATCAGGTCCGCCTCGAATTCCTGCTGACGGGAGAAATTGGCGAGCGAGGCCACGCCCCGCGCCTGCACCTCGGCGCCCCTGTCTTTTTGCAGGACATCCGTGACCCTGCGGATGAGCTGCTGATCTTTCTCAAGCTCGGCCCGCTGGTTGGCGTGACCAGCGGTGATATGGCCGATTTCATGGGCCATGACCGCCGCGAGTTCCGAGGAATCATTGGCCAGCGCCAGCATGCCTCGCGTCACATAGAGATTGCCGCTGGGCAGCGCGAAGGCGTTGACGACCGGGGTGTTCAGAATCGTGACGCGATAGGGCTCGCCCGGCTTTTCGCTGGCGGCTGCGAGCTTGGCCAGGATGCCGTTCAGATAACGCTCGGTCCGCCAGGACTTGTATTCGCCGCCGAACATCTCGACGAGGCGCTTGTGCTGGGCGGAGTCGGCGGTCTCGACGCCGGTGGTGCGAGGCGCCTCCGGGGGAAGCGCGGCGCCGGTGATGGGCCCGGGCTGCTGACCATAGGGGTCAAGGGTGGAGCAACCGGCCAGGCCAAGCGCCAGGGCCGAAAGCGCGCAGATCTTCAGCGACGGCGCAGCGCGCCGCCATTGCCCGGCGCCCATGCGCCTGAAGATCGCCATCAAACCCATCATCGATCCAGAATTCCGGTCCTCTATCGGGTCGGCATCCGCCCAGAATAAGGCGAAGCCGCCGTAATATACAGCTTGTCTTTCAGGGAGCCTCCGCCGCGAGTTCTATCGCTTCGGGGTCGGCAAGTTCGATCTGAGGGCCAAACTGGGTTTCCAGCAGGCCCCGCACCCGCACCACCTTGCCCGAAAGCGAGGCCAGGAGCACCCCGCTCTTTTCGAAAGCCGCCAGATTGTTGCGCCCCACAGTCGCAGCGAAATCCATCGTGCGGAGGGAGCCGAAGTTCACATAGGTGCGGCTCGCCGTGGCGCCTACCCCGCTCACCCGCCCCTCCACCAGCAAAATCTCCCCCGCCCGCGCCGCCAGGCCTGAGCGGTCAGCGGCGGCGGCGACCGCAAAGGCCGGATCGCGCCACAGCCCGAGCCCCTCGCGCCGCGCCCCCGCCTCAAGCGCGAGCAGGGGCCGCAGACAGGGCCGGGCGAGGGGATCAATCTCCACCCGGGCGAGGCCGGCCTCCACCATGGCCTCGGCGACCGACTGAACTGTCGCATCCCCGCCGGGCGCGAATAGACGGGCGGGCAGTCGATTCCAGCGATCGGGAACGGCGGCGAGCAACTCAAGATCGACCCGCAGGCCCGGCTTCATCAACCAGCCGCGCAACTGATCGCGCGCCTCAGCGGGGCGATTGGGATTGGCGGGGCTCGAGCGTGGCCGTTCAATCCCGGCGAGGCGCAACAGGCGCCCATCCTCCAGCGTGATCTCCAGCCGCTCGTCAACCGCCTCGACCCGCAGCCCATGGCTCGCCGGATCGCCGCAGGGGGCGGACCGGACCGGAAGAGCGCCAAGGATGAAGAGGCAGGCGAGAAACAGACGCATCAAACGCGGCGCGGGGCAAGGGAGGACGGGTTGTGAACGCGCCCATGATATAAGAGCGGCTTCGGATTGCAGCATCATCGGAGCAACAGATGAGCGATTTTTGCGTGGTGATGACGACCGCCTCATCAGCCGCCAGCGTGCAGCGGCTGATCGATGCGGCGCTGGGGGAAAAGCTGGCGGCCTGCGTCCAGGCCATGCCCATCAGCAGCCATTTCGTCTGGAAAGGCGAGGTGATGCGCGAATCCGAGACCCTGCTGCTCTTCAAGGCCAAGGCGGCGGACTATCCGGCGCTGCAGGAAACGATCCGCGCCGCCCATGACTACGAGACGCCGGAGATCATCCGGCTCGACGTGGCGGCGGGCCTGCCCGCCTATCTGGCGTGGATCGCCGCCTCGACCCGATAAATCAACTCCCCAGCGGCCCGTTCAGCATCCAGCGATGCCCAAAGGGGTCGCGCAGGACGGCGAAGCGGGTGCCCCAGAAGGAATTGGTGGGCTGGGTCTCGCCCTTGGCGCCCAATTGGGTGGCGCGGCTGAAGACCTCGTCCACCTCCTTGCCCGTGGCGAATTCCAGGCTCACCGAACTGGTGGCGGGCTCGCCGGGGATCGGGGGCCGGGTAGCGCCAGAGGTGAATTCGGGAAAGGCGTCGGCCACCATCACGGAGCCGCCGTTGATGTCGAGCTCGCTGTGGATGATGCGGACCCCATCGAGCGCAGGCATCAGCGCCTTTTGCCGGGCGCCGAAGGCGGCCGTGTAGAAGGCGATCCCCGCTGCGGCGGGGGTGATGGTGAGATAGGGGGCTACCGGCGGACGCTCAGCCATGGCGATTCCATTTCGTTGATCGACTGGAGATTGTCGGCTGAATCATGGCGAAGGCAAGCGCCACTTTCATCCGTCGCCCATTTGCGGTATGCGAGACGCACAATTCACCAAAAGCCGCATGAGGCGGCGACGGAACAGACCCATGGCGCCACGCACCCTTTATGACAAGATCTGGGACGACCACGTCGTCGACGCTCAGCCCGATGGCACGACCCTGCTCTATATCGACCGCCACCTCGTCCATGAGGTGACCAGCCCCCAGGCCTTCGAAGGCCTGCGCCTGTCCGGCCGCAAGGTCCGCTCGCCCGAGCGCACCCTGCTGGTGGTTGACCATAACGTGCCAACCACCGATCGCTCGCAGCCCATCACCGACCCCGAGAGCAAGGCGCAGATCGAGTATCTCGCCGACAACGCCAAGCATTTCGGGCTTGAGTATTACGACGAGCATGACGTGCGCCAGGGCGTCGTCCACATCATCGGACCGGAACAGGGCTTCACCCTGCCGGGCACCACCATCGTCTGCGGCGACAGCCACACCGCCACCCACGGCGCCTTTGGCGCGCTGGCCCACGGCATCGGCACCTCCGAGGTCGAGCATGTGCTGGCCACCCAGACGCTGATCCAGCAGAAGTCCAAGAACATGCGCGTCACCGTCAACGGGAAGATCCCGCCCGGCGTGACCGCCAAGGACATCGTGCTCGCCATCATCGGCCAGATCGGCACGGGCGGCGGCACCAGCTGCGTTATCGAATATGCGGGCGAGGCCATCGAGGCCCTCTCCATGGAAGGCCGCATGACCGTCTGCAACATGTCCATCGAGGCGGGCGCCCGCGCGGGCATCATCGCCCCCGACGAGAAGACCTTCGAATATCTGAAGGGCCGCCCCAAGGCCCCCAAGGGTGAGCATTGGGAGCAGGCTGTCGCCTATTGGCGCACTCTGAAGTCCGACCCGGGCGCTCATTTCGATCACGAAGTCGTGCTCGACGCCTCGGCCCTGCCCCCGCTCGTGACCTGGGGCACCAGCCCCGAAAACGTCATCACCATCGACGGCACAGTGCCGAAGGTGGAGGATGGCGCCACAGAACAGAAGCGCGCCTCCATCAAGCGCGCGCTCGACTACATGGGCCTTCAGGGCGGCGAGAAGATCGCGGACATCGCCGTCCAGCGCGCCTTCATCGGCTCCTGCACCAATGGCCGCATCGAGGATCTGCGCGCGGCGGCCGCGGTCGCCAAGGGCCGCAAGGTGCATCCGGGCGTCAGCGCCATGGTCGTGCCGGGTTCGGGCCTTGTGAAGGCCCAGGCCGAAGCGGAAGGTCTCGACAAGATCTTCATCGAGGCGGGCTTCGAATGGCGCGAGCCAGGATGCTCCATGTGCCTGGCCATGAACCCGGACAAGCTGCTGCCCGGCGAGCGCTGCGCCTCAACCTCGAACCGCAACTTCGAGGGACGTCAGGGCTTTCGCGGACGCACCCATCTCGTCTCCCCCGCCATGGCGGCGGCGGCGGCGATCGCGGGCAAATTCGTGGATGTCCGCACCATGTCCTGAGGCTGGCGAGCTTAATTGCTGCAGGCTTTGCTGCGCAGCAATCTGGCTTCCATGCTGCAAAATTGCTGCGCAGCATAACTGCGGTAAGTAATTGAAATGAAAGGCCAGCTTCGCGCTGGCCTTTCCGCTTTTGGCGGCGTCGGGTAGGATTGCGCATGACTGATGACCGCCCCCCACCCGACGACGCCGACCCCGCCCAGATCTGGGGCCGCCGCGTCGGGCGCGCGCTGGGCTGGCTGGCGGCCGGCGCCCTCCTGATCAATCTCTTCACCCACTGGTTATTCTGAACCTGCGTTCCCACCTCCTGCGCACGGGCTGTCCGCTCAAGCTGACGCCACGCCAACCAAAGACCCGCCCCATGCAGCCCGACCCCGCTGATCCCGCCCGTCTGCGCAGCCTCGTCGCCCCGTCTCTGGCGGATATGGAAGCGATCGCCGACGAGGCCTTCGCGGCCCTGCCCGCGAGCTTCCGCCTCCTGTGCGAGGGTGTGGTGATCCGGGTCGAGGATTTTCCCGATGAGGAGACCCTCGACGAGTTGCAGGCCGAGAGCGAATTCGATCTGCTGGGCCTCTTCCGGGGTCGGGGCCTCGCCCATCGCGGCGCGATGCCGGAGACCGGGGAGTTCCCCAACATGGTCTGGCTCTACCGCCGCCCCATCCTCGACTACTGGGCCGAGCATGCGGAGACCCTGGGCCATGTGATCACCCATGTGCTGGTGCATGAGATCGGCCATCACTTCGGCCTGTCGGACGAGGATATGGAGGAAATCGAGCGGAAGGCGGGCTAAGCCTCAGCCGGGCTATGGGCCACGCAGGCGAGCGACGTCTCCTCGCCCGAGAGATCCGCGCCGAAGGCGCCGCAGCGTCGAGCCTCCCCCTTCGCTTCCAGATGACGGCAACCAGCGCAGCCCGCGAAGACCGACTTGGCGCCTTCGGGCGCGAGATCCCCCGCGATATGAGCGAGGCTTTGGGAGAGCGCCGCCGCATGCAGAGGCGGCAGGCGGGCGATGGCCTCCACCAACCCCTGCAGGGGATCTTCCTCCAGCAGGGCCAGTCCCGCTGGCGTCGGCTCGATACGAATGACGCGTCCGTCCAATGGGTCGCGGGCCTTGCGGATCAGCCCCTTGCGCTCCAGCGCCATGAGCGTCTGGGAGGCCGTGCCCTTGGTGGTGGCGAGCCAGGCGGCGACGGCGCTGGGCTGTCGGGAAAAGCTGTTGGCCCGGGCGAGAAAGCGCAGGGCCTCCCACTGGGCGGGCGCCAGGGTCGCGGCCTCGCGGGCGCGGGCCAGCCGCCCGATTCGTTCGATCAGGGCGGCGATTCGAAGGGGCGCGCTCGCAAATTGGGCCATACCCGCAGGCTAGCGGCCTTCTGGTTAAAGCAAAGTAACGAATCAGCTGAACTTGCGGCCTTTCATCCGGCGTCCGGTCTTGCTAGAAGGCGTCAACGCAGGAAAACGCCAGCGCAAGAGGCAGGACCGATGGAAAAGTTCACCAAGCTCACGGGCGTTGCGGCTCCCATGAAGATCCGCAACATCGACACAGACATGATCATCCCCAAACAGTACCTGAAGACCATCAAGCGCACGGGCCTGGGCTCGGGCCTCTTCTCGGAACTGCGTTTCAACGAGGATGGCTCGGAAAACCCTGATTTCGTTCTCAACAAGCCCGCCTATCGCAACGCCAAGATCATCGTCGCGGAAGACAATTTCGGCTGCGGCTCCTCGCGCGAACACGCCCCCTGGGCGCTCATGGATTTTGGCGTGCGCTGCGTGATCTCCACCAGCTTCGCGGACATCTTCTTCAACAACTGCTTCCAGAACGGCGTGCTGCCGATCCGCGTCTCGCGCGAAGATCTCGATAAATTGATGGAGGACGCCGAGCGCGGCGCCAACGCCACCATGACCATCGATCTGGAGGCCCAG
>CANGTC010000115.1 GCA_947456505.1 Beijerinckiaceae bacterium
GATCCACATGCTCGCGACCATGCCCCAGAAGAGTTCCGGGTTCTTGGTCATGACCTGCGGGCCGGGCACGATGCCATGGATGGTCATGGCGCCCACCATCAGCGCCATCACGGCGTTGGGGGGGATGCCAAGGGTGAGCAGCGGAATGAAGGCCGTCTGCGCGCCCGCGTTGTTGGCGGACTCCGGTCCCGCCACGCCCTCGATGGCGCCACGGCCGAAGCGGGTGGGATCCTTCGCGATTTTCTTTTCCACCGTGTAGGAGGCGAAGGGGCCAAGCACCGCGCCATTGCCCGGCAGAATGCCGAGGATGGCGCCAATGAAGGTGCCGCGCGCGATGGGCCAGGCGGAGTCCTTCATGTCCTTGCCGCTGGGCAGGAGGCGACCGATGACGCCATGAACGACGTCGCGGGTTTCGGGGTTTTCGAGGTTCTTGATGATTTCCGCGAAACCGAAGATGCCCATGGCCATGCTGGCGAAGTCAACGCCGTCGGACAGGTCCTGGATACCGAGGGTCAGACGCTCCTGCCCGCTCACCAGATCGGTGCCCACCGTTGCCAGAAGCAGGCCCAGCAGGATCATGCAGACCGCCTTGAGCACGGAACCGCGCGCCAGCACCACCGCGAAGATGAGGCCCATGACCATCAGCGAGAAATATTCGGCGGGGCCGAACAATTGCGCGATAGAGGACAGCGGACGGCCGATGGCGGCGATGAACAGCGTCGCCACGCAGCCCGCGATGAAGGAGCCGATGGCCGCGACGCCCAGCGCCACGCCCGCCCTGCCCTGTTTGGCCATCTGATGGCCGTCCAGCACAGTGACCACGGATGTGGCCTCGCCGGGGATGTTGACGAGAATGGCGGTCGTGGATCCGCCATATTGCGCGCCGTAATAGATGCCGGCGAGCATGATCAGCGCGCCGACCGGCGGCAGGCCGAAGGTGATGGGCAGCAGCATCGCGATGGTGGCGATGGGGCCAACGCCCGGCAGCACGCCGATGAGCGTGCCCACCATGCAGCCGATGAAGCAGAGCCAGAGGTTTTGCAGTGACAGCGCGGTGCCAAAACCGAGCGACAGATTAGCGACTAAGTCGGTCATGGGCTCACCAGAAGACGTTGACGGGAATGGGAAGGCCGAGCGCCGTCTTGAACAGAAGCGCGCAGGCGCCGGTCAGAACGACCGAGAAGATGATCGCTTCTTTCCACTCGAACTCATCGCTCGCCAGCATGCCCACGATCATGGACATTGGGCCGGCGAATATGAGGCCAAGGCTCTGGATGGTATAGGCGAATACGATCACGCCGCCGACGATAAAGGCGAGACCGCGAATGGACCAGGCCTCCATCGCTTCCCCCCGTGTGGTGATGGAGGTCAGGATCAGGGCAGCGCCGCCGATGCAGAGCATCACAGCCAACGAAATCGGCAACATGCCAGCGCCCATGGAGCGCAAAGTCCCCATCGGAAGATGCCAGCCCTGCCATAAAGCGAAAATGCCAATGGCGATGAGGAATAGCCCCGCGCCAAAATCCTGCGTTGATTTCAAGCGGCCGCCGCCGCCCCCTTGTGCTTCGCTCATCATGTTCCCCCTCTGGTGAGCCTTGAATAAGGCTCTACCCTAGATTTGTAAATTTGTCCGGTGTTTCGCCCACGCCACCAAAAGATTTTGGCGTGGCGACGCCAAGCTTGTGGATTTCCTCCGGAGCCGGGGTGGCATTAGCCATCCGTGGGCATACCCTGTACGTAATCCCCAAAATCCTCCTGTCCCGGACCTCGCTCCCATGAAGCCGCCCAAAACGCCCGCTCGGGCCAAATCCGCCAAGAGCGCCAAACCCGTCGCTCCTGCCGAACTTTCCCCGGCCGAAGCCAAGCGCGCCACGGACTTGCGGCAGATAACAATTCGCGGCGCGCGTGAACATAATCTGAAAAATGTCGACCTCACAAGTCCGCGAGATAAACTTGTCGTGTTCACGGGTCTGTCGGGCTCGGGCAAATCCTCCCTCGCCTTCGACACCATCTATGCCGAGGGCCAGCGGCGCTACGTGGAGTCGCTTTCCGCCTATGCCCGCCAATTCCTTGAAATGATGCAGAAACCGGACGTCGACCAGATCGATGGCCTGTCCCCCGCCATTTCCATTGAACAAAAGACCACCTCGAAAAACCCGCGCTCAACCGTTGGCACGGTCACGGAAATTCACGACTACATGCGCCTTCTGTGGGCGCGGGTGGGCGTGCCCTATTCCCCCGCCACCGGCCTGCCCATCGAGAGCCAGACCGTCAGCCAGATGGTGGACCGGGTGCTGGCCCTGCCCGAGCGCACGCGCCTCTTCCTGCTCGCCCCGGTGATCCGGGGCCGCAAGGGCGAATATCGCAAGGAAATCGCCGACTACATGAAGCGCGGCTTCCAGCGCCTGAAGATCGACGGCGCCTACCACGAGATCGCCGACGCTCCCGTTCTCGACAAGAAGCTCAAGCACGACATTGACGTGGTGGTCGACCGCATCGTGGTGCGCGCCGATATCGGCGCCCGTCTGGCGGAGTCCTTCGAGACCGCGCTGGAGCTGGCCGACGGCATAGCCGTGATGGAATACGCCGACGAGAAGGACGCCAAGGGCGAGCCCAAGCGAATCATCTTCTCCTCGAAATTCGCCTGCCCCGTCTCCGGCTTCACCATTCCGGAAGTGGAGCCCCGGCTCTTTTCCTTCAACAATCCCTTCGGCGCCTGCCCCACCTGCAGCGGGCTTGGCTCCGAGCAGAAGATCGACCCGGAGCTGGTGGTCCCCAATCCGCAGGCGGCGCTCGGCAAGGGCGCCATCGCGCCCTGGGCGAAATCCACCTCGCCTTATTACAACCAGACGCTGGAATCCCTTGGCAAGCACTACAAGTTCAACCTGCGCACGCTCTGGGCTGATCTGCCGAAGAAGACCCGCGACGCGATCCTCTACGGCTCCGGCGAGGAGGCGATCCGCTTTTCCTATGACGATGGCTTGCGCGCCTATGATGTGCGCAAGCCCTTCGAGGGCGTGGTCAACAATCTGGAGCGGCGCTATCTCGAAACCGACAGCGAATGGGCGCGGGAGGAAATTTCCCGCTTCATGTCCGCCAAGCCCTGCGCCGCCTGCAAGGGCTTCCGTCTGAAGCCAGAGGCGCTGGCGGTGAAGATCGACACCCATCACATCGGCGAAATCTCCGAACTCTCGGTGAAAGACGCGGTGCAATGGGCGACGGACCTCCCCAAGCGCCTCGACAAGAAGCGCAACGAAATCGCCGCGCGCATCCTGAAGGAAATCCGCGAGCGCCTCACCTTCCTGCGCGATGTGGGCCTCGACTATCTGACGCTGGCCCGCGCCTCGGGAACCCTGTCGGGCGGCGAGAGCCAGCGCATTCGCCTGGCCTCGCAAATCGGCTCGGGCCTGACCGGCGTGCTCTATGTGCTGGACGAGCCCTCCATCGGCCTGCACCAACGCGACAACGAGCGACTGCTCGAAACCCTGCGCCGCCTGCGCGATCTCGGCAACACCGTCATCGTGGTGGAGCATGACGAGGACGCGATCATGACCGCCGATTACGTGGTCGATGTCGGCCCGGGCGCGGGCATCCATGGCGGCCATATCGTGTCCAAAGGCACGCCCGCGCAGGTCATGGCCGACCCCAAATCCCTCACCGGCGATTATCTCACAGGCCGCAAATCGGTTCCCATTCCCCACAAGCGGCGCAAGGCGCAGCCCGGACGCGTGCTGAAAGTGGTGGGCGCGCGGGGCAACAATCTGAAGAATGTGACGGCGGAAATTCCGCTGGGCACCTTCACCTGCATCACCGGCGTTTCCGGCGGCGGCAAGTCCACCCTTGTGATCGACACGCTGTTCAAGGGCGTGGCGCGCAGGCTCAACGGCGCCATGGAGCATCCCGCGCCCCATGACCGGATCGAGGGTCTGGAGCATCTCGACAAGGTCATCGACATCGACCAGTCGCCCATCGGACGCACGCCGCGCTCCAACCCGGCGACCTATACGGGCGCCTTCACCCCCATCCGCGAGTGGTTCGCCCAGTTGCCTGAAGCCAAGGCGCGCGGCTATGCGCCTGGCCGCTTCTCCTTCAACGTGAAGGGCGGGCGCTGCGAGGCCTGCCAGGGAGACGGCGTCATCAAGATCGAGATGCACTTCCTGCCGGATGTCTATGTCACCTGCGATGTCTGCAAGGGCAAGCGCTACGACCGCGAGACGCTGGAGGTGAAATATCGCAACAAGTCCATCTCCGACGTTCTGGACATGACCGTGGAGGAGGCCCGTGAGCTCTTCAAGGCCGCTCCCTCCATCCGCGACAAGATGCAGACCCTGACGCGGGTCGGTCTCGACTATGTGCATGTGGGCCAGCAGGCGACTACGCTTTCAGGCGGCGAGGCCCAGCGCGTGAAGCTGTCCAAGGAACTGTCGCGCCGCTCCACCGGACGCACGCTCTACATCCTGGACGAACCCACCACCGGCCTGCATTTCCATGACGTGAAGAAGCTGCTGGAAGTGCTGCACGAGCTGGTCGATCAGGGGAATTCTGTCGTCGTGATCGAGCACAACCTCGAGGTCATCAAGACCGCCGACTGGGTGCTGGATCTGGGCCCAGAGGGCGGCGATGGCGGCGGCGAGATCGTGGCCGTGGGGACGCCCGAAGACATCGCGAAGAACCCGCGCTCCCATACGGGCCGATTCCTCAAGCAGGTGCTGGAGCGCAGACCCCTGAAAGCGCCGCGGGCGGCGGCTGAGTAAAGGCGCCGCGCCCTATCCGCCCGGGCAGCGCGGATCCTTCTCCGGAGGAATGTAGACCAGATCCAGCGGGAAGAGGACCTTCCCTATGCCCGGGGCCGTGGGAACATCGATGCGCCGGGCGCTGGCCTTGCAGGCGGCGGGGAAGCCGCTCAGGATATTCGCGCCATCGGCGATGACGGCGATGGCGCCGCTGCGGCGGCACTGGGCGATCTGAGCCGGGGTCTGCCAGCCCACGGACGAGAAATCCACGAAGTCCGGCCGACCCTTGAGCCAGAGCACCCCGGAGGGCCCGATCTTGCGGTCGCCCACGACCACGCAGGCGACAGGGCCCTTCTGATTTTCAGCCCAAAGGGCCTGCGTCGCCTCCGCGAGCTTTTTGGTGTCTGCGGAATAGGCCGTCAGCGGCTTGCCGATGGCGCCGGCGACGACGAGGTAGATCGCAAACCCCGCAAAGATCGCAGAGCTTGCCCAGCAAATGATCTGCGCGGTGCGCTTGACCCGCAACCCCTCCTCCGCCCCGCCCGCCGGGAAGAGCACAGCCAACGCGACGGCGACGGTGGAGGACAGGGGCAGGACCCACAGGGGCTTCAACACCTGCATGGTCGCGACAGCCCCGAGGATCAGCACCACCAGCGGCCCAAATCCCATCACCGAAGCCATCATGCGATGGCCCGGACCATTGGTGATCGCGTCGGCCCCGCGCTGCCGGATCGTGCCCAGCAGAAGCGCGCAAGGGGCGGCCAGAAGGGTGAACAGGCCCACGATCAGATTGACCGCGCTGAGATTGAGGGCGTTCACGCTCTCGATCTTTTCCGAACCCATGGCGCGCGAGAGGCTCGGCCAGCGATTGGTTTCGAGCCACCAGACATGGGGCGCGATGACCAGCAGGAAGACCAGAGCCGCCAGATAGCTCGCCGGGTGGAAGAAGGCGGGACGGTAGCGCGGCGTCACGGCGGCCAGAGCGAGCAGGCTGACAAGCACGAAGAGCAATTCGTATTTCGTCAGCATGCCAAGGCCCGCCACGAGCCCCAGCAGGACCGCATGGCTCCAGCGCCGCTCTTCCAGAAACAGCAAACCGACATAGGCGGTGGCGGCCCAGAACGGGGCGAGAAGGCTATTGTGGTTCACCTGAACCGCATAGACGGTGGCCGCCGGCGAGACCACATAAAGCAGCACCGCCAGGGCCGAGGTCTCCCGGGAGGCGAAGAGCCGGGCGATGCGCCAGACAAAAAAGGCGGTCACCGCCACGGTCGCCTGGGAAAGCAGCATCAGGGCGAAAATGGGTTGCAGGCCCGTGCGCAGGGCCAGATCCATCAGCCAGGTCGCCATGGGCGGATGCTTGGCGTAGCCCAGCGCCCAATCGCGCCCCCAATAGGCCGCCTCAAGCGTGTCCGCATGCAAATTGCCGAAGATCAAAGCCGGGCCAAGGGTCCAGACGAAGGCCTGGACAAGCAGGGCGACAGTCAGGGGATGCAGACCCAGGATCCGCTCTCGCCCGGTGGCGCCCAGACCCGAGGCGCTCGCATGACCGTCCATTTGACCCTCATTTCCAACATGTCAGCGGTCAATGCCCCGTCGTCGTGAAGGCGTCAACCGGACGATTCGGGCAAAACGGCCCATAAAAGGACTTTTGTGCAAGCGCAAAATCCGCCGATCTGCAATTTACGCATCCTTAACCAGTTGCGCCATTCGCACAACTCTTGCCGAATTTGACAAATATGCGGCAATACAAAGGGAAAATTTACACCGTGCATGTCATCCAACCAGCGATGCCATGCGTTTAAAGCATACCAGCTAGGCAATCATCTCTCTACTGAACTCCACAGAGACGTGTATATTGCACTGCATCAAGTTTGTGACGTCGGCTCCCGCAGCCGCCACCAGAAGGAAGACGAACCATGGTCAAGATGATCGCCGAAAAAGTCGCCGCCTGGCGCCGCTACCGCACCTCGGTCCGTGAGCTCTCCCGTCTTACGGATCGTGAGCTCAACGACCTGGGCCTCAACCGCTACGACATTGATATCGTCGCCCGCCAGTCGGCTGGCCTTTGATCCCGTAAAGTCAGCGGAACGGTCTTTCCTCCCACATCTGTTCCGCGCCAAGCGCCCGCCGGTTCCTCCCCCGGCGGGCGCTTTCTTTTTGGAGCGACCATCCAACAGCTTGCCCATGGGACCTTGCCCAAGCGGTCGCTCCTGCCTACGTTGCGCGCCATGTCAAATCAGAACCAACCCATCCACATCATCGGCGGCGGCCTTGCAGGTTCGGAAGCGGCCTGGCAGATCTCCCGCGCGGGCGTGCCCGTGGTGCTGCACGAGATGCGCCCGGTGCGCGCCACCGAAGCGCACCAGAGCGACCAACTCGCCGAACTCGTCTGCTCCAACTCCTTCCGCTCGGACGACGCGGCCAGCAATGCGGTGGGCCTGCTGCATCAGGAGATGCGGCGCATGGGCTCGCTCATCATGGCCTGCGCCGACAGGTATCAGGTGCCCGCAGGCGGCGCGCTGGCCGTGGACCGGGAGGGCTTCGCGCAGGCCGTGACGGCGGCCCTGGAAGCTGAGGATTTGATTCAGATCGCTCGCGAAGAGATTCAGGGAACACCGCCAAGAGATTGGAAAAGCGTGATAATCGCAACAGGCCCCCTCACCTCTTCCGGGCTCGCCTCCGCCATTGGCGCCCTCACCGGCGAGGCGGAGCTGTCCTTCTTCGACGCCATCGCCCCCATCGTCCATCGCGACACCATCAACATGGACAAGGCCTGGTTCCAGTCCCGCTACGACAAGGCGGGCCCGGGTGGCACGGGGGCGGACTATATCAACTGCCCCCTCTCGAAGGAGGAATACGAGGGCTTCATCGACGCGCTGATCGCTGGCGAGAAGACCACCTTCAAGGAATGGGAGCACGTCCCCTATTTCGACGGCTGCCTGCCCATCGAGGTCATGGCCGAGCGCGGCCGCGAGACCCTGCGCCACGGACCGCTGAAACCGGTCGGCCTCACCAATCCCCACACGCCCGGGGTGAAGCCCTATGCGGTCATTCAGCTCAGGCAAGACAATGCGCTGGGCACGCTCTACAATATGGTGGGCTTCCAGACCAAGCTGAAGCACGGCGAACAGGCCCGGGTCTTCCGCACAATCCCGGGGCTCGAGGGCGCCGAATTCGCGCGCCTGGGCGGACTGCATCGCAACACCTTCCTCAATTCGCCCATGGTGCTCGACCCCTTCCTGCGCCTGAAAGCCGAACCGAGGCTGCGCTTTGCGGGCCAGATCACGGGCTGCGAGGGCTATGTGGAGAGCGCCGCCATCGGCCTGCTGACCGGTCGCTGGGCGGCGGCGGAGGCGCTGGGCGCCCCGATCAGCCATCCCCCGGTGACGACGGCGCTGGGTGCGCTGGTGAACCATATCACCGGTGGACATATCGAGACGGTCGACGCCGGGCCGAAAAGCTTCCAGCCCATGAACGTCAACTTCGGCCTCTTCCCCCCGCTCGACGCGGCGCCCAAGTCCGAAACCGGCAAACGCCTGCGCGGCCCCGAAAAGGCTGTGGCGAAGAAACATGCCTTGACCGACCGGGCGCGAGCGGATCTGGAGGCCTGGTTGGGGGATGGGGTGAAGGCGGCGGCGGAGTGAGGGTTCAAACTCTCTCGACGCCAACCTCGACGGGCTCAAGGCTTGTCGCCGCCTGAGCCGGAACCGCCTCGGCCAGTTCGAACACAGGTCGCCGCCCAAGCGCCCAGGCGAGTTCAGCGACGCGGCTGAGGCTCAGATCCTTGTGCCCCCGAAGCTCGCGGCTGATGACCGAACGATTGACGCCAATGGCGCGCGCCAGATCGCTCTGGGTCAATCCGCGCTTTTGCGCCTCTTCGGCCAGAGCCTTCTGCAAGCCCCGGCGCACCTTGGAGACGAAGCGCCCAGCCGCCTGATCCTTAGGGGAAATCGTAATTCGAAACGACATCGTTCGGGTCCTTGCCGGGGATGAACTTCGGGTGGGCAAGTGAAAGCTGGTTGCGTCGGTAAGCGACCATATTTGCGTAACCCACGTAGAGGTTGTGGGTTTTCACTTTGAAGGCGGTGTCCATGGCGCCCATGACGAAACAATCCTATATTGGGAACCAACCAGAAAGCCGGAGATCAGGGGTTTTCAGCTCCCATACGCCATCCTGAATATGGGTCAGGGGCTTGAACATGCGATCAAAGGTCAGGGTCTCTCCTGAGCAAAAGAACTCCAGCAAAGCGTCGAACTGCTGAAGCGGACTGGATTCCACGCGCCAATGCGAAACATAGGCGGGAAGGTCATTCTGGAGTTGGGGGACCAAGTGAGGGAGCGCATAGACGATCCGCCATTCAAGTTCGTTCGGCTCAAGGGCCGGATCAAGTTTGACCAGCGCCCCAAGCTCCGCCAATTCCAGGATTGTTGACATGAAAGTCAACAGCGGCTTGCGAGGTCATGCCAAGCTTCTTCAGCGAAATCCGCAAACGAGAATGGCCGGACGTCGATCAACATCCGGCCATGATGACCTGCAATCTTTTAAGGTCAAGCTTTCTACGGCAGCTTGAACACCCCCCGCAACTCCCCCGTCACCGCCGCAACCGTCTTCGCCGTCGCATCCGGATCATGTCCGGCATGGGGATTTATGGTCACGCAGGCGTCCTTGTAGGTGAATTCCTGCTTGGTCTGCTGGTTGACCAGCACGCCTTTTTCCTCGCGCACGGAGCAGTTGCGCTGGCTCTGGGCGCCCGCGGAGACAGTGGGCTCGGTCTTGGCGAGCACATTGTCATAGCCATGGTGGACGCCGGGGAACTCCACCTGCTCCACATCGCGCCCTGCGCCCTTCATGCGCGTGAAATAATCGCGGCATTGCCGGATCGCTGCGTAGTCGTCCGCCCCGCCGTGAAACTCGCGGATGGGACCCGCCACATCCGTGTCCTCGTCCACATGATCGAAACAGGAGGCGTAGAAGGAGAAGGTCGCGACCACCTTGAAGTTGGGCGACCACATCTTCTGAAACCGGCGCATGGCCGAATAGAGCACCGCCGTGCCGCCGCGCGAGAAGCCGATGACTGCGATGCGCTCGGGATCAATGCGCGGATGGGCGGCGAGCACCTCCTGCGCGCGGAAGGTGTCGAGCGCCATGTTGAAGCGCCCCATGGCGCCCTGATTGGCGCTGACCGTCGTCAGCCCCCGCCCCGAGAAACTGTCGATGGTGAAACTGGCGATCCCCATCCGATTGAAGATCCGCCCCCAGTTCTCCTGCCCCCCTCCGATGCCTCCAGACCCATGCAACACGATCACGGCTGGCGCCTTGGCGCCGGGCGCTGCGGTGGCGGGAAACCGCAACTCGCCAGCGATGGTCACCGGCGTCGCCTTGCTATCCCCTTGCAGGAACTGGCTGTCGCTGAGGGTGAGCGAGGAGAAGGCCCGCAGCTCGATGCGAGAGGCCAGATCCGGCGAGGTCTGCGCGACCACCGGGGCGGCGACCGCAAGGCAGGCGGCGAGGACCGTCAGGCTGCGAACATGAGCCTTGATGATGGATGCGAGCGACATGAAACCTCCCGGCGCGGCAGCGCTTGTGATGAAGGATTTATACTGAAAAGGCGCAGACAGGATACAGTTAACGCCAAAGACCTCACCACCGCCGCGCCGCCATCCACAGCCGCCACTGGCGCCGCCATTGCGGGGTCTGGATGACCGTCTTGAATGGGTCATAGCCCGGCTTTTCCATGGCGGCGAGATAGGGCTCCACCATGGTCAACGGCAGGAAAGCCGGACGGGCGACCGGCGCCACGGTCTTGATCCCGCCAATTGCGGCGGCCAGATGCGTGCGGGCCGCCGCGCGCATATGCGCCAGCGCCTTGGCGACACCCTCGGTTCGGGCGCCCGCGATGAGATCCTGCGCCGTGACGCCCGCCTCCTTCAGCACATCGGCGGGCACATAGACCTGCCCGCGCGCGCTGTGCCAGGGCAAGGCGCGCAGCAGTCCGGTGATGGCGTAGGCGAGGCCGCCGTGGCCCGCAGCGTCCGCCCCCCCGGGATCGCGCCCATCGGCCAGGATCAGGCAGGCCATGCGCATGAGCGCCGACGAGGTCTCCCCGCCATAGCCCTCGAGCTGGCGCATGCCGGGCATGGGATCGTCATAGAGGTCGAAGGTGCGCGCATCCACCAGATTGGTCAGGGCCGCGCGGGGCAGCTTGAAGCGCTTCACCGTATCGAGCAGCGCCGAGGCGACGGGATGGGCGCTGATGTCGCCCCGCTCCTCCCCCTCCAAAGCGTCTCGCCACCATTGGAAGCGGATCTCCCCGGGCATGGGATCGGAAACGATCTCGCGCACCCGCGCCACTTCCAGGCTGAAGGCGTAGAGCGCATGCAGGTGCTTGCGGTGGCTCCAGGGCGCGAAGAGGCTGGCGAGCCACCGATCTGGGTCATGCTCGCGCAGCAGGGTCTCGCAATGGACATAGGCCTCGCCGAGGCGGGGATCGGCGACCTCGTCCATCATGGGGTCGCCAGCAGGGCTGCGGCGACGCGGCGGCGCTCACCCAGAAGGATATTGTAGGTTGAGATCGCCGCCCCCGTGCCCATGCTGTCGACCCTTATGCCCGCCGCCCGCAGCGCCGCCCGCAAGTCTGCTGAGGGAGGTACGAGCTCGCGCCCCGTTCCGATCAGCAGAAGCTCCACCGCGCCCGCAGGCTCGGCCAGCAGCACGCTCAAACTGGCGGGGGTGATCTCTGGCGGGGCCAGCGGCGCCCAGGCGTGAACGCCCGAGGGAAGCACAAGGATCGAGCCGCGATGGGACATGTCGGCGAAGCGGAAGCCCCCGGCCCCATAGCCCTCGATCACATGGGACCCCGGAAGAAAACCATCATAGCGCGTCTGCGACATCAAAGCCTCGCCTGCGGGGCAATGCGGGAACGCGAGAACGCGTTCCCGTTCAGGGCGGTCAGACCGCAGGCTTGGCCTTCGCGCCCTTGGCGGGCGCGGCTTCAGCCTCGCCTTCAACGGAACGCGGGTTGAGATAGATCAGCACCGGCGAGCAGATGAAGATGGACGAATACATGGCCACCAGCACGCCCCACATCATCGCCAGCGAGAAAGAGCGGATCACGTGGCCGCCGAAGAAGACCAGCGCCAGCAGGGCGATCAGCGTCGTCGTCGAGGTCATGATCGTGCGCGAGAGCACCGCATTGATGGAGAGATCGATGATCTCCGCCATGGGGGTCTTCTTGTATTTGCGCATGACCTCGCGGATGCGGTCCAGCACCACAACGGTCTCGTTCAGCGACAGGCCCACGATGGTGAGAATGGCTGCGATGGAGGTCAGGTTGAACTCAAGCTGGGTGACCGCAAAGAAGCCCACCGTCAGCAGCAGATCGTGCATGGTCGCGATGACGGCGGCCACCGCCAGCGGCCATTCATAACGGAACCAAAGATAGGTCAGCACGGCGATGATCGACAGCACTACGCCCAGCGTCCCCGACTGCACCAACTCGCCAGAGACGCGCGGGCCCACCACCTCGACGCGGCGCACTTCGTAATCCTTGGTGATGACGGCGCGCACCTTCTCCACCACCGCCTGCTGGGCGGCGTCGCCGCCCGGTTGCAGGCGCACGCGCATGGTCGCGTCCACGCCGCCGCCAAAGGCCTGCACCTCCACATCGCCCAGGCCCAGCTTGTCGCCAAGGGCGCGCAGCGCCGTCAGGTCCGCCTGCCCCTGATTGGCGCGCACCTCAAACAGCGTGCCGCCGGAAAAGTCGATGCCGAAGTTGAGGCCGACCGTCAGGAACAGCACCACCGAGACCACCGAGAGAATGGCCGAGAAGGGATAGCTCACGCGCCGGAAGCGCATGAATCCGAATTTCACATTGTCGGGCGCGAGGCGAAAACGCAGCATCGGTTGGCTCCCGTCAGATCGGCAGGGTCGTTGGCTTGCGCCA
>CANGTC010000116.1 GCA_947456505.1 Beijerinckiaceae bacterium
CATCTGGTCGACGCCATAGTGCTCGGCCATGGTGAAGGGGTCGATGACATTGCCGACCGACTTCGACATCTTCTCCCCGCGATTGAACAGGAAGCCATGCACCACGATCTGCCTTGGCACAGGCAGGCCAGCGGACATGAGGAAGGCGGGCCAGTAGATCGCGTGGAAGCGGGTGATGTCCTTGCCGATCACATGGGCGTCTGCGGGCCAGAAAGGCGCGCGCTCCGCATCCGCATCGGGGAATCCCGTGGCGGTGATGTAGTTCGTCAGGGCGTCCACCCACACATACATGACATGGCGATCATCGCCCGGCACGGGCACGCCCCAGTTGAAGGTGGAGCGGCTGATCGACAGGTCGGTCAGGCCGCGCTCCACGAAGGCGACGATCTCGTTGCGGTATTTGTCGGGGACGATGAAATCCGGGTTGTCACGGTAGTAAGCCAGAAGCCGCTCCTGCCAGGCGGAGAGCTTGAAATAGTAGCTCTCCTCCTCAACCCACTCCACCGGCGCGCCGGTGGGGGCGTAGTGCTTGCCGTCGGCGCCCTTGGTCAGCTCGCTCTCATCGAAGAAGGCCTCGTCGCGCACCGAATACCAGCCCGGGTATTTCGACAGATAGATGTCCCCCTTGGCCTCCATGCGCCGCCAGATCTCCTGGCTCGCGGCGTGGTGGCGGAGCTGCGTGGTGCGTACGATGTCATCGGCGCGGGCGTTGAGCATGTCGCCCATGCGCTCGAACTGGGCGGCCGTGCGGTCGGCGAGCTGCTGGGGCGTGATGCCGTCCCGCGCCGCCGTCTGCTGCATCTTCTGCCCGTGCTCGTCCATGCCCGTGACGAAGAGCACCTCGCGGCCGTCCAGCCGCATGAATCGCTGGATGGCGTCGGTGGCGATGCGCTCATAGGCGTGGCCGATATGCGGCGCGCCATTGGCGTAGGGGATGGCGGTGGTGATGTAGAATCGGCTGCTGGCCATGGAACTTCCAGAGTGCGGAGCGGATACGCGGTCAGGGTCGCCTGGCCGGTTGGCTCAAGTCAGGATCGGGCGGCGCGCACGGCGGCTGCAAGATCGGCGAAAATCGACAGAACGAGCGGGCGTTTGTCGAGGTTCAGCGCCTCGGCCTCGCGGACCGCGTCGGCGACTTTCTCCCATACCTCGGCATAGGGCGCAAGGCGATCAGCCCCCTCCCCCGCCTGGGCCCCGAGTTGCACCTGAGCGTCCAGCCAATCGAAGAGGGCGTCCGTGACCGCATAGAAATCATCGACGGCGGAGGAGCCCGCGATCTGGTCGCCCAGCCGATGCACCCCGTGCCAGTCCACCTGCGGCAGGCGCGACAGAAGCCCCTCGACCGACTCTGCCAGTTCATTCGTATCCTTGTCGAGGTAGCGCAAGGCCTGTTTGATCGAGCCCCCGGCCCTTTGTGCGGCGGCGTCGATTTCAGCGCCCATATGCGACCAGGGCTCGCCGAGCGAGAACAAGGCCTGGCTCACCTGATCGGCGGTCAGGGGCTCGAGCTGCAGCATCCGACAGCGGGAGCGGATGGTGGGCAGGATGCGAGCCGGACGATGGGAGACGATGAGAAAAAGCGAGCGCGGCGGCGGCTCCTCCATAACTTTCAAAAGCGCGTTGGCGCCGGAGCGGTTCAGGTCCTCGGCGCAATCGACGATGCAGATTCGCCAGCCCCCTTCGCCGGCGGCATGGTGGAACAGGTCCAGCGCATCGCGCACATCGTCCATGCGGATTTCCGTGAAATGCTTCTTGGTCTTCTCGTTCCACTCCCGCCGCAGCAGGGCGAGATCGCCAATGGACAGGGAGTCGATGCGATGGGAGACGGGATGATCGGGCGAAACAGACAAATCGCTCGCCCGCGCAACCTCCGGACTATCGAACAGCGGATTGGCGAAGAGGAACCTTGCGAAGCGCCAGGCCAGCGTCGCCTTGCCGACGCCCTCCAGCCCGCCGATGATCCAGGCCTGGGGCAGACGGCCCGAGCGATAGGCTTCCAGCAATTGCCGCTCGGCGGCGCCATGGCCAAAGAGCAGATGGTTGTGCCGGGGATGGGGCGCATCCCCGGCGCAATCGCTTTCAGGCGCGGCCTCGTCTACACTGCGCTTTTTCATGGGGTCCCAGCCTTGGCCGCCAGAGGCCCGAATTGATTTTCCACCAAGGCCAGAATGGCCCGCCCCACATCTTCAGGCCTCTGGGCGGCGTCCACCGTCTTGCATCGCGCGGGTTCGTTCTTTGCGATCTCGAGGAAGGCGCTTCGCAGCCCCTCGTGAAAGGCCAGCCCCTCCGCCTCAAACCGGTCCGCCGCCTGCTGGGCCCGCCGCGCTGCTGCCCGGGCGAGGCCGGTCTGCGCCGGCAGATCGAGGATCAGCGTCAGGTCCGGACGGCATTGGTCCATGGCGATTTCTTCGAGGGTGCGGATCAGGCCAGGGTCCACCTTGCCCAGCGCACCCTGATAAACCCGCGTGGAATCGGTGAAACGATCGCAGACCACGAAGGCTCCGCGCGCCAGGGCGGGCAAAATCGTCTGCGCCACATGGTCAATGCGCGCGGCGGCGAAGAGCACCGTCTCTGCGGAAGGGCCAAGAGACGCAGCTACTCCCGACAGGATCACCTCGCGCAGGGCCTCCGCCACCGGCGAGCCGCCGGGCTCGCGGGTCACGACGCATTCATGGCCGAGGCTGCGCAGATGCTCGGCAAGAAACCGGGCCTGGGTGGATTTGCCAGCCCCCTCCCCGCCTTCCAGCGTAATGAATTTGCCGCGTCCGGGCGCTCCTGAAGCGCTCATTGCTTAAGGACATATTTGCGGAACAGGGATTGGCCCAGCTCCAGGCTCGCGTCGAAGGCGCGACGATGCAGGGGCCCAAGGGAAATCGACTCGCCTGCGACCAGCGGAGCGTCAAGCGCCAGCGCCGCGCCGCGATAAATCTTGAGCCGCGCCAACTCCGTCCCATCCTTGACTGGCGCCATGACGGGGCCCTGATAAACGATCTTGGCCGTCAGCCGTTCGCTGGCGCCACGAGGCGTCAGAATGCGCAGAGGACCAGCCGTGACGAGCGAGACGTTCATTTGCTCGCCTCCATAAAGACGCGCCGAACCGACAGCTTCGCCAGCCGCCAGCACGGCTCGCGACTCGAAGGAGCGAAAGCCCCATTGCATGATCTTTCGCGCTTCTTCGGAGCGGTCCTTGGCGTTGCGCAGTCCATAGACGGCCAGAATGAGACGTTGACCGTTCTGGAGGGCCGAGCCAACCAGCCCATAGCCGCTGGCCTCGTCGATATTGCCGGTCTTCAACCCGTCCGCGCCAAAGTCCATCCCCAGCAGCGGATTTCTGTTCTGCTGCTTGATCTTGCTCCAGACGAACTCGCGTTCGCCAAAGTAGCGATAGTATTCCGGATAGGTCTTGATGACATGAGACGCGAGCAGGGCCATTTCACGCGCGGTGACCTTCTGGCCGGGATCGTCCTTGCCCCAGGCGTTGCGGAAGGTGAGATGGGGCAGTCCAAGCTCGGCCGCGCGCTTCGTCATGCGATCTGCGAAAGCCTGTTCAGATCCCGCGACGCCCTCCGCCAGAATGATCGCGGCGTCATTGCCCGAGACGATAACAAGCCCGCGAAGGAGATCCTCGATCCGCACCCGGCTGTTGAGCGCGGCGAACATGCTGGATCCCCGCGCCATGGCGCCGCCAGTGCGCCAGGCGTTTTCACTGACGGTGAATTCGTCGTCGAGTTTCAGACGACCTTCCTTCAGTTCGCGAAAAATCAGCTCCGCCGTCATGATCTTGGCCGTTGACGCTGGCGTGACCGGCGTATCGGAGCTCTTTTCAAACAGAACCGAGCCAGTATCGGCGTCCATCAGCAAGGCGTAGGGGGCGCTGGTCTGAAAAGGCGTCTGCGCGCACGCAGGCCCGCAGACTGCGAAGGGCGCGAGGGCGATCAATAAAATGAGCCGCAGCAATGAGCGCACGAATAACCCCGACAACGCTTCCAGCTCGCCCGATTCAGGCGCGCCCCGCAATTTGCCCCTTTGGCGATGGCAAATCAACGCCGGGTTGAAAAGTTCAACGAGGCCTGCGCGGGGGTAGCACCAGGATCTCCGCGATAGGATCCTTGCGCGGAGCAGCAACGGGAGCGAAAGGTGCGACAGCGGAGCTATCAAAAAGGGCGACCTGACGCGGCCGCGGAACGCCGCCCGGCCCGGGCCCGATGGACAGAGCGCCCAGATCAAACGGACGGCTCGGAGGGAGCGGAACATTGGCCGGAGTCGCCGCGATGCGCGCCATCTCGACAACCGGAGGCGCAGGCGAGACGGGGGCCAGAGGAACCCGGGTTTCTTCGGCGAGAGCCACGCGCTGCGGCGCGGGACGCTCCTGCGCCGGCTGCTTTTCCGCCACCATGGTGGGAGGCAGCGACGGCGAGCCGTCGAGCACGGCTGGGCGGCCATCCGTGCGGAGCGAAGCGAGCAGCTTGTTGTCATCGGAGCCAGAAAGACCGGCCTTGCCGACATATTCCACCTTGATCTGCGCCGTACCGGTGGATTTGAAGCCAAGCGCCTCGGCAGTCCTTGAGGACACATCCATGACGCGCCCGGAATGGTAGGGCCCACGATCGTTCACGCGAACGATGATGGAGCGGCCATTGCGCACATTGGTGACGCGGGCGTAGCTGGGCAACGGCATGGTGGGATGCGCCGCCGAGATGGAGTTCATATCATAGACTTCGCCATTGGCCGTGCGGCGCCCATGAAAGGCGCCCGCGTAATAGGAGGCCATGCCAATCTGAGCGCCCTTGGGCTGCGGATTGGGAAAATAGCGTTTGCCCGCGATCGTATAGGGCCGGCCCACCAGATACTGCCCGCCGCCGCGCGGCACGGGCTCGCCCTCGGCGACTACGCGCTCGCTGGCCGGCCCGTAGATGGACGAGGAGAAGAATTCCTTGGAGCGCCGCTGCTCTTTGGGCTGCTGCGCGCAACCCGCCACGAAACCCGCCAGAGCCAAAAAAGACACAGCACGAAAAACGCGCAAGGCGTTGCCGTCGAAAAAGTTCAGGCGAGAATCAGACGTAGATACTGTCATTTGACGATACGCATTACCCGAAAGCCAACAAAAGCGCATCGGTTTTTCCTCTGACGGCGTTCGGCCAGCTTAAGCCGAACCACGTCCTGAGGAAACCCCTCGCATCTGCATGATGCAGCGTCTTGGTTTCCAAAGCCTTAACTTTGACCGAAGCGTGGCCGCTCCGGCGCGCTTTAGGGCCTCCCAAATGTGACGATATTGGGGCGCAGGGGCTGAATTTGGCCAGAGCCCGCCCGTGCAACCCGAGGGGCGCCAGACCCGTTTGCTTTCTCGGGGGCCTCGCAGAGGGCGAAATCCATGGACGTCATGATCGAGAAGGCCATCACGGTGGGAAGCTCGAATGTCGAGATCGGCGAAGCGCTGGCGGAACGGGCGCGGACGGCCCTGACGGAATTGGCCGCCAAGTATTTCGGGCGAATCACGACCGGGTCTGTCCATTTTGGACGCGAGGGGATGGATTACCGATGCACGACGCATATGCAATGTGGCGCCATCCCCATGATGAGCGCCGAGGCCAGCCACAAGGATCCCTACGTGGCGCTCGCCGTCGCGGCGGACAAGCTTGGCAAGCAGCTTCGGCGCGCGAAACGTGAACTTCACGATTCCAAGGTCGGGCATGGGCCTAAGGGGATGCCTGAGGTCTCCCGCTAGGGAGCCTCTCCGCCCCAAATGGTTGCGCCGTCCGACAGAGGGGCGCCCTTTCTTTCTGTTGCGAGCGCAGGATCCATGGCGGCGCCGTTCACGCCCAGATCGGACACCAGCGGCACGATGGCTTCTAAACGCAAACCCTGCGGAGCCGCCTCGAAATGGCAGGTCCCACCTAGCTGCCGCTCGATGCAGATCCGCACGATGGTTGTGCCAAGCCCCTTCAACGCCGCTACAGCTGGCGGCTCGCTCGAAGTCTCTATCCAAAGAATATGGAGGCCGCCCCCTTCCAGCCGCCAGGTCAGGGTGACGCGGCCCTCTGCGCGCGACAGGGCCCCATGCTTTTCCGCATTGGCGAGCAATTCGTGAAAGACCTGGGCGAAGGCCACCACGACGCGGGGCGCAAGGCTCACCCGGTCGCCTTCACAATGAATCCGCTCCGCCTCCCGCGCCAGAACCGCTCCTGCGACACTACCGAGTTCCGGATCCTTCCAGTTGGCTGCGCTCAGCACCTCATGGGACCGGGCCAGCGCCATGACGCGCCCGATGATGGCCTCGCGGAAATGCTCCGGCGAAGTGGAGCCCCGCACGCTCTGAGTCACGAGGGACTGGATGATGGCCAGAGTGTTCTTCACGCGATGATCGAGCTCATGGAGCAGAGTGCGCTGATGCGCGTCCTTGAGTTTGAGATCGGCGTCAGCGGTGGCCAGCAGTTTGATCACCTCGTCCATTTCACGGACGTCCGTGGGGCCTCCCGGCGAGAAATCGTCACGCCCCACCCGTCGCGCCAAGCGGGCGAGCATGTTCAGGCCCCTTCGCAAGATGCGGCCATAGAGAAAGGCTCCGAGCAGGGAGAGGGCGATGGCGGATAAACCCATAAGCAGGAGCGTTCGCCATAAATCCCGCAACGGCGCATGGAGCATGTCTTCTGGAATGGCGAATGCGACCGTCCAGCCAGCCAGCAAGGATTTCTGATAGGCGGAGAAAATCGGCAATCCTTCCAGCGAAAATCCGCCGTGAAAGCTGCCGCTTTCGCCAACCAAGAGCTCTTGCATTGGCCTTGCCGTCAACTTGCCGACGAACAGTTCTTGCTCCGTGGATCGGGCTATGACCTGCATTTTGCGATCCAGGATCACGCCAATCCAGCCCTCAGGCGTATTGCTGAGAAGCGAGTTGCGAAGCGTTTCGGGCGCGACGGCGATCGCAAGGACATACCGGACCTCGTTATCGCGGATGACCGGAACGCCCACATTCACAAACAGCATTTTCGTGACTGCGCCGATATAAAGATTCGACACAGCTGGCGCTTTCGTTGCGAAAATCACTGCGTCATTCGCGAGCAAGTCAGGGTCCGTGCTGACCAGCGCAGGCGCATCCGCAGGTTGCAGCGTATTGATGATATGGCGCCCCGCGCGATCGCGCATCACAATCGCGGTCCCACGAAAGCTCAGCAATTGCAACGCTTCGGCCCTGAAACGGCCGAAACTGTTGGTGTCGATCAGCGGAGAAGTCGCCAGCGCCTGAAGTGCGCCGATCATCCCCTCAAGCTCCCGGTCCAGCCCTGCGCTGCGGTCACGCGCTGCATCTA
Source organism: Beijerinckiaceae bacterium (assembly GCA_947456505.1). GTDB lineage: Bacteria > Pseudomonadota > Alphaproteobacteria > Rhizobiales > Beijerinckiaceae > Terripilifer. The sequence continues at coordinate 7,308 of CANGTC010000116.1, forward strand.
TCGCCGCGCGCTCAAGACCCAGTTTATGCTGGGATGTATAGCGCCCGGCGATCAACGCTCCCAAAAACACCTGCGGCAAGAGAACGGTCAGGCTCAGGATCAGCAGGTGCTGGACAAGCGTGAACCGCGGAAACCAGAAAGCGGACCGGAGTTTCATGATCGTGCATATCCATCCCGCGCAGGGTCCCTGCCCGCTTGTAACCAAGCCGGTCCCCCATGGTTCCGGCGCCTGTTGACAGGGAGCGCGGCGGCCGCGAACATCCGTCCCAACGATCAAGGGAGGCTTTCATGACGATCAAGGTGACGCCGATTCACGACGCTTTCGTGGCCAGGATCGATGGCGTGGATCTGCGCGCTGACCACAGCCCTGCGGTGCTGGGGGCCATCGAGGAGGCGCTCGACCGCTACGCCGTGGTCTTCCTGCATGGCCAGCATCTGTCGGACGATGAGCAGATCGAGGTCAGCAAGGGCTTTGGCGACCTGTCCTATGCGCTCAACCACGGGCGCGCGGTCGGTCAGAACACGCGGTTGCGGCCCGAGCTCTACGATATTTCCAATCTGGACGAGAAACACGGCATTCTCGGCGAGGCCGACCGGCGCCGCCAATGGCGCGAGGCGGACAAGCTCTGGCACACCGACCGCTCCTTCATCGACGCCGACACCACCTATTCCTTCCTGTCCGGCCGCATCGTGCCGCCCACCGGCGGCAATACGGATTTCGCCGACATGCGCGCTGTCTATGAGGATCTGCCCCAGGCCATGAAGGACCGTATCGCCGATCTTGCGGCGGTGCATTCCATCTGGCATTCGCGGGCGCTGGCGGGAGGCGTCGATTTCCGCCACGACGAGATCGCCACCATGCCCCCGGTCATTCAGCCCCTCGTGCGAGTCCATGCGCGCACCGGACGCAAGTCCGTGGTGCTCGCCTCCCACGCCGCCGAGGTCGTGGGCATGCCGCTGGAGGAGGGGCGCGCCCTGTTGGCGGAGCTGACCGCCTTCGCGCTTCAGCCGAAATATTTTCACTCCCACGCCTGGACCGAGGGCGATCTGGTGATCTGGGACAACCGCTGCACCATGCATCGCGGCACACCCTTCGATGACAAGGCGTATCGGCGCGACATGCGCCGCACCACGGTGCAGGGCCCATCGCGATACGCGAGCGCTGTAGCGGCTTATGGGCAGCCTCAGCCGCGCGCTGTCTCCGGGGGCAGATCGGCGATTTCGGCGATCAGCTTCTTCACGATGGCCTCGCCAAAGCTTTCGAAATCGCGCGCCGATACGAGGAAGGCTCCCGGCCCGCCGATGACCTCCTCGCGATAGTGCTCCTCGAGCCAGGGCTCGATGGAGAGGATCGGCAAGCCGTTGATGGTGATTCCCAGCGCGACGGCCTCATCGCGCGCGCGCCGGACGGGGCGGCCGCCATTGTTGGACCCATCGCCGGAGATGTCGATGACCTTGCGGTCGCTCTGGATCTCCCCTCGGGCGAAACGCGTCACCCCATAATCGATAGCGCCGCTGATGGAGGTGCCGCCGCCAAAGATACGGCGGGGCACGGCGTCGATGGCGCGCGACACCGCCTGCGCGGAGGCCTCGTCGCGAATGATCATCCAGGGGATGACCTCGAAATGCAGCTGCGGCCCGGTCCACTGGAACATGGTCACCGCGATGGATTGATAAGCGCCCGACTGTATGGCGGCGAGCACCCTGGGATTCCGGAACGCCGCTACATAGCCCTGTTTCTGAAGGTTGAAGCGCCGTTGATCAACGCTTCCGGAGGCGTCGACCGCCAGCACAAGTTGCAGATCGACGAGGGTTTCCGCGCGGGCGGGCGCACACCAGGCCGCCGCCAAAGCGCCGCCCCCGATGCGCAAGGCGCGACGGCGCGTTGGGCTTCCTTCATTGAATATGGGGCGCAAGGACTTCATCACCCATCCTCATTGCGGCACGAGCACCGCGCCTCCATTCATCGCCACGCCCTGCCCGGTCATATAGGCTGCGTCGGCGCTCACCAGCCATGCGGCGAGGCCCGCCACATCCTCAGGATAGCCAACCCGTCCCAGGGGAATGCGCGTCCGGCCGCGCTCCAGAAGCTCCTCCTCGGTCGTGGCCGCCAAGGGTTGGGCGGTCAGGGAGACGCCGGGAATGATGCAGTTGCAGCGGATATTGTGCTTGGCCCATTCCAGCGCCACCGTCTTGGTGAGCGAGAGAATCGCGGCCTTCGAACAGGCGTAGCTGGCGCCATTGACGGCGCCTTCGAGCGCCCGGCCCGACGCCACATTCAGGATCACGCCACGCCCCCTCGCGATCATATCCGGTCCGAAGGCCTGAATGATCTGGAAGGGCGCTGTGAGATTGACCTTGAGCGTCGTATCGAAGGTGTCGATGGTCATGTCGAGCAGGCTGGCGCGGGGAAAGATGCTGGCGTTGTTGACGATGCAATAGGGCGTTCCATAGGCCAGCGCGCTGCTGCGCGCAGTCGCAGCTATGGCCTGCGCATCCGCCAGATCAACCTGGAAGAGCTGCGCCTCGCCGCCAGCGGCGAGCGCCTCCACAAGGGTCTGCGGCCCCGTCACCGGGTCGATCTCCCAGATCGAGACGCGGGCGCCCATGCGGGCGAAACGCTTGGCGAAGGCCCGGCCAAAGCCCCCGCCTCCGCCGGTGACGATCACATGATCGCCAGGCTTGAACCCGTCCCGCTCAATGCCGTCTTCGCTCATATGGACCTCCGCCGCTTCCTGTGTCGTCCACAATTCGGGAGACTGGAAGCGCGCCACGGGCTCGCCTATTTCATCAAGCCATAGGTTTTCTTCAGCTCGTCATAGAAACCCTGCTTCTGCAGCTCGTCGGCGAGGCTGAGGTCGAGATAGTCCTCGACCTTCCGGCTGGTGATGGGAACCTTGAGCGCGTCGAGTTGCTCGATGACATTCTTCGCGCCATCGACCGAGGGGCGGCCATCCAGCGGCATGAGCTTGATGAAGTCGGCCACGGTGGCGTCGATCACGGACTTGTCTTGAGTCTTGAACTTCGCGGCGATGACTTCGCGCAGCTTCGCCTCGTTCTTGAGACCCCACTGGGCGCCCTCGACATAGGCGCGCATGAAGCGCAGCGCGGTGTCTCGGTTACCCTTGATGTAAGGGGCGGTCATGACCACAGCGTCGAAGATCCAGGCGCCGCCGGACTCCGAGAGGTCGAAGATCGGAATGAAGCCCTTGGCTTTCGCCTGCGATATGGCGGGCTCCAGGAGAGGCGCCGCATCGATGCGCCCGGCGATCAGGGCTGCGTAACGCTGGCCGGTGCCACCAACCTGGGTGATCTCCACATCCTGACGGCTCATGCCGAGTTTGGGCAGCAGGATCGACAGGGCGATGTCGGTCTCCGACCCGAAGGTGCTGATGCCGACCTTCGCGCCCTTGGGAAGCGCTGGGTCCAGCTTCTTGGCGGTGAAGATGGTCATGGGGAGGATATTGGCGCTGGCGACCACGGCGCGCAGGTCAGCCCCCTGCCCGTTCGCCTGCACCACCGGGGAGAGGCCCACATGCATGGCCTGGATCTCGCCGGAGAGCAGCACCTGTGTCCCGCGCGACCCGCCCTCCATGGAGACGACCTCGATCTTGAGCCCTTGCTTCTCGAAGAAGCCGCCTGCGTCTCCCAGCCACACCGGCAGCACCGTGACGACGGGCGCGGAAATGCCCAGCTTGAAGGGTTTGAGGTCCGCCGCCTGAGCGAAGCTCGCCGCCGCCAGACTGGCGAGCGCTGCGAGGCCTGAGCGCGCGATGGCCCAATTCATCATGGTCTTCCTCCGGTTTTTCGTTGTCATGAGCTTACAGGCTCGCTCGCCCCGTGCAAGCCGCCCCTATTGAACAGCATCCCGCGCATTGGGCCGCCAGATCTCCACCCGCGTCTCGATGCGGCTCACCACTTCCGTCAGCGCCATGCCCGCGATGATGATGGTCATCACCCCCACGAAAACCGTGTCGGTCTGGAAGGTGGAGCCCGCCCGGTTGATCATCAGCCCAAGCCCCATGGCCGAGCCGTAAAGCTCCCCCACGACGATGCCGATCATGGCGCGGCCAATCGCGAGGCGCAGCCCCGCCAGCAAAAACGGCACGGAGCCCGGAACCACCACGGAGCGAAACAGGAAACCCTCGGACGCCCCAAAGCTCGCCGCGACCTTCAGGAGCCGCGCATCGACCGTGCGCACCGCCGCAAAGGCGCTGATGAAGATGGGGATGATCGTCAGCAGGAAGATGATGAAGACGCGCGTGCCATAGCCCGTGCCCATCCAAAGGATGATCAGCGGCAGAAAGGCCACCTGCGGCGTGGCGTTCAGCGCCGCCATGAAGGGCTCGACCGCATAGGACAGCAGCCGATAGCGCCCGGTGACCAGCCCCAGCGGAATCCCCACGAGGATCGCGACCCCGAGGCCCGCCACCAATTCCACACCGCTCACCGCCAGATGGGGCCAGATTTCGCCGGTCACCACATAAAGCCGCCAGGCGGCGCTGGCCACCGCCGTGGGCGATGAGACGAAGATCGGCTTGATCTTCAGCTTGTCGGCGCTGGCGCCCATGAGCGGGCGCAGCAGATCCGCCCACCAGCCCCGCGACAGGCCCTCCCAGAAGATCAGAAAGAGCGCGATCATGGCGATGCCGAGGATCAGTCTCTCATTTCGTTGATAGAAAGCGCGCGTCCTGTTCATCGCCGCGCTCCCTCGGGGCGCCACCGCTCGAAGCGCTTCTCGATCCGGTCCAGCAGTGCGTTGATGACAAGGCCTGTCACCGTGAAGATCAACACGCCCACGAAGACCACGTCGGTCTGTAAGGTGTTTCCGGCGTCCGCGATCATGTGGCCTATGCCAGCGGTGGAGGCGTAAAGCTCGCCCACCACAACCCCCAGCAGCGCCCTGCCCGCCCCATATTTGAGGCCAGTGAAGATGAAGGGCACCGTGCCCGGCAGGATGATGCTGGTGAAAATCTTGAAGCCCGAGGCGCCAAAGCTACGGGCGACGCGCAGGAACCGCGCCTCATTGGTCTTCACCCCCGAATAGGCGGCGATGGTGATGGGGATCACCGCCCCCAGAAAGACCACCGCCAGCTTCGACCAGATGCCGATGCCGAACCAGATGACGAGAATGGGCAGGAAGGTGATGCGCGGCACCGCGTTCATCACATCGATGAAGGGCTGCACCATATATTGCGCGCGCCGGTTCCAGCCGATGAAAAGCCCCAGCGGAATCGCCACCGCCACCGCCGCCAGATAGCCCCAGAAGAACGCGGTGGCGCTGACCGCAAGATCA
>CANGTC010000117.1 GCA_947456505.1 Beijerinckiaceae bacterium
CGCCGGCCTGGTGGCTCTTGCGGAGCGTCCAGACCCGATCCCATCCCGAACTCGGCCGTCAAAAGCTCCAGCGCCAATGGTACTATGTCTCAAGACCTGGGAGAGTAGGTCGCCGCCAGGCCTGCAAAGAACGGATCAAAACTCTTCAGATTTAGTCTTCAAAACGGCGGTCGCCTTCGGGTGGCCGCCTTTTTGCGTTTTAGCGCGCAATAGCAGCGCTTGACAGGGTCCTCTGTCTTCCAGACATTAGACCTCTAATATCAACCCTGGGAGAAGCCCATGTCGCTCGTCGAACCCCCAGCAAGGGGCGTGCTTGCAGATGGCTTCGCCCTACGACCTCTGGGCCCCGAAATCGGCGTTGAGATTCTGGGCGTCGATCTCTCGCGCCCCCTCGATCCCGCAACTTTCGAGAAAATTCGCGAGGCCTTTCACGCCCATTGCGTCATTCTGCTACGCGGGCAGGATCTCAGTGAAGAGAACCAGGTCGCATTCGCCCGGGGGTTCGGGCCCCTCGCCAGCGCTGTCAATCGCAACAGCGGTCTGTCCAAGGCCCATTCCTCGTCCTTCCTGATTTCCAATGTGCGGGAGAATGGGAAGCTCATCGGCGCCTTGCCCGATGGGGAGATGCTCTTTCATTCGGACCAGTGCTATGTGGAGCGGCCCTGCATGGCGGCCTTGCTCTATGGCATCGAGATCCCCTCCCATGGGGGCGAGACCATTTTCGCCAATATGTACCGGGCCTTCGAGACCCTGCCGGAGGATCTTGCGCGTGCGGTCGAGGGGCGTCAAGCGCTGAATATCTTCGAATATAATGAGGAAGGTGGCTATGGCCAGAGCGCCATGGAGCTCTATCGGGATGTTCCCCCGGGCGCCAAATGCTTCGCTCATCCCATCATTCGCACCCATCCCGCCACGGGACGCAAGGCGCTCTATGTGAACCGGGGCATGACTCTTTGCATCGAGGGCATATCGCGGGCGCAGAGCGACGCTCTCCTGCTCCGGCTGTTCGATCATCAGGAGCAGACGTGCTTCCAGTATTCCCATCGCTGGCGGGTTGGCGACCTCATCATGTGGGACAACAGGTGCAGCCTCCATGCCCGCACGGATTTTCCTGCTGACGAGCGCCGCATCCTGCGCAGGGTGACTGTGCTGGGGGAGACCCCGGTCTGAGCCTTGTTTTAGGCGAACAACCACGCTTGCCGTGGGCCGTGCGCCAGCTATGATGAATGACTGACTGTGTTTAGCTCGCAAAGGAGCGGGGCCATGTCGTCATTCAGCGACTGGAAAGTGCCAGCGGCCTTCCAGCCCAAGACCGACGCCTATGAGTTTGATCTGGATGAGGTGCTGAGGAGTGTGCTCTCCATCAGCTCCATCGTGCCGGAAAACGCCTTCTCCGCCGCCACCCTTGGCACGGAGCGGGCCGGCAACGCTGTGCTCATCAGGGATACGGGGCTCGCGGTCACCGTCGGCTATCTCGTCAATGAGGCCGAATCGGTCTGGCTGCGCACGGGAGAGGGAATTGTGGCGCCCGCTCATGTGGTGGGCATTGACCAGACCTCCGGCTTCGCTCTGGTGCAGGCGCTGGGACGGCTCGATGCCCCCGCCATCGCCATGGGCGATTCCGATGATGTTCAGATTGGCGATGACGTGGTGCTGGCGGGCGCGGGTGGGCGCAAGCGGTCGGTTGGCGCCCATGTGGCTGCGCGCCAACAATTTGCGGGCTATTGGGAATATCTGCTCGACGACGCCATTTTCACCGCGCCCTCCCATCCAAACTGGGGCGGGGCTGCCCTGATCGGGCCTACCGGGGAACTTGTGGGCGTCGGCTCCCTGCAGCTCGAGCAGCAACGCGGCAAGGGCATTAGCGAAAACATCAACATGAGCATCCCCATCAATCTGCTGAAGCCGGTGATCGAGGATATGCTCGCCATGGGCCAGCCCAATCGGCCGCCGCGCCCCTGGCTGGGCGTCTACGCCACGGAGATCGAGGATAAGGTCGTGCTCATGGGCGTTGCCGATCGCGGCCCCGGCAAACGAGCGGATCTGCGGGCGGGGGATGTGGTTCTGTCCATAGCGGGGGCGCCGGTGATCAATCTCGCAGGGTTCTTCAAACGCCTGTGGGCGCTCGGGTCAGCCGGGGTGGAGGCGCCCCTGACGATCCTTCGCAATGGCCGCAAGCTCGACGTGAAGGTGACGAGCGCAGATCGTAATCGCATCGCCAACAGTCCTCGCCTGCATTAAGGACTGCGCTCGGTTCCCATCTTATGAATCTTGCCCATCTTTTTTGCCCACGTTCATGCTTTCATTTTGTGGTTGACGCCAAGGCGACATAGACGACAATCCCTCCGCGACGTCAGCTCAAGCTGGGGCATGGAGGAGAGGCGCCATGGCGGCACAGGAAATTCTGAACGAAATCAGTGATTTTTGCAGGCTCGCCGGGCTGGCGGAATCCACCTTTGGGAGGCTTTGCGTCAATGACGGCAAGCTTGTTTCCCGTCTGCGCGATGGCGGCAGCGTCACCCTCGACACCCTCGCCCGCCTGCGCGCCTTCATGGCCAGCCATGCGGATGATCCCCAGGCCCTGCGTCTTCGGGTGAAAAAGGGTTCACGCCCAGCGCCCACTCAAACGCCCTTGCCCACTCAGGGCGCCTCTAATGGTGAAAGTGGGACAGTGCTGGTTCCCGCGTCAAAGCCCGCAGCGCCAGCGGCGCCCGCCAATGCGGCGGGTGGCAATTCTGAGGAAAACTTCCGCTTCTTCGACAATCGGCAGAAGTATCTGCTCTTCGTCAACACCTGCTCGGAGAAGTGGGTGGTCGCCAACCGGGTCGCCATGGAGCTGGCCAATATCAGCCCGCGCCCGCCCGCGCTGCGCCTCTTCGATGCGGGCGTGGGGGACGGAACCGTGTTGACGCGGGTCATGCGCGCCATGCATGCGCGCTTTCCCACCATGCCCTTCTATGTGGTTGGCAAGGAGGTGAGCCTGGAAGACGTGCGCCTCACCCTCGACAAGATTCCCGACCGTTTTTACGAGCATCCATCGACCGTACTGGTGCTGACGAATCTTTACTATTCCGAAGCACCCTGGCTTTCCCCCAAAAGCTCCACCGCCGCCCATAGCCTTATCTGGAAAGAGGTGGCGCTGACCGGTAATTCCTCCCATGATTTCGAGGAGCAATTGACGGATCTGCAGAGCTTCCTCTCGGAGAACTGGAGCGCCAAGGTCAGCCCGAAGACGGGCAATCCCATGTATGATCGGCCCATCGTGCTGACCCTCTACCGGGAGGATCACCGCTTCCTGCTCGACCCGATCCTGCCGCGCCCCGGCCGCGTGACGGCGGATTACGATCTCATCATCGCTTCCCAGCCCTATCGCGCCCGGGCCTCCGCCGAGTTCAAGGCGAAGAAGGTCATTGGTCCCCTGGCGCGGGCGCTGGGGCCGGGCGGTCGCCTCATCGGCATCCATTCTTCAGGCAAAGACCCGGGGCTGGAGATTGTCCAGAAGGTCTGGCCGGGCGAAAACCCCTTCGTGGTGGATCGCCATGCGCTTCTGAAATCGGTGAAGATCGAGCTCGGCGCCGCTGGCCGCAACCTTAACTTCAACGCCTATTCCGACGCCCGCTCAGTGTTCCGCTATGACATGCACACCCTGCCCGGCGAAGTCGTGGGCGCCATCGGCACCTCGACGCTTTTCGCGGCCTGGAACGCCGCAATCTATGTGGCGCAGATCGAGGATCACCGGCTTTCCGAGGTGGTGAAGAATGATCGCTATCTCGAAGCCACCGAAGAGGTCCTGCAGAAATACGGTGGCCTCTGGTTCAACGATGAGTCCTTCGTCATCTCGCGCCGTCAGCCCTGAGGAACAGGCATGAACGTCTCCGCCGACCGGGCGCGCGCCCACAGCGCCGCCATCAATGCGCGCCTGGCAGGCCTCCTGCGTGCGGCCACCGTCGAGGTCTATGAAAAGAACTCGCCGAAGGTGCTCGACAGCTTCTTCGGCGCGGGGGCGGATGTCTATATCAGCTATCTCCCGGGCGATGATTTCCGCACCCGCATTGATATTGCGAAGATCCTGCGCGGCGCGGGTTACAATCCCATCCTGCATGTGCCCGCGCGCCAGATGATGACGCGTCAGATGCTGGCGGATTATGTGGGAGGGCTTGCGCAGGAGGCGCAGGTGAGGCGCCTCTTGTTGATTGCAGGCGACAGCACGCGCGCGCGCGGCGATTACGCGACGAGCTTGCAGGTGATCGAGAGCGGTTTGTTGCAGCAACTGGGGATCACCCATGTGGATGTCGCGGGCCATCCCGAGGGCAATGTGGGCCTCTCCTATGAGCGGTTGATGAAGGTGCTCACCGACAAGCGCGACGCCGCCAGAGCGGCGGGCCTGGGCTTTGGCATTGTGACGCAGTTTTCCTTCGATCCGCGTCCCGTGGAGCAATGGCTGGGGGCGATCCGGGAGGCGGGAATTGAGGCGCCCATTCGGCTTGGGCTGGCGGGGCCTGCGAACCCGGCCACCCTGCTGAAATTCGCGCTGCGCTGTGGCATCGGCAATTCGATTTCAGCTGTGCAAAAGCATGTGGGCACCATCGGGCGCCTGTTGAAGGACACAGGCCCCGAAGGTGTCGTGAAAGGCCTTGGCGAGGTGCTCGCAAGCGAGACCGGCGCCAATGTGGAGGCCTTCCACTTCTTCCCGTTTGGCGGGCTCGCCAAGACCAGCGCCTGGATCCGCGACGCGCTGGGCGAGCTGGAGGGGGCTTCGAGCGCCTAAACGCTCGTCCCCCAGACCTCCTGGGCGGTCTCCACGATCAGTTGCAACTTGCGGCGCTCCACATCCTCGGTGATGCGGTTGCCGGGCGCGGTGCTGGCGAAGCCGCATTGCGGGCTCAGACACAGTTGATCGATGGAGATATGCTTCGAAGCTTCCTCGATCCGGCGCTTGAGGGCGTCCTTGGTCTCGAGCGCAGCCTCCTTCGAACTGACGAGGCCCAGCACCACTTTCTTGTTCTTCGGCACGAAGCGCAGGGGTTCGAAACCACCGGCGCGCTCGGTGTCGTATTCAAGGAAAAAGCCGTCCACATTCGTTTCGGCGAAGAAAGACTCCGCCACCGCGTCATAGCCGCCTGAGGCCATCCACATGCTGTCGTGATTGCCCCGGCAGGTGTGAATCGTCACGGTCATATTCGCGGGCCGCTTGGCGGTGAGGGTGTTGACGATCTGCGTGTAGAGCTGGGGCAGGCGCTTTGGGTCCTCGCCATCATTGGCGATCTGCTGGCAGATGCCCTCATCGCAGAGATAGGCGAAGGAGACGTCGTCGAGCTGCACATAGTCGCAGCCCGCGTTGGCGAGATCGTCGATCTCCTGCTGATAGACAGTGGCGATGTCGCTCCAGAATTCCGCCATGTCGGGATAGGCTGCCTGATCCACCAGCTTGCGGCCGCCGCGCAGGTGCAGATAGGTCGCCGAGGGCATGCAGAATTTGGCGGTCTTCGACGTCACGGATTTCAGATAGCTGAAATGGTCGAGCATGACAGGCTTGGTGCGGCGCACCTTGTCATTGACGATGAGCATGGACGAGGTCTCTGCGGTCTCGCCATTCTTGCCGTGAAACTTCACCGCATATTGCGATTTTGTCGCCACGATTCCGTCAAAGCCCGTGAGGAAGTCCGTGTGCCACATGGCCCGGCGAAATTCGCCATCGGTGACGGCCTGAAGGCCCGCGCTTTCTTGCAGGGCGATGACGTCGCGGATGCACTTATCCTCGATGGCGCGTAGCGCATCCTGGGTTATGGCGCCGCTGGCGGCCTTCGCCCGGGCTTCCTTGAGTTCGGCGGGTCGCAGCAAGCTGCCGACATGGTCGGCGCGGAATGGGCCTTTAGACATTGGTTTCCTCCTCAGTTTATCGCATCGATTTATGTCATGGCCATCATATCGCGAAGGATCGCGGTCAGGGCTTCAGGCTGTTCCACAGGCGTGAAATGCCCACTGTCTTCGATCACCACCAGTTTGGCGTTGGGGATGAGTTTGGCGATGTCCTCGTGCTGCGCCACCGTACTCCATTCGTCCTGCCGCCCCACGGCGACGACGGTGGGAAAGTTGATTTTCGGCAGCAAAAGGGTGGGATCCGGACGGTTCACCAGAGCGCGGATCTGCTTTTCGAAAATCTCAGGCGTCGCGCGCCGCACCATGTCGCCCAGCGGGCCCATGAAGGCGGGATCGTTGCGCCGGTCTGGATGCAGCATGGGGGGCAGCCAGGCCTTCACCACGGCGTCCATCCCCTCCTTCCAGGCGAGATCGACAAGCACCTGCCGCTTCTCCGCCTCGCCGGGTGCTGGGGGGATGATGCCCGTATCGAGCAAACAGAGCCGCTCCAGCCGCTCGGGCGCCAGCCGCAGGATCTGCATGGCGACACGCCCGCCCATGGAGAAGCCGCAGACCGAGAAGCGCGCAGGCGCCTCATCAAGCACCCGCCGGGCCATGGTGGTCATGGAATCGAGGCCGAAGAAGTCGAGCACGCGGACGTCGAATTCGCCCTCCAGCGCGCGCTTCTGATGCTCGAACGTATAGGCGTCGCAAAGGAGGCCGGGGAGAAGATAGAGGGTCGGGCGCGCGGCCATGGTCTGCTCGTGGTTGTGGCCGCAAGGCGGCGCTGGGTTATGAAAAAGCGGCTGTGCGCCCGCAGTTCTTTGCAGGTGCGCAGCCGCGTGGCGTCAGATTAAATCTTCAGCAACTTGCGCGCGTTTCCGTTGAGGAATTTTTGCATGTCGGTATGCGAGAGTTGCAGGGTCTCAAGCCAGTCGATCGCCGGCTTGTTGGCCACGAAGGGATAGTCCACCGAGAACATGATGTGATCCATGCTCATCTCCATCATGGCGCAGACCAGCGCCGTTGTTGAGAAGTGGCCGCTGCAGGTGATGTAGAAATTGCGCGTGAAATGATCGCGGAAATGCATCACGTCATGGCCCGGGCGCTTGAGCGCCTGGTCTATGCGCCACAACTGATAGGGGAGGGTCTCGCCCATATGGCCGAGAACCACGTTCAGGCCCGGATGCTTCTCGAAGACGCGGCTGAGAATGAGGCGCACGGCCTGCGTCGCGGTCTCCACCGTATAGCCCCACGCGGCGCGCACCACCTGCGGGAATTCCTTGGCGTATTTGTCGTAATAGACGCTTGAGACGCCTGCGTCGGGGAATGAGGGGTGGAAATAGATCGGCACGCCCAGGGCCTCGGCGCGCTCATAGATGCACCAGAAGCGCTCGTCATCATGGAACATGCCATTGGTCAGGCCGCAGATCATGGCGCCGACGAAACCCAGGTCCTTCACGCAGCGCTCCAGTTCCCGCGCGGCCGCCTCCGGGTTGGCGGTGGGCAGGGCGGCGAAACCCGCAAAACGGGTGGGGTGGCGGGCGATGGCGGCGGCCAGGCGGTCATTGACGCGCTGGGTCAGATCCACGGCGATGGAGGCGTCGAGCTTTTGCGTCGAGGGCGCGCCATGGGAGAGGACCTGGATGTCGATGCCCGCCTCGTCCATCTCCTTCAGGCGCAATTCGCTCAGATCATAGAGGCGCTTCAGGTGTTCCGGCGAGCGCACGCCCTCGGAACCCTTCGACTCCGCAGCCAATTCGTGGTCCCAGAAGTGTTCCTCGATCGCGATGACGGGCATTTTCTTGAACATGACGGACGATCCTCCAGCGGCGCCTCCCGCGCCCGATGAGGCCTTATAGCAGGTCATCGCCGCCTTCACAGCAGGCAAGGAGCGCCAGGTTCAGGGGCGAGGAAACGAAATTATTTTTATTGTAATAGTTAATAATTTGATTACATTTTTTCAGCTTGTGGGTTTCAGGTCTGCGCCCGGGGAAGAGTTAAAAACATGCACTTGAGAATAGAGGGTTCAAAAATCAGAAGTTTTCCCCCCTCTGAGGGGTTCCTCCCGCAGCGCTCCAGAAATTGGCGGAGCCAGCAGGGGTTCTTCGCCCGATGGCGCGCCGCGCGGTCTGTGGCTTTTGTCTACGTTCTTCGGAGCGAGCATGGTTTCGTTCAGCTTGGGTCATGCGAAGACCCCCTGGTCACCATCGCCCAGCTGCGCAAAACGACCCCATATCGGTTGTATGTTGATTATCTTGGTTTCACCCGCGCCGATCTGGCTAACGAGGTTCTGCAGGCGGCGCAGGCGATCCTTGATCATCAGCGGATCCGCTCCGGATGGATCGACTGCTCGCCGGAATTGGCGATCGCGGCCGTTCAATCAGCCGCCCGCCGCCTTGGCTACGAGATGATCCCTGCAAATCTTGACGGCGTCGAGAATGTTTTGCGCAATGGGTCCTGGGGTGGCTTCCATCCGCATCGACCTGAGGCGTCAGCGCAAGGGCCATGGCAAAGCGCTCATCGCCGCATTGGCGCTGGGAGCCATGGGCGTTCTGGGCGCCGTCGTCGCCCGCAAGGCGCCGGGCGTTGAACCCGGCGTTCTGATCGGCCCGACCATTCTGATCGGCTTGGTGGTTGCGCTCGTCGCGCTCACCCGGGCTGGCAAATCCTTCGGCAAGTCTTGACGCTATCGCTGATGTGCTCTGCGCAAGAGCGGCTCTTCTCACACGCGCCCCGGGTTGACGTCGCCGCCCCTGAGAGGCTCAATGCCTGCCGCTGCGCGCAGCAGGCGACGCAGTCTCAAAACAGGGGAGCGAAACGTGCTCAAGCGGGTTCAGAGCGTTTATTACACCGTCAAGGACATGGATCGGGCGGTGTCTTTCTATGAGGGCGTCTTCGGCCTCAAGTTGAAGTTTCGCGATGGCGCGCGCTGGGCGCAGTTCGATGGCGGCAATGTGAGCTTCGCCCTCAGTTCGCCCGAGGAGTCCGCCAGTCTCGAGGGCGGCGCGGTGGCGGCGCTCGAAGTTGATGATCTCGCACCCTATGAGGCCAAGCTCGCCGAGAATGGCTGCACCATCATTCAGAGCCGCGACATGGGCAGCCATGGACGCGTGCTGGCCTTCAGGGATCCCGAGGGCAATATCATCCAGCTTTTCGCCAAGGCGGCTGGGTAGACTGTCTTCAAGCGAAGTGGATATCGGATCGCGTGAAGAAAACGCGTTCGAAAAAGCAATGCGGAGTGGTTTCAGTTCGCCCTGAAACGAAACCACTCTGCGGCCTCAGGCTTCTGCGCCGCTCGCCGCCTCAAGATTGGCGTTCATGCGCGTCAGGACGGCGTGCAGGGTCTGCACGTCCTTCTGGTCAAGGCCGTCAATCAGCAGGCTGGCTGTCTGAGCGTTCATGGTCCGGCATTGCTCGGCCACCTCGCGGCCCTTTGGCGTCAGGCTCACCTCGATTGAGCGCTGATCCCTGGGCGCGCGCGCGCGCACGATGAGCCCCTGATCCGTCAGCGACCGCAAGAGATGGGACAGGGCGGTCGCCTCAAGGCCAACCGCATTGGCCAGGGAGGAGCATCGCAGGCCCTCCTGCTCCAGAAGATAGATCAGCACCCGCGCGCCTTGCACGCCCAGCTTGCAGCCTGTGAGACCGCGCAGAGTCTCGCGACCGAAACGCGACGCCACGCTGCTCATGAGCAGCCAGAGGCTTGAATTGGCTTGATCGTCGACAGAAAATTGTCTGCCCATGGTTTCCCCCGTTACCCGCCGTTTGCCGGCTCTTCTTGTCTCGGTCCGTACGGCCGTAGCCGGACGGTCTATTGATTTCATAGATTTATCACATGGAAAGCTTGAGGCGGGAAGCCCCCGTCAAAGCTTCTCTTGCAGGAAGCGCAGGATACGGGGCGCAACGAACCCCGGGAAGCTGCCTGGCTCGTCCAGGGGCTCGCTCACCCAGAAATGTCCCGCGTCCACGGTGGCGCTGCGCACGAAAAAGTCCGCCCGCTTCAGCGCCGCCATCATCTGTTCCGACTGCGACTTGGGCTCCACGATATCGTCGCGCACGCCCCAGGCCATGAAGAAGGCGATATTGTTGGCGGCCTTGGTCACATAGTTGATGGGCGAGGCCCGGTGATAGCCGAAGCGGTCCTCCAGGGCGCTGAAGCCCATGAAGATTTCCGCCAGATTGCCCTTGGGGGCGAGGATCTGGTCAAACTCCCACTGGGCCAGCATGTCATAGATGCCGTAGACGGGCACGCAGGCCTTCACCGCCGTGCTCACACCGGGATAGGCGTCCTCGGCCTGACCGGCGAATTCCGCTCTATCGCCCGCCAGCGCCACCAGGGAGGCCAGATGCCCGCCCGCCGAATCGCCCATGATGCCGATGCGGTTCACATCGACGCCCAGCCCCGCCCCCTTGGCGCGCAGGAACTGCACTGCGGCGCGCACATCCTGCACGGCCTTGGGAAAGAGGTTCTTGGGCGCGAAGCGATAGGTTACGGCGAAGACGCCGATGCCTTGCTTGGCGAAATAGGGACCCAGTCGGGCGTAGCTCTTGGGGCCGCCGCGCTGCCACGCGCCGCCATGGACCGCCACGACGCAGGGGGCCTTGGGATTGTCCGAAGGCAGATAAAGGTCGCCCGCCAGGGATTGCTCGCCCCGCTTTACGAATTCGATGTCCCGGATGACCTTGAAAGCCTCATGCGGCGCGTCATGCATCTTGCGTCACTCCCCGTGGGCGCCGAGGCGCCGACCTGTTGTCTGGCTCGATCTTGGCAAAGTGGGCCGGCTTCCACAAGTCCGGCCCTGCTTTTTCTCAGCTGTTGCCGGGCATCATGGTCGTGCAGCCGCCATCGACGAAGAGGGCGGCGCCCACGATGAAGGAGGATTCCTCCGACACCAGAAAGAGCACGGCGTTGGCCAGATCCTCTGGAACACCGGGGCGGCCCACCAGATTGACCACGGGGCGCGTGGGGTCGAACTCGTCCTTGCCGACGGGCGAGCCGATCTTGTTGGGCACCACCGCGTTGACGCGGATCTTGTGGGGCGCCAGCTGGATGGCCTGGCTCTTGGTCAAATTCACCAGCCCGCCCTTGGCCGCCGTATAGCCGGTGGCGCGGTCGCGGCCGAAATAGCCGGAGGTGGAGCTGACATTGACGATCCGCCCGCTGCGCCCGGCCTTGATCATCTCCTGCGCCACGGCCTTCGTCAGCAGGAATGGCGCGGTGAGGGTGATCGCCAGAACCCGGTTCCATTCGGCGGTCGTCAGATCGAACATGTTCTTGTTGTCGGAGATGGCCGCATTGTTGATCAGCATGTCGATGCGCCCGAAGGCCGCCGCCACATCAGCCACGCATTGCAGGATGTCCTCTTCCTTCGACACATCGCAGACGAAGTTCTTCGCCTTGCCGCCCGCCGCTACAATGTCAGCCGCCACCTTGGCGCCACGGCCCGGATCAAGATCCACGACTGCGATGGTCGCGCCATTCTTGGCGAGCAGCTTGGAAATGTCCTCGCCGATATTGCGTCCCGCGCCGGTGACGATGGCGACCTGATCGGTGAATTTCATGGCGTTCTCCCGTTTTGAATGGCGGCGTGGGATCCGTCCCCTCAGGGCGCCCACCGCATGTGAAACCTGTTTTCGATCATCTTTGGCGCCCGCGTCAATGGCGCGCCTTGCGCAGGCGCCCGTTCATTTCCGCGGCTGCTCTGCAGCCAGCTCATATTTGCGACCCTTCTTCACCAGCGCCACGCCATAGTCGCGCAGCGCGGCCTGCGGGGTGACATAGCCCTCGTTCACATCGGCGAGGACGCTGACGGGATCGCGCTTGTGTGGATCCCCAAGGCCGCCGCCGCCGGGGGTGTCGAGGCGGAACACGTCCTGCGCTTTCAGCGTGTAATCCGCATAGCGGGTGGGCAGGCGTTTCTCGGTCTCCCGGCCCGCGTTCACCACGATGTCGCCCGTGCGCCCCTTGCCGCCGCCCGCAGCGCCATTGGGCGCGATGACATGTTTGGTGGAGCGGATTGAGAAGCGGGCGTCCTGCAAATTCACATATTCGCGGCGAATGCCGAGCCCCCCGCGAAAGGCGCCGACCCCGCCGGAATCGGGGATCAGCTCGAAGCGCAGGACCCGCGTGGGGAACTCGCTCTCGATGATCTCGATGGGCGCGATCTTGGCGTTGGACTGGTTGACGGAGGTGCCCGACGCCCCATCCTTCGAGCTGCGCGCGCCTGCGCCCCCGCCCAGAATTTCATATTGCACATAGCTCTGCCCTGCCTTGGTGCTGCGCCCGCCCAGAATGATCGAGCGGCTGCCGCAGCCATCGGCGCGGGCCTTGGCGGGCATGATGTTCACCAGCGCGGCGAAGACTGATTCCACCGTGGCGTGCACGGTCGGATTGTAGGTGTTGAGCGGGGCGGGGAAGCGCGGGTTCATCACGCTGCCCTCGCGCACCCTGATGTCGAAAGCGCGCATCAATCCGCTGTTGATGAAGATATGCGGATCCACCAGCGCGATCAGGCAATAGGCGATGGCGCCGCGCACCAGCGGCGGGCGGATATTGGCGGGGCCGACGGTCTGGTCGTCGCTGCCGGTGAAATCGAAGGTGATGGAATCGCCCTTCTTCTCCACC
>CANGTC010000118.1 GCA_947456505.1 Beijerinckiaceae bacterium
GAGGCGCCGGAGACGGCCGCCGCCTCCTCCAGCTCGCGATGCACCTGCAGCATGCCCGCGAAGGAATAGCGCACCCCATAGGGCATGTAGTTGATCACGAAGGCCCAGACGATGATCCAGATGGTGCCGTAGACGCCGATGGGCACGGTGAGGAAAAGCTGCATGACGCCCACGCCCAGCACGATGCCCGGAAAGACCAGCGGCGTCGTGGCGAGCTGGTCGAGCAGCCCCGCCCCCGGCGCCTTGCGCACGCTGAGCCAGGCCGTGAAGCTGGCGATCAGCATGACGGCGGTCGCCGTCACCAGCGCGATCACGAAGGTGTTGGTGAGCAGCGCGATATAGCGCGAGGAGTTCAGCACATTCTTGTAATTGTCCGGCGTGATGCGGGCGAAGGCCGCCCAGCTGAAGCTCTGGTAGAAGGGCAGCATGGAGGCCCAGATCAGGATGATCAGCGGCAGCACCAGAAGCAGCACGAAATTCAGCACCAGAAGCGCGGCGGCAGGATAGCGCCAGACCCCGAGATCGAGCTGCGCCGGTTTGAAATTCTTCCCCGTGATGGTTGCGAAGCGCTCGGCGTTGCGGGTCAGGCGACCGTAGAAATAGAGCAGCACGGAGACCAGTACGAGCAGCATGCAGGAGAGCGCGCTGGCCGAGCCGAGATCTGGCGGCATGCTCAGATGCATGGTGTCATAGATGTCAGTGGTCAGCACATGCACGCGCCCCGGCAGGCCCACCAGCGCAGGCACTTCGAAGGCCTCCAGCGCGCGGATGAAAACGAGCATGGCCAGCGCCAGAATGGAGGGCAGCGAAAGGCGCAGGGTGATGCGCCGGATGGTGGCGAAAGGCCCGGCGCCGGCCATGCGCGCGGCCTCCTCCAGTTCCGGATTGAAATTGCGCAGGGTCGCGCCCAGCAGCAGGAAGACCAGCGGCGACCAGAGCAGGCCCTCGATCAGGATCATGCCGCCGAGGCCATAGACATTGATGAGCAGGTCCGTCGTGCCGGTGAACTGCCGATACCAGTTGTTGATGGGGCCGGATTTCGCCAGCAGCAGCAGCCAGGCGCTCACATAGAGCACATAGGGCGTGCCCATGGAGATGATCGTGGTGAGATAGGCCAGCGGCTTCAAGGGCGTGTTGGTGCGCTCCACGAGCCAGGCCATGACGCCGCCCATGACCAGGGCCAGAACCGCGCTGCCGAGCGAGAAGATGCAGGAATTGATGGCGCTTTGCGCAAAGCCCCGCTGGGCCACGATGGCGCCGAAGCGGTGCAGGCTGAAGGTGGTGGCCCCGCCGGGCTCGGTGACGGTGATAGCCCCATGCACGAGGAAGAGCAGCGGCGGCAACACCAGAACCGCCAGAACGAGGCCGACCATGGCCGAGAACCAGCGTTTGTCGCCATGGGCGAAGAGGCCGCTCAAGCGGCCAGCGGCGGGTGCGCGGGGCTCTGACTTCACAACCAGATCGGCGGGCATAGGGATGTCCTCACCTGAAAAATTCCCGGAAAACGCTAGCCCAGAGGGGCATGTTCGCATCGATCTGCTCGGGCGTGAAGGTGAGCGCCTTGAAGCGCTCGCCATCGGGCCGCAGGGAGGGATCGCGCGCGGGCACATGGGGGTCTATGGGCATGTAATCGGCGTCGCGATAGAGCTTCTGCCCCTCTTCGGAGATGAGGAACTCCAGGAACAGCTTGCCCGCGTTCGGATGGGGCGCATCCTTCGTCACGGAGATGACGGACAGCACGGCCATGGCGGGGTTCATGGGGATCCAGGCTGAGGGCGCGCCCTTGGCGGCGCTGATCACCGCATGGTTGTTGAAGATGTTCAGAGCGATGGCGTATTCGCCCGCGATCACCTGATCGAGCACCTGACGGGCCGCGACCTGAATGCCCGTCACATTCTGCTTCGCCAGTTCCCTCAGATAGGCGCGTCCCTTCTCCTGCCCCATGGAGGTCAGCACCAAGCCCACGAAGCCGCCTGCAGCCGAGGGGGAGGAGGCGGTGTTCCAGACGATCTTGCCCTTCCAGCGGGGATCGAGCAGGTCCTCAAGGGTTCTGGGGGCGGCGGCTTTGGGCACGAGATCGGTGTTGTAGCCGGGCGTCAGCACATAGAGATTGGTGGCGACCCAGAAGCCAGCCTCATCCACCGCATTGGCGGGCAGGCGTTTGGCGCCTTCGGGCACCCATTGCAGAGCCAGATTTTCCTTCTTCAGGCTGGCCACCGCCGCCGTGCCGTCGAAGACGTCGGCCTGCACCTTTCCCGCGCGTCCCTCGTTGAGGATCCGCAAGGCGACCTCGTTGGAATCCGCGCGGATATAATCCACGCGCACGCCATATTTCTTCTCGAAAGCTTCCGCTGCGGGGCGTGCGAACTGGTTCACGATCTGGGTCGTGTACCAGACCACGCGGCCCTCTTTTTTTGCGGCGTCGATCAGCGCCTGATCAAGCGCTTGCGCAGGCGCCGCGATCAGGCACAGAGCGGCCATCACTGAGATTGTCACCGCAGCCCCAAGGCCGCGCGCGCAAGCCCGCATGGAAGTCCTCCGGAAATGCGCGGCGGTCATGGCCGCCGCGTCGTTTCATTTCAAGCGATGTCAGTCGCGCTTGAACTCGCCGAGACCGGGCTTGAAGACCTTGTCGTCGAGGAACATCTTCATCGCCTTCTCACGGCCGCCCTCGGGGTCCATGTGCTTGAGCGCATCGCTCTTGCAGTTCAGGTAATCCAGCGCCTGATCCTGCGACATGCCCCGCACGGAGCGTATGGCTTCCTTGGTGTAACGCACGGCGGCCGGGCTCTTGGCCTCGAGCTTGCGCGCCAGTTCCATGGTGGTCGCGCGCAGGTCCGCCAGCGGCACGGATTTGTTGACGAATTTCATCGCCGCCGCATCCTTGCCGCTGAACTTGTCGCCGGTCACGGAGTAATAGATGGCGTCGCGATAGGTCATGGCCTGCGTCACCGCCCAGGCGACGAGCCCGCCGGGAATGATGCCCCAGTTGACTTCCGAGAGACCGAAGGTGGCGTCTTCAGCCGCGATGGCGAAATCGCAGGCGATCACAGGCGTGAAGCCGCCGCCGAAGCAATAGCCATGCACCATGGCGATGGTGGCCTTGGGGAAACGCGAGAGCTTGTCCCAGCGCCATGAATGGGCGGCGCGACGGGCCCGGGCGCGCATGCGCGGATTGTCTTCGGTGCCGCGGAAATAGAGCTTCAGGTCCTGTCCCGCGCAGAAGTTGCCGCCAGCGCCGGTGATGACGACCACCTGGGTCTGCGCATCTTCTTCGGCCCAGTCCAGCGCCTCGCACATGTCCATGTGCAGCTGCGGGCTCATGGCGTTGCGCTTCTCGGGACGGTTCAGGATGATGAATGTGGTCTTGCCATCGCGCTCGATCTTCACATTCTCGAGCTGGATTACGTCGTCAGTCATAAGATCCTCCCAATGCCTCATTTTTATGCATAGGCGCTCGGCGCCGCACATACCTGAAGTGATACACTATCGGCGCAGCAAGCCGCAACGCCCGCACCCGTCAGCCCCGGCCATACCAGTGGTCGGAGAGGATGAGCGGAACCTGCTTGTTGGCTGGGTCATCCCCTGCATCACGCCGCCGTTGATGTCGATGCGGCCGAAGCGGTCGCCCTCGCCCGCGGCCGCGCCGATGCGCAGCATGACAAGCGGTTCCTTGCTGGTCACATGGAACCAGTAGAAAGTGCCATGCGGCAGCAGCACGCCCTCGCCAGCATGGGCGATGCGCTCTTCCTTGTTGGGGCCGTAGAATTTCGCCGCTCCCTGCAGGATCACGAAGGTGTGGTCTTCGTGGGGATGGGCGTGCAGCTCATTTTCGCCGCCGGTGGCGTAGGTCTTCAGCACGACCCACATGGATTCCGAGGCCGCGAGGGGAATGTTGGTCCGCCCCTGGATCGGCAGCTGGGCCTCCAGCTTGAAGAAGGTGGGCACGCCATGCTTCACCTGGGCGTCGATGCTGTCATGCAGGTGCTGCGAGGATTCTGCGATTGCGGCGGCCTGGGCCATGGGCTGTCTCCCTTGTCTGTCCTTGCGGCGTTTGTGCATCGATTTATGGGCCAAGGCCCATGGCGGGGTCAAGCAAGCCCGTTGAAAAGCCCAGACCTTGCTTTCGGCCCGGGCGCTCGCCATAGTGCGCCCGGCCTCAGGGCACATCACGATTGACGTTCAGGCGCGCTATCCGGGACCACCCGGAGCCTCAAGTCCCCAGCGGGATCGGCGCGTCGGGCGCGGGGGAGACGACGCGGGCATGGCGAAGAGATTGGCGGACGCTTGGGCGATTTCGGTCGGGGATCGCAAGATCGCGCCCGGCGCGGCTTGTGTCCCCGGCGCGCGCGCCCTTCCCCCTCACAGCCTTGATCAGCGGTCCTGATTCACGATCACACCAACCCATCTCAGGAGAGGAACACCCATGGAATTCGACAAGCCCGAAGGCAAACCCGATCCTACAGTCGGCTGGGGCAGCGACGTCGCCGCCCAGATGCTGCAACGCTTTGGTTTTCCTTACATCAGCCTCAACCCCGGCGCGAGCTATCGCGGGCTGCACGATTCCATCGTGAACCATCTGGGCAACCAGAACCCCAGCATGGTCCTGTGCCAGCATGAGGATCACTCGGTCGCCATCGCCCATGGCTACGCCAAGGCCACTGGCGAGCCCATGGCCTGCGTGCTGCATTCCAACGTCGGCCTCATGCATGGCATGATGTCCCTCTACAACGCCTATTGTGATCGCGTGCCCATGTTCGTGCTGGGCGCCACCGGTCCGGTGGATTCGGCCCAGCGTCGTCCCTGGATCGACTGGATCCACTCCACCACCGATCAGGGCGGCATGGTCCGCGACATCGTGAAATGGGACGCGCAGCCCAGCTCCCCCGACGCGCTGATCGCCGACATGTGCCGCGCCAACCTGCTGACCCGCGCCGATCCGCCCGCCCCCGTGTTCATCACCCTGGACGCGGGCCTGCAGGAAGCCTCGCTCGAGAATGAGGTCACCTTCCCCGATCTCGCCCGCTTCCAGCCGCCTGCGCCGCCCCGTCCCGCCAAGGAGGCCATCGCCAAGGCTGTGGCCCTGCTCAAGGGCGCCAAGCGTCCGCTGGTTCTCGTGGGCCGCTGCGGCGTCTCCATGGAGGATTGGAACAAGCGCGTTGAGCTGGTCGAGCGTCTCGGCGCCATCGTCATGTCCGACCTGAAGCTGCGGGCCGCTTTCCCGACCGACCATGACGCCCATGTGACCGAGCCCTTCAACCAGTTCTCGCCCGCCACCCGCGCCATCGTCGCGGAAGCGGATGTGATCCTGGCGCTCGATTGGGTGGATCTGGGCGGCGCCGTCGGCGCCCTCAAGGGCCAGCCTGCGGCCCCCGCTCGCGTCATCGCCAACAGCCTCGACCAGACGCTGCACAATGGCGCCCACGCCAACCATATGGCGCTCGCCCAGATGGACGTCTTCATGGCCGCCACCACCGAGAGCGTGGTCGACGACCTGCTCGAGGCGCTCCCTGCGGCTAAGAAAGCGCCCTGGCGCGGCAAGCTGGAGAAGAAGGCCAAGCCCGCTGGCGATCCCGAGCGCGTCACCATGGACAAGCTCGGCGCCATCCTGCGCGCCGCCTTCCCCGATCCGGACAAGGTGACCCTGGGCGGGCTCTGCCGCGGCTGGAACTGCGATCTGTGGCCCTTCCACAGTCCGCAGTCCTACACCGGCAAGGACGGCGGCGGCGGCATCGGTTCGGGCGCGGGCATCGCGGTCGGCGTGGCGCTGGGCATGCACACGCGCGGTCGCCAGACCGTGGCTGTGCTGGGCGATGGCGACTTCCTGATGGGCGTCAGCGCCGTCTGGAGCGCGGTTCACGCGAAGGTGCCCTTGATGATCGTCATCAACAACAACCGCTCCTATTTCAACGATGAGTTGCATCAGGAAACGGTGGCCCGTCGCCGCAACCGGCCGGTGGGCAACCGCTGGATCGGCCAGCGCATCGCGGACCCGGAAGTGGACATCGCGGGCCTCTGCACCTCCTACGGCGCTGTCGGCATCGGCCCGGTGAAGGGCGTCAAGGAGCTCGAAGCGGCCATCGCCAAGGGCGTGGCGGCCTTCAACGAGGGCCATGTGGTGGTCATCGACGTGCATGTGAACCCGGGCGAGGAGCGCAGCGCGCGTTCCACCATCGAGGATCGCAAGACCGATTGATGGCCTGACGCCCTCTTGACGAAATGGAAGCGCGGCTCGCAGGGGCCGCGCTTTTTTGCGCCTTGGCGCTGGCCTGCTACACTGCGCGCCTCAACACCCGAGGGTCAGCCCATGCAACGTCTCACCATCAGCCTCGACGACGCCATGGCGGACGAGATCGACGCCTTCATGGCCAAGAACGGCTATTCCAACCGCTCGGAAGCCATCCGCGACCTCGTGCGCGACGCGCTGGTGCGCTCCACGACCAAGGGCGTGGCCA
This sequence comes from Beijerinckiaceae bacterium, assembly GCA_947456505.1. Lineage (GTDB taxonomy): Bacteria > Pseudomonadota > Alphaproteobacteria > Rhizobiales > Beijerinckiaceae > Terripilifer. Next base: position 6,456 of record CANGTC010000118.1, read on the forward strand.
CCCAGAACTGCGTCGCCGCCGTCTCCTATGTCTATGACTACGATGGTCGGGATCTCGCCTTGCGGCTGGAGCGCGCCCAGCATGAGCATCATGACATCACCATCAGCTCCATGCGCACGCGCCTCGATCATCGCCACTGCATGGAGGTCACCCTGTTTCGCGGCCGTACGGAACGGGTGCGCCAGATCGCCGAAAACATGATCGCGGAAAAGGGCGTGCGCTTCGGCCAGATCAATCTGGTGCCGATCCGCGCCGACGCCAGCCACCACAGCCATGGGGATGATGGGCATCACCACCACCACGATACGCCTGCGCTCTGAGAGGCTGGTCAAGGCAAGCAAGGGTGCTATGATTTGCCCATGAGCCGCCATCAGAGCGGCCATGGGAGGTCACCATGGCAAATCCTATCATCAGGGCCGTCGTCGCCGCAGCCGCCGCTCTCGCGCTCTGCGCCCCCGCCGCCGCGCAATCGGTCGAGGATTTCTACAAGGGCAAGACGATCCGCTTTCTCGTGGGCTATGGCGCGGGCACGGGCTATGACGTCTACATGCGCGTGGTCCAGCGTCACATTGGCAAGCATATTCCCGGCAAGCCCACGGTCATCCCCGAGAACATGCCCGGCGCCGGCGGTCTCGTGATGACCAACTATCTCTACAATGTGGCCGCGCGGGACGGCACAGTCATCGGCCTGCCCTCGCGCAATCTCGTCACCGATCCCCTCCATGGAAATGACGCCGCGAAATTCGATGCGCTGAAATTTAACTGGATCGGCTCCGTGTCGAGCGATGTCTCCACCTGCCTTGGCTGGCGCGCATCCGGGGCCAATTCTCTGAAAGACGCGCAGACCCGCGAGATCAAACTGGGCGGCAATGGGCCGCAAACCGATTCCGCCATCATGCCGCGCGTGCTGAACGCGCTCATCGGCACGAAATTCAAGACCTTCAACGGCTATCCCGACAGCGCGGCGGTGGGCATGGCCATGGAGCAGGGCGAGGTCGATGGCTACTGCGGCTTCACCCTGGGCTCGGTGCGCTCGGCGCGCCCGGTCTGGCTGGAGAAAAATCAGGTCTCCATCATGATGCAGATGGCCCCGACCAGTCATCCCGATCTGAAAGATGTTCCCAATCCTCTGGACATGTTGAAGGATGAGGATTCGCGCCAGGCCTATCTGCTGGTCTTTGGCGCTGGCGGCATGGGTCGGCCCATCGCCGCCCCGCCTGGCGTCCCCGCAGATCGCGTCGCAGCCCTGCGCCAGGCCTTTCAGGCCACGCTGAGGGATTCCGAATTCCAGCAGGACGTGAAGACCTCGCGCATCGATGTGGACGGCCCCACCGATGGCGCCGCCGTGGAGGCGCTGATCCGCCAGCTCTACGCCACGCCCAAACGGGTGGTGGACCGGGTGACCGAGCTGCGCAACCGCACGGATTGAGCCTTCAGGGAATGGCGAGCAGGGCTTTCAGCTTGCCACGCAATTCGGCCAGAACGTGCGGCGGGGCCTTTGAAATCAGCTGCGCCTTGCGCGCCGCCCAATCCAGCGATTTCACGTGATCGCTGAGGACGGCGCCGGAGGGATGGTGATCCGCCCCCAAGAGCGCTTCGAAAGGAAAGCCCTTGATGCGGCTGGTGACCGGGCAGGCGATGCACAGGCCGGTCAGGCGGTTGTAGGATTTTGGCGTGAGCACCAGCGCGGGTCTGCGCCCGGCTTGCTCGTGGCCCGCCTGGGGGTCGAATTCCAGCCAGACGAAATCGCCTGCGTCCGGGCAATAGTCCGGCTCACCAGACTTCCTTGCCGCGCGGCGCGGCTTTGGTGAAATCGCTTTCATGGGGAATATTCTCCGGCGTAATCCCTGACAAAAGCGCGTCGAGCTCATAGGTCGGCGCTTCGGCGATGGGCGTGACGACGAGCTTGCCATCCACCACGCTCACATCGACCGCGCTAGATTCGACCAGATGCGTCTCCTTGGCGAAGGCGCCGGGAATGCGCAAGGCGAGGCTGTTGCCCCAACGGGCGACTTGCAGGATCATTACGGCCTCCACAGATATGGATCTACATAGTAGATACGTTCTCAGGGGTCAAGGCCCGCCCCTATTCAATCAAAGGCCGCGCCCGCGCCTTCACCGAAGCGGGCAGGGCGATCAGGTCTTCGGCGATTTTCTGCATGCGCAGACCGTCCACCGGATCGACCTCGAAATTGCCCGCTTCCGCCTCCTTGATGAAATCGGCGTCCTTCATGGTGGCGAGGAAGGCGGCGCGCAGGGCTGCGAGCCGGTCTGCGGGCACGCCGGGAGGCGCGGTCAGCGGACGGCCAAAGAGGGTGCCCGCCGCGATGAGGCGGATGGCGGCCTTGTCCTCGTCGGTCTTGGCGAGGTCCTGCACGGAGGGCACATTGCCGATATCCGCAGGCTTGGGGCCTTCATAGGCGAGGATTGTGATCTTCTTCTCGTCCAGCCAGTTCTTCTTGGTCACCTTCCAGCTCGACCAGGTGTTGTTGCGCCCAGCGACTTCGCCGCGCTCCATGGCCAGATTGACGTCATTGCCGCCGGGATAGCCCACCACGATCTTGAATTTCGTGCCCGCGAATTCGTTGATCATGCGCGGGAACGTGTCGGTGATGCCGCCCTTGCCCACCGCGCCGATCACAACTTCCTTCTGGCGGGCCTGCTCCACGCTCGTTACGCCGCTGGAGGTCCAGACCGCCAGGGTCTCCACGGTGGGGGCGATGGAGCCGATCCACTGGAATTTCGCCGAATCGAACTGGGGCCCGGGCAGGCCCACCGCCTGCATCACCGGCAGCGCGTTCTGGATCATGCCGATATAGGTCCCGTCCTTGGGGCCGACATTGTAGAGCCAGTTGGCCTCGGTGAGGCCGCCTGCTCCAGTCATGTTCTGGGCGACGACCGTGGGGTTGCCGGGAATGTGGCGCCCGATGAAACGGGCAATGAGCCGCGCCTGCAGGTCATATTCGCCCCCTGCGCTGACGCCGATGAGGACGGTGACCGTCTTGCCCTTGAAGAAATCCGCCACTGGGTCGGCGGCGGCGGGGCTCAGGTTTGCGGCCAGCGCGAGCGCCAGGATCGAGCGGCGTGCGAATTTCATGGTTTTCTCCCTTTTCGCGCAGGGCGCGATTGGCGCGCAGTCTAGCGGTCCCGCGCTGCAAAGGGAACGCTCCCCCCTCGTCCGCATTTCCCTCCATCATGGAGGCGGCGATGGATGGCAGGATCAGGCGCGTGCGCGCCAAGGCGCGGCATCTGTGGGAGGCGGCGGGCAAGCCGACCACCCGCAAATGGCAGGATTTCCTGGACGAGGCCGGGGAACTGGTGGCCATCGAGGATAGCCAGCGCGACACGCTCAAGCCCAATCCCCTCAGGGATCCGGAGGTGCGTCCCTTCGGGGAGCCGGTGGAGTCGCAACTGACCGCCGAAAATCAGGGTGAATTCCCCGACCTCACCGACCAGGGCGAGAGCAAGCCCTATCCGGGGTTCCAGAACCTGGAGAACGGCGCGCGCAAACGCTGAGACTGGACCCTTGCCATTCATGCCCCGCTCGTTAAATCTGCGCCCATCAAGGGGAGGCTTTGCACATGCGCGCAGGTTGGTACGAGAAGACGGGTCCGGCGGCTGAGGTCGTGAGGGTCGGCGACATGGACAAGCCCGTGGCGGGCGCTGGCGAAGTGCTGATCCGCCTGCACGCCTCGGGCATCAACCCCTCCGACTACAAGCGTCGCGCGAATGTGAAGGTGGCCCCCGAATTTCCCCGCGTGGTGCCCCATTCCGATGGCGCGGGCGTGGTGGAGGCCCTTGGGGCTGGCGTCACCGGCCTTTCGGTCGGCGATAGGGTCTGGGTCTACAATGGCCAGTGGGGCCGGGCCATGGGCACGGCGGCCGAATATATCGCGCTCGCCCAGGGCTATGTGAAGCGCCTGCCCGCCAATACGAGCTTCGTGGAAGGCGCCTGTTTTGGCATCCCCTGCATGACCGCCTATCACGCGGTGCATCTGGCGGGGTCGCTGAGGGGCAAGACGGTCTATGTGCCGGGCGCCACGGGGCGCGTGGGCGCCTATGCCGTGCAATTCGCCAAATGGCGCGGCGCGCGGGTCATCGCCTCGACGGGCGGCGGCGCGGCGAGCGTCAAAGCCATTCAGGAACTGGGCGCCGATGTGGTGCTCGACCGCAAGGCGGCGGATCTGCGCGAGCGCATTCTGGCGGAGACCGGCGGGCGGGGCGTCGATCATATCGTGGAGGTCGATCTGCCCGGCTCCATCGGCTTTGACGAGAGCATCATCGCCGAGCGCGGCGCCATGGTCTCCTTCGGCGCCGCCAGCGTTCCCACCATGCCCGTGACCCAGGTGGGCCGCCGCGCCCGCAACATGAGCCTGCATTTCATCTTCGTCTACATGCTGGACGAGGAGACCTTCGAGGCCACCTGCGCGGGCATCATTGAAGCGGCGGAAGCGGGCGCCTTGAAGCACCGCATCGGCGGGGTGTTTCCGCTGGAGGAATTGGCGCAGGCGCATCATGTGGCGGAGACCACCAGCGGGACGGGGCATGTGGTGGTGACGATGTGAGGGTCTGAATCATATCGCGAAACGCTTGCTGGTCCCCTCCCCCTCGTGGGGAGGGGTGCGGGGCGCGAAATTTCTGTGATTAGCGCCTTGGCCACCGCGCTCCCGATCAGTCGCGCGCGCCTCACCCCGTCCGCTTCGCGAGCCGACCCTCCCCACAGGGAGGAGGGTATTGTCGCTTAATTTCAATAGATTACGCTGTTCACCTCTGACACGCCCCACAAAAAAACGTCGATCTCCCTGACTGCACCACCCGCGCCACCATCCCCCCGCATCCCGCGCGGGGGCAGGGCTCGCCCTCGCGGTCGTAGACGCGGAATGTGTGCTGGAAATAGCCCAGCGACCCATCGGCCTGCCGGTGGTCGCGCAGGCTGGAGCCGCCCGCCGTCACGGCCTCGGTCAGCACCTCGCGGATGATCCCCGCCAGCAGATTGGCGCGCTCAGTCGGCGAGCCGTCCTTGCGGGCCAGAGTGCCTGCGGCCCGGCGCGGCGAGAGGCCTGCGCGGTGGAGGGATTCGCAGACGTAGATGTTGCCCAGCCCCGCAATCAGCGTCTGGTCCAGCAGGGCCGCCTTCAGGGGCGCGGCCTTGCCCGCGAAGAGCCGGGCCAGCAGGGCGCCGTCGAGTTCGTTGCCCAGGGGCTCCACGCCGATGTCGCGGAAGAATTTGTGGGTGGCCAGCCCGGCGCGCGGCTCCAGCAGCATGAAGCCGAAGCGGCGCGGGTCGTTGTAGGTGATCTCCGCCCCATTGGAGAGCTTGAACATCACATGGTCATGGGCGGGGTCCTTGGAGCGGTCGTAGTGAAACAGCCCCGGCAGGTCGCCGCCGATGCGGAAGGACCCGCTCATGCCCAGATGCATGACCAGAACGTCGCCGCCCTCCAGATCCACCATCAGATATTTCGCCCGCCGCCCCACGGCCTCCACCCGGCGCCCGGTGAGGCGCTTGGCGAAGTTTTCGGGGAAGGGAAAGCGCAGATCGGGTCTGCGCTGCTCCACCGCGACAATTCGCGCACCCGCCATGACGGGCTCCAGCCCCCGGCGAACGGTCTCAACTTCCGGCAATTCAGGCATGGCGCGCGATCCGCTCCTGCGGGCCCTCGATTGCGGACCCTTCTTCGCCTACATAGCCAGAAGGACTGGCGCGCGCTATGGTCAGGCCATTCGGAGTCACTTCATGTCCAGCCAGAGCCAGCCCCAGCCATCGTCTACCGATGAAACCCATTTCGGCTTCCGCAACGTGCCGTTGGGCGAGAAGCAGGATCTGGTGGACGATGTCTTCCTCAAGGTCGCCTCGCGCTATGACCTGATGAACGATCTCATGTCCGCAGGCCTCCACCGGGCCTGGAAGGATGTGCTGGTGGGCATGGTGCGCC
>CANGTC010000119.1 GCA_947456505.1 Beijerinckiaceae bacterium
CATCATCGGCTTCAGCCAGTTGCTGAGCGACGGCACGGTCGGCCAGCTGAACCAGAAGCAGCTGGAATACAGCGGCTACATCATGAAGTCGTCGGGCGCCCTGCTCGCCATCATCAACGATATTCTCGATCTCGCCTCCATCGACACGGACGCGCTGGAGCTGGACCTGAGCGAGGTCGACATCCGCCGCACCATCGAGGCCGCCGCCCAGGGCCTGCAGGATCGCCTGGCGGAATCCTCCATCCATCTGCAGATCGTGGCCATGGACAATGTGGGCGCCTTCCGCGCCGACGCGAAGCGCCTGCGGCAGGTGCTGTTCAACCTGTTGTCCAACGCCATCGGCTTCTCCACCCCCGGGCAAACCGTCACCCTGGCGGCCATGCGGCGCGGCGACGCCATCGTGTTCAAGGTCACCGATCAGGGACGCGGCATTCCCGCCGAAGTGCTCAGTCAGGTCTTCGACCGTTTCCGCACCCACACCATCGGATCGCGCCACAAGGGCGTCGGGCTTGGCCTGTCCATCGTGCGGGCCTTCGTTGAATTGCACGGTGGCGAGGTCCAGATTCAGTCTGCGCCAGGCGAGGGCACCACGGTCACCTGCATCTTCCCGGAAACGGGAATCGCGCGGAACCGTTCAGCCGAAGTAGCGTGACGGGGAGCGACCATGCAGCCCACAACGGCTCAAGAGACCATCTGGCGGATTGATCTGTCCGACGAGACAGCCACGCTGGATCTGGCGCAGCGCATCCTGCCGCTCGTCGGGGCCAATGAGCTCCTCACCCTGTCGGGCGATCTGGGCGCGGGCAAGACGACCTTCGCGCGGGCGCTGATCCGCCTGCTGACCGGCGATGGGCAGCTCGAGGTTCCCAGCCCCACCTTCACCCTGATGCAGGTCTACCAGACGCCCGCCTTTCCCGTGGTGCATGCCGATCTCTATCGCATCAACGACCCCTCGGAACTGGCGGAGCTGGGCTGGGAAGAGGCGGCCGAAGGCGCCCTGCTGATCGTGGAATGGGCCGAGAAGGCGGGCTCCCTGCCCGCCGACCGGCTCGACATCAGCCTGGCGCTGGCGAGTGGTCGCGATCCCCAGCAGCGCGTCGCCACCATCACCGGCCATGGCGCCTTCGCGGTGCGCGTGGCGCGGGCGCGCGACATTCAGGCCCTGCTGGATCGCTCGGGATGGGGCGCGGCGAGACGCGCCTTCATGCTCGGCGACGCCTCCGTGCGCGCCTATGAGCGGCTGACCAAGCCCGACGGGGAGAAGGCGATCCTGATGATCTCGCCGCCGCGCCCCGATGGCCCGCCGGTGCGCAATGGCAAGCCCTATTCGGCCATCGCCCGGCTGGCGGAAGACATCCGCCCCTTCATCGCCGTCGATCACGCCCTGCGGGATCAGGGCCTCTGCGCTCCCGAGATTCTGGCCTACGACATGGAAGCGGGACTTGCGGTGCTGGAGGATTTCGGATCCGAGCCTGTGGTCGATGAACAGGGCCCGATCCCCGACCGCTATGGGGAGGCGACCGCCGTGCTCGCCTGCCTGCATGGACGCGACCTGCCCGCCCATCTGCCCCTGACCGAAGACAAAGACTACAAGGTTCCCGTCTACGACATTGACGCGTTGCTCATCGAGGTCGAGCTGATCCTGGAATGGTATGCGCCTCATGTGGCCCGTACGCCCCTCAGTTCAAGCGCGCGCGCCGCCTTCATCAATCTGTGGCGGCCGCTGATCCAGCAGATCTGCGCCGCGCCGACGACCTGGGCGCTGCGCGATTATCATTCCCCCAACCTCATCTGGCTGCCCGAGCGGGAGGGTCTCCAAAAGGTCGGCATCATCGATTTTCAGGACTGCGTGCTGGGCCACCCCGCCTATGACCTAGTCTCCCTGTTGCAGGACGCCCGCGTCACTGTTTCCGACGATCTCGAACTGAAGCTGCTGACCCACTATGCGCGCCTGCGCCGCGCGCAGACGCCCGACTTCAACATGACGGACTTCGTCCACGCCTATGCGGTGCTGGGCGCCCAGCGAGCCACCAAGATTCTGGGCATCTTCGCCCGCCTCGACCGACGCGACGGCAAGCCGCAATATCTGGCCCATCTGCCAAGGGTTGAGCGCTATCTGGCCAAGGATCTCGCCCATCCCGATCTCGCCCCCTTGCGGGCGTGGTATGAGACCCATCTGCCGCGCGCGGTTTCCTCGCGCCCCTGATTCGTGAACGAGGAACTCATGAGCGAGCGATCATCGCCCACCCACGCCATGATCTTCGCTGCTGGCCTTGGCACGCGCATGCGGCCCATCACCGACACGCTCCCCAAGCCCCTCGTAAAAGTCCATGGACGGCCGCTGATCGACTATGTGTTGAACGCCTTCGCCACCGCTGGCGTTAAGGACGCGGTGGTCAACGTCCATTATCTCGCCGACCAGATCGAGGCCCATCTGGCGGGCCGCAAGGAGCCGCGCATCGCCATCTCCGACGAGCGCCACATGCTGCTCGATCAGGGCGGCGGCATTCGCAAGGCGCTGCCGCTGCTGGGCGACGGCCCCTTCTTCGTGGCGAACACGGACGCCTTCTGGGTCGAAGGCCCCACCTCCAATCTGCGCCGCCTCGCGCAGGCCTGGGACCCCGAGCGCATGGACGCGCTGCTGCTCGTCGCCTCCACCGCCACCAGCGTGGGCGTCGATTGGCCCGGCGATTTCCACATGGATCAGGAGGGGCGCCTGACCAAGCGTGGGCAGAGCGAGGTCGCCGCCTTCGTCTATTCAGGCGTTGGCGTTTTGAAGGCCGAGCCCTTCGCCCATGATCCGCGCGAGATCTTCCGCCTCTCGCCCTTCCTTTTCGAGGCCGCCGAAAAAGGCCGCCTCTTCGGCCTGCGTCTCGACGGCCTGTGGCTGCATGTGGGCACGCCTGAAGCGATCAGGGAGGCGGAGGCCGCCATCGACCTTTCGGTTCGCTGACCATGGCCTCCCTCACTACGGCGCCGCGCCTCTATTCGATCCCGCCGGGGGTCCCCTGGCTCGCGACCTTCGCGCAGGCCTTTCTGAATGGGGAGATCGTGCCAGGCTTTGGCGCCCATGTGGGACCGCTGCGCCTGTCGAGCGCGACCATCTATGTGCCGACCCGCCGCGCCGCCCGCGCGCTGGCGCTGGAGTTTTCGCGGCTGACCGCCAAGCCCGTCACCCTGCTGCCGCGCATCGTGCCGCTGGGCCAGATCGACGCCATCGAGACCTCCCTCATCTTCGAGGAGGCGAAATCCGCCAGCGCGCTTGGCGACTTGCCCGAGGCCATCGGCGAAATGCAGCGCCGCCTTGATCTGGCGCGGCTGATCCTGACCTGGGCGACGAGCCTGCGCAACGCCGAGCAGGACGCAGCAGGGGCAGCCCCCTTGATCGCGCCAGGCCCCGCCCATGCCTGGCGGCTCGCAGGCGATCTGGCGGGCCTCATGGACGAGATGACCATCGAGGGCGTGGACTGGACGAAGCTCGAGACCATCGCGCCCAAGGAATTCGACCGCTACTGGGAGCTGACCCTCAAATTCCTGCGCATCGCCACGACCATCTGGCCGCAGCATCTGCGCGAGATCGCGCGCATGGACCGGGCCGAGCGGCAGATCCGGTTGATCGATGGCGAAATCGCGCGGCTGGCGGCGCGGGCCGACGAGCCCGTGGTGGCCATAGGCTCCACCGGCACCAACAGCTCCACCGCCCGGCTGCTGGCCGCGCTCGCCCGCGCGCCCATGGGCGCCGTGGTGCTCCCCGGCCTCGACACCTGGCTGGATGACGAGACCTGGGCGCTGCTGCCCGGCGATCCAGCGCGCCGCATGGAGGCCAGCGCGGGCCATCCGCAGATGACCCTGCACAAGCTGCTGGAGACGATTGGCGCGACCCGCGAGGATGTCATCGAAATCGGCGCGCCGGACGCGCCCCTGCAGGCGCGGCGCAGGCTGCTGAGCGAGGCTCTGCGCCCCGCCGACACCACCGACGCCTGGCGCACCTTCCATGAGCGCATGACGCCCGGCGGCGTGCCGCTGGCGCTGGAGGGCGTGACCCTCATCGAGGCCGCCGATGATCGCGAGGAGGCGCTGGCCATCGCGCTTTTGATGCGCGAGGCGCTGGAGACCCCCGCGAAGACCGCTGCGCTCATCACCCCCGACCGGGCCTTGGCGGCGCGGGTGCGGGCGGAGCTGGCGCGCTGGGACATTCATGTGGACGATTCCGGCGGCGAGCGGCTGGGCGCGACCCCTGAGGGCGCCTTCGCCAATCTGCTGCTGGCCTGCGCGCTGGAGGACAAGCCCTCCATCGCTCTGCTGGCCATGCTGACCCACCCCCTCTGTCGCCTGGGACGCGAAGCGCCTGAGATCGAGCGGCTGGCGCGGCTGATCGACGTCGCCCTGCTGCGGGCGGTGCTGCCCGATGACGCGGGGCTCGCCGAACTGGTCGAGACCGCCCGCAAACTCGCTGCGGGCAAAGACAGCCACCCCGCCGCCCAGCGCGTAAGCGATGACGACTGGCGCGCCATCGAGGCGCTGCTGGGGGATGTGGACGCGCTGCTGGCGCCCCTGCGGAGGCTGGGCGCGGACAAACCGCTCGCCGCCTACGCCAGCGCCCATCAACAGGCCCTGCAGGGCGCCCTGCGCGGCGCCGAAGAGTTCTCGCCCGCCATCGAGACCCTGCAGGAGCTGCTCGACGAGCTCGCCGACTCCGGCGCCCATCTGCCGGTGGATCTCGAAAGCTATGGCCTGCTCTTCGCGGACATCGGCGCGGAACTGGCCGTGCGCGGGCCCATGCGCTCCCATCCACGCCTAAAAATTCTGGGCCTGCTGGAAGCGCGCCTGATGCCCAGCGATCTCGCCCTTCTGGGCGGGCTCGACGAGACCGTCTGGCCGCCCCAATCCAACGCCGACGCCTTTCTCAACCGGCCCATGCGCGCGGAGCTGGGCCTGTCCTCACCCGAGCGGCGCATCGGCCAGACCGCCCACGATTTCGCCCAGGCCATGGGCGCGCCGGAGGTGGTCATCACCCGCGCGCAAAAGCGCGGCGGCTCGCCCACGGTGCCATCGCGCTTCCTGCAGAGGCTCGCCGCCCTCGCGGGCGCGGTGCAGTGGAGTGAATGCAAGGCGCGGGGCGAGCGGGCGCTGGCCCTGGCGCGCCTGATTGACGGCGACAACGAAGAGGGCGAGCGCGCCAGGCGCCCGAGGCCAACGCCGAAACTCGCGCTGCGCCCGACCGCCCTCAGTGTGACGCGCATCGAAACCCTGCGGCGCGATCCCTATTCCATCTATGCCGAGCGCATTCTGAAACTGAAGCCGCTGGAGCCCATCGGCGCCGAAATGGGCGCGCGGCTCTCGGGCGTGCTGCTGCATGAGGCGCTATCGCGTTTCGTGAAAGACCATCCGAAGGGCCGCCTTGTTGCCGGCGCCGAGGCGGAACTGATCGGGCGCGCGCGCGAAGCCTTCGCGGATCTCATGCGCAACGCCGCCTTCCGCGCCTTCACCTGGCCGCGCCGTGAATTCGCGATGAAGCAATTCATCGCTTGGGAAAATGGCCGCCGCGACGACATCGCCGCCATAGACACCGAGGAATATGGCAAACTGCCACTGACCCTCGACGATGGCTCGATCTTCACACTCTCCGGCGTCGCCGACCGCATCGAACATCGCAAGGATGGCTCACTGATCGTGGTCGATTACAAGAGCGGGCGCGTGCCTTCGCAAAAAGAGGTGAAGGCAGGCTTCTCGCCCCAGCTCACGCTGGAAGCCGCCATGATCGCGCGCAGCGCCTTTGAAAAGGTGCGCGCGAAGAAAGTGGATCAGGCGCTCTATGTGAAAATCGGCGGCGCTTCCGGCGTGGAGCAGACCATCGTGAAGAGCGAGACGGGGGATACATTCGAGGATCTCGTGGAGCAGCAATATGCGGAGCTGCACAAGCTGCTCTCCCAGTTCCGCGACGAGGCGACCGCCTATGTTCCCCGGCCCTATCCGCAGTTTGTCGACGCCTATGGCGCCTATGATCACCTTGCGCGCGTCAAGGAATGGGCGGCTGGCGGCGAAGGAGGCGAATGATGGCTCTGCGTCACGCCATTCCCCCCGACACGCTCGCCGCGCAGACCCGCGCCGCCGATCCCGGCGTCACCGCATGGGTCTCCGCCAATGCGGGCTCGGGCAAGACCCATGTGCTGACGCAGCGCGTCATCCGCCTGCTGCTGGCGGGCATGCCGCCCTCCAAGATTCTCTGCCTGACATTCACCAAGGCCGCCGCGGCGAATATGTCGCTGCGCGTCTTCGACACATTGTCGAAATGGACCACGCTCGAAGACGACGCGCTGGAAGGCGAAATCCGCAAGACCGGCGCGCCTTTCGCGCTGACCGATCTCGCCTTTGCGCGTCGCCTTTTCGCGCGCACGGTGGAGACGCCCGGCGGGTTGAAGATCCAGACCATCCACGCCTTCTGCGAGAGGCTGCTGCATCTGTTTCCGTTTGAAGCGAATGTCGCCTCCCATTTCCGCGTCATCGAAGACGTCGAGCGCGCCGAACTGCTCCAGGAGGCGCGCGACAAGGCGCTGGCGCTCGCCCTTGAGAATGATGCAGGGCCGCTAGGCGCCGCGCTGAACAAGATCAGCGGCCAGACCAGCGCCGACGATTTCGACGCCTTGCTGGAAGCCGTGCTCGCCAAGCGCGACAAGCTCCTGCGGGGGATCGAGGCCGTGGGAGGCGAGCTCGCACGCTACGAAGGCGCCCTGCGCAGCGCCCTCGGCATCAAGACCAACCGCAGCGCAGTTGAGTTGGAAGACGACATCACCGAGGGCGGATTGCCGCCTGCGAACTGGCTGGATTATGCGGCGCGGCTGGACCGGGGGTCCTCCAACGACAAGGGCGCCGCAGACCGCCTGCGCAAGGCGGCGGGCGCCTCGGGCAAGGCCCGGCGCGACGCCTATGAAAAAGTGTTCCTCACCGAAAAGAACACGCCGCGCACCACGCTCGTCACCGCGAAACTCGACAAGGCCGACTCCGGCCTTAAAGACGCGCTCGTCACCGAACAGTTGCGCATTTGCGCCGCGCGTGACTTGCTGAAATCGGTGGAATGTCTCGAGCGCTCCGCTGCGCTCTCGCGCATATCCGCGCAAATCCTGCACAGCTACGCCGCCATGAAGAATGCGCGCGCGCTGCTAGATTTCGACGATCTCATCGAAATCACGCGCCGCCTGCTGGCGGGCGCCGCCGCAAGTTGGGTTCTGTATAAACTCGACTCAGGCATCGACCACATTCTCGTCGATGAAGCGCAGGACACCTCGCCCGGTCAATGGGACATTCTGCGCGCGCTCGCCGAGGAATTCATGGCGGGCGAGGGACAGCGCAGCCTCACGCGCACCTTCTTCGCCGTGGGTGACGAGAAACAATCCATCTATTCCTTCCAGGGCGCGCAGCCCGATCAGTTCGACAAGATGCGCCGCAAGTTCGAAACGCGCGCCCGCGAAGCCGAACTCGATTTCGCCAGCGTGCCGCTGAAACTTTCCTTCCGCTCGGCGCCGGGGATTTTGGCTTGCGTCGACGCCGTCTTCGCCGACGCAGGCAACCGGCGCGGACTTGTCTATGGCGATGACGTGAATACCGAACATCGCGCGCTGAAAGGCGATCTGCCCAGCGTTGTCGAAATCTGGCCGCTGGTGGGCGCGCGCGACACGACGGAGGAGCGCGACTGGAGGCTGCCAGTCGACTTGCAGGACAAGCATGATCCCCCAGCCGTTCTGGCGCGGCGCATCGCGGCGATGATCAGCGGCTGGCTACAACCAACTTCAAAAGAACGCGTCTGCGACGAGAACGGGCTGGGGCGCCCGATCCGCGCAGGCGATGTGATGATTCTCGTGCGCCGTCGCAACGCTTTCTTCGACGCGGTGATCCGCGCGTTGAAAGAAAAAAGCGTGCCCGTGGCGGGCGCCGATAGACTGCAACTGCTGGAAAACATCGCCGTGATGGATCTCGTGGCGGCGGGGCGCGCCGCGCTGTTGCCGCAAGATGATCTGGCGCTGGCCTGCGTACTGAAATCGCCCCTGCTGGACCTCAGGGACGAAGACCTCATGGAGATCGCCCCCGAGCGTAAAGGGGGGCTTTATGAGGCTCTGGGGGCCTCCGAAAATATCAAGCACAAGGCGGCCTTCGCGCGTATCGAGGGCTGGCGCCTGCGCGCCCGCGCCGATGGTCCCTTTCGCTTCTATGCGCATCTGCTTGGCGCTGAGGGCGGACGGCGGCTCATGCAGCAAAGGCTGGGGCCGGAATCGCGTGACGCGATGGACGAATTCGTCAAGCTCGCTCTCGACCACGAGCAGCGAGAAACTCCCTCCCTGCAGGCCTTTTTGCATGAGCTGCAGGACATCAGCATCAAGCGTGACATGGAGGCGGCGGGCCAGTGCGTGCGCGTGCTGACGGTGCATGCGGCCAAGGGTCTCGAAGGCAAGATCGTGCTGCTGCCCGACACCTGTTCGACGCCGGGCTCGCGCTTTGACCCCAAGATTTTCGAACTTGGCGATGAGCACGCGCCCCTGCTCGCCTGGAGCCCGCGGGCGGATGCAGACTGCGGGCCCATCGCCATGCAACGCGCGCGCGCGCGCGACGACAATGCGGAAGAATATCGCCGCCTGCTCTATGTGGCGCTGACGCGCGCGGAGGAGCGGCTCTACATCATGGGCTTCCACGGCGCGCGCGGGCCTGAGGCCGATTGCTGGTATGAGATGGTGAAGAAATGCATGCAGGACCGCATGCAGGATGTCCCCGCCTTCTGGGCGAAGGATGAGGAAACCGTTCTGCGCTGCGTGCAAGGCGGCTCGCTGAATGAGGCGCCGCCGATTGAAGCCATGGCGCCAACGCCAACGCCAAGTCCGCTCTGGCTTAATCTTCCCGCCCCTGCGGACCCCATGCCCGCGCAGCCACTGCGGCCCTCCTCGGCTTTGGCGGCGGCGGATCATTTCGCGCTGAGCGACGCAGCGCAAACCCTGCGCGCCCACGCCATGCAGGCGGGCCGCATGGTGCATGAACTGCTGCAACATCTCGCCGACGCCGCCCCTGACGCGCGCGAGACGGCGGCGCAAATCTATGTGAGGCGGCGCGGCGCGCGCCTGCCAAGCGATGTGCAGGAAAGCATTGCGCGGCAAGCCCTCGCGGTGCTGGGCGATGCGCGTTTAGCGGCGCTGTTCGGGCCGGGCTCGCGGGCGGAAGTGTCGCTGGCGGGCAGCATTGAAGTGAATGGACGCGCGCGCGAAATCGTCGGCCAGATCGACCGTCTCGCGGAGACGGACACGCAGGTGCTGATCGCCGATTTCAAGACGGGAACGCCGCCCTCCGGCGCCATGCCCGCCAGCTACGCGGCGCAGCTGGCGCTTTATCGCGCGGCGATCCAGCAGCTCTATCCGGACCGCGAGGTGCAGGCCTTTCTGATCTGGACCGAAGGGCCGCGCATCGAGGCGCTCTCGCAAGAGGTCGCGCAGGCGGCTTTCGCCACGCTGCGCTAACTAAAGGCCTCAATGCGCCTCGTCCCAATTCCCCGCCGCCCGCGCGTCCACCTGCAGCGGCACCTGCAATTGCAGGGCGGGATGGGGTGCGTCGATCATGACCTTGCGCACCAGCGCGATGGTGGCCTCCACCTCGGCCTCGGGCGCCTCAAAGACCAGTTCGTCGTGCACCTGCAAGAGCATCCGCGCATTCAGGCGCGCGCGCATCAAGGCGTCGTCCATACGGATCATGGCGCGGCGGATGATGTCGGATGCCGAGCCCTGGATGGGCGCGTTGATGGCGGCGCGCTCGTTGAAGGCGCGCTCTGACGGGTTCGAGGCGGTGATGCGAGGATAGTGGCATTTGCGCCCGAAAATCGTGGTCACATAACCATTCTCGCGACAGGCCTTCTTCGTCGCATCCATATAATCCTTGATGCCCGGAAAGCGTTCGAAATAGCGCTTGATATAGGCGCCGGCTTCCTCGCGCGGAATGCCCAGCTGATTGGCGAGGCCAAAGGCGGAGATGCCGTAGATGATGCCGAAGTTGATAGCCTTGGCGCGGCGGCGCACTTCCGAGGGCATGTCCTTCACGGGCACGCCGAACATTTCCGACGCCGTCATGGCGTGAATGTCGAGGCCCTCGTCAAAGGCGCGGCGCAGCTGGGGAATATCGGCGATATGGGCGAGAATGCGCAGCTCGATCTGCGAATAATCCGCCGAGATAAGCTTGTTGCCCGGCGTCGCGACAAAGGCGGTGCGGATCTTGCGGCCCTCTTCGTTGCGCACGGGAATGTTCTGCAGATTGGGCTCGGACGAAGACAGACGCCCGGTGGTGGTGGCCGCCAGCGAGAAGCTCGTGTGGACGCGCTTGGTGCGCGCATTCACATGGCCCGGCAGGGCGTCCGTGTAAGTCGATTTCAGCTTCTGCAATTGCCGCCAGTCGAGAATGCGCGCGGCCAGATTATTACCCTGTTCGGCGAGTTCATCGAGCACGCTGGCGGAGGTGGACCAGGCTCCGGTGGCGGTTTTCTTTCCGCCGGGAAGGCCCATCTTGCCGAAGAGAATGTCGCCGAGCTGCTTGGGCGAGCCGAGGTTGAAGCTTTCGCCTGCGAGCTCGTAGATCTCCGCTTCATACCGCGCCATGGATTGCGCGAAATCGCCTGAGAGACGCGAGAGAATCTGGCGATCGATGGCGATGCCGCGCGCCTCCATGCGCGCCAGCACTTCGGGCATGGGCCGCTCCAGCGCCTCATAGACCGTGTTCATATGTTCGGCCGGAAGACGCGGCTTGAGCACGCGCCACAGGCGCAGGGTCACGTCGGCGTCTTCGGCGGCATATTCGGTGGCCTTGTCGATGGGCACGCGGGCGAAGCCGACGAAGCTCTTGCCGCGTCCCGCCACATCGGCGAAGGGGATGGTCTTGTGGCCCAGATGCAGCTCGGAGAGTTCATCCATGCCATGGCCGTTACGCCCGGCGTCCAGCACATAGGACATGAGCATGGTGTCATCGAGGGGCGCCATTTCCACGCCATGCTGGCAGAACACGGTCCAGTCGAACTTGGCGTTCTGGGCGATCTTCAAGACGCCGCGCGCTTCGAGCAGCGGCCGCAGACGCTCCAGCACGGCCTCCATGGGTAACTGTCCAGGCGCCAGCGCATCCCCGCCAAACAAATCCCCCGAGCCATCGGTCTTGTGGCCCAGCGGAATGTAGCAACCCTGGCCGGGCGCGTAGGAGAGCGACACGCCCACGAGATCGGTGGTGAGCGGGTCGAGCGAGGAGGTCTCCGTATCCACCGCAACGACGCCCGCCTCATGGGCGGCGGCGATGACTGCGTCGAGCGCCGCCATGGTGTCGATGGTGGTGTAGGCCGCGCGGTCGATCTTCTGGGTGCGGGCCTCCTGGGCGCGGGCGGCGGCCAGCGCTGCGGGCATGGAGAGGCCGCTTACGGCTACGGGCGCGGCGGGATCGGCTTGCGCGTCGGGAGCCGCCTGGGCGTTGGGGGCGGCTTCGTTCACCTCGCCATTGCGCAGGCGCCAGCCGCCGGGGCCCATGAGGGCGGGGTTGGGCTCGATCTCATGGGCGTCCATCTCGTAGATTTCGGCGGCGCGGCGGGTGATGGTGGTGAATTCCATCGCCTTCAGGAAGGCGATCAGCTCGCGCGGATCGGGCTGGTGCAGGCCAAGGTCGTCGAGGGGGACTTCCACCTCCACGTCGGTGCAGAGATTCACAAGCTGGCGCGACACGCGCACGAGCTCCACGATCTGCGGATTGGTCAGGGTCTCCCGACGCTTGGGCTGCTTGATCTCGCCCGCGCGGGCGAGCAGGCTTTCGAGGTCGCCATATTCGTTGATGAGCTGTGCGGCGGTCTTGACTCCGATGCCCGGCGCGCCCGGCACATTGTCGGTGGAATCCCCGGCGAGCGCCTGCACATCCACCACCTTGTCCGGAGGCACGCCGAAATAGTCGATCACCTCGGCCTCGCCGATGCGCCGCTCCTCACGGGCGCCCGCATTGCCCGCGACCCCGGAGGCCGGATCGAACATGGCGACGCCCGGGCCGATCAGCTGCATCAGGTCCTTGTCGGCGGAGATGATGAGCACATCGGCGCCGCGCTCGCGGGCCTGCTTCGCATAGGTGGCGATGAGATCGTCGGCCTCATAGCGGTCCTGCTCGACCGGGATCAGGCCGAAGGCCCGCACGGCCTGGCGCATGAGCGGGAACTGGGGAATCAGATCCTCGGGCGGCTCGCTGCGGTTGCCCTTGTAGGCGGGATAGAGCTCCTTGCGGAAGGAGTTCTCGGATTTGTCGAAGATGATGGCCAGATGGGTCGGCTTGATGCCCGCCGCCCCCTCCCGGATGAACTGGAA
>CANGTC010000120.1 GCA_947456505.1 Beijerinckiaceae bacterium
CTGTTGCGGCCATCAATGATCGCCTGCAAGCGTTTACGGTCAGTCGGGTTCAGTTGGACGGTCACACCAGTTCGCATTCCCTAGAATCGCACGTAGTAAGCGCGAAGGGAATCCCACTAAGGACTCTTATGTCAGCATCAATCCACTAGATGGCCTCGCCGATGGCGCAGCGATGGCCTGCGAAGCCCTGAAGATGAAATGCCAGGTGTTGCTTGGTTATCCAGGCAGCAATGAAGCGACCCTAGCTGTTACAAAGGGAGAAACTGACTCGATCTACCAGTCGGATATCTCCGCGCAAAATTTCACCCGATCTGGGCAGACGCGGGTTATGAGCGTCCTGGGTCGCGAGCGATCAAAGCTGTTTCCCGACGTGCCCACAATTTTTGAAGCGCTTTCTCTCGATGAAGACGCGATCTGGTGGATCGACTATCGCGCCAAGGCCGAGACGCTGGGTCGTATTCTCGTAACTCCACCTAACGTGCCCTCAGGACGCCTGGCGGTTTTACAAGAAGCTGTAAAGAAGGGTCTGAGCGAACCGGCGCTGATCGCGGAAGGGGAACGGATGCAATATCCGATCGAATATGGAGATGCTGAAGCGGCGCGTAAGGCTATGGTCGATGTCGTCTCAAATCTAACGCCCCAACAGCGTGCGCGAATCAAGTCCGTGGTGCTGAGGGACCAGTGAGATTTGTCGTGCCCCCCGAAAATTGAATCTAGCGAAAAAATTGTTTCCGTCTCTAATGGGTGCTCAGCGACGGCATCGGAGCTTCGAATCGCAGCATAACTAGAACGTCCTAATAGCGCCATCAGCCACCAAACCCACGCATGGCTCCTTAACTCAATCCGTCTTCCCTGACGGCGGATGTGGTCGTTTCCTGCACGAGAGTCGTAGAATTTCGCTGAGCCCTGGCTGGGCGAGCGCCGGGCCGTGAACACGGCGATTTTCGCCAGCAAGGTGCTACATGGAGGCCGCTTCTAAATTCTTGCTTCCATCCAGAACCTGTTGGTGGATGAGCAGCGCTGTCCAGCCAGTCCCAAGCTTTTGCATATTGTACTCTTCCGGTGATCTGGTTAAACTTACCCAGGATTGGCTGCACACGCGATCAGGCGTTAATGGCGGCAGCCCCTCGTCAGGAGGGAAAAGGTGAGGAACTTCGAATTAATCCAGCCAGCCTCGCTGGCTGAAGCTATTCATCTGCTGCATGACGGTGACGATTCAGCGCGCGTCATGTCCGGTGGAACCGCTTTAATGTTGATGATGAAAACCGGTCTTTATGCACCAAGGCGGCTGATTTCTCTTGGCGCGCTTGAGGCGCATCATTCAGATATTTCAGCAGACCATGAAGGCGGCGTATCCATTGGCGCAGGATCTACGCTCACTGCTGTCGAGACCTCGCCTGTAATTAAGCGATCCGCCCCCTTTATAGCGAAGGCGATGAAAAAACTCGCCAATGTTCGCGTACGAAATGCGGCGCGCGTTGGTGGAGCCCTTGCCCATGGCGATCCTCATATGGATTTGCCGCCCATCCTTGCGTCGTTGGGGGGTGAACTTGTGATCCTTGGTCCAAACGGGGAGCGCAAGCTTGCGATTGATTCTTTCTACAAGGGCTATCTTGAGACCGGTCTTTTGCAAGGTGAGATCATCATCGGAGTGCGACTTCCGTCGCAAGCGGGATGGAGTTCGGCCTATCTCAAATGTACAACCAGGGCTGCAGATGACTGGCCGACAGTTGGTGTCGCGGTATCGATACGCATTGTATCCGGGGTTGTCGCTGAGTCCCGTATCATGGTTGGCGCCGCTACTGATCGGCTTACCCGCTTGAAGTCTGCTGAAGCTGCGCTTCATATGGCGCCGCCGGATGCAGTAGCGATTGAGCGCGCGGCGGAGGCAGCCGCCGCCGAGGCTCAAACGGTGGATAGCTCGAGCGGTTCGGCTGTTTACAAAACTGAACTCCTGCGCGTGTATATGCGCCGGGCCCTCGCCGAGGCTCTTTTGAACGGGGCTGTGCAATGAGTGTTGATTTCATCATGCCCGCTGGTCAAGTGGGCCGCTCCGTGCCGCGCCTTGAGGGGCGTAAGAAGGTTACGGGCCGCGCAAATTATGTTCATAATCTCAACTTGCAAGGCATGCTTCACGCCAAGGTGTTTCGCAGCACGATCCCACACGGGCGCATTTTGTCAATCGACACAACTGCTGCTGCTGCGACCAAGGGTGTCTACCGGGTCGTAACCGGTGAGGACCTCCGCGCTATAGTCGCGGAACCCTATTTTGGTCCGGCCTTTCATGATCAGCCCGCCCTCGCTCTGGACAAGGTGCGCCATATCGGTGAGCCCGTCGCTGTGGTTCTGGCTGAGGACCCATATATCGCAACGGAAGCTGCGCGCCTTATCGTCGCCAGATACGATGAACTTGACGCCGTCTTTGACGAGGTAGAGGCCATGACGTCCTCCGCCATTGTTCATGACGTTCTGAAACCAGCGGGAACCTTTCCTGACCTAAAGCATCTCGTGGGGAAACGCGACACTAATATCGCCCTCGATTATCAACTCCGGCGCGGTGACGTTGACGCAGCCTTTGCGGCAGCAGATCACATCTTCGAACATGAATTCAAGTCTCAGCAGGTTATGCACACGCCGCTTGAGCCTATGGTGTCGCTGGCGACACCTGATGGCGATGGATTGATTATTCACACTGCATCCCAAAGCCCATCTTTCGTACGTATCGAAATCGCTCGTCTACTTGGCTGGCCTGAAAACCGCGTCCGCGTCCATGTCCCCCATCTGGGTGGAGGGTTCGGGGCGAAGCTTTATATCAAGCTTGAGGCCCTCGTCGCTATTCTGGCCCTTTTAGTCAAGCGGCCTGTGAAGCTTTCTCTAACGATGGAAGAGCAATTCTTCACCATCACAAAGCATGCTTGCACTTTCCGTATCAAGAGCGCTGTCACGAACGAGGGCCGCGTGACTGGACGGCGGTGCGAGGTGTTCTGGAATGGCGGCGCCTATGCGGACATTGGTCCTCGCGTCACACAAAAGTCGGGCTTCACGGCCCCAGGGCCCTATGACATCGAGAATGTCGAAATCGATTCTTATGCCCTTTATACAAACCGTCCTCCGGCAGGCGCCTTACGTGGATTCGGGATCCCCCAGTTGGTCTGGGCCTATGAAAGCCATTCAGACCTGATAGCTCGGGAACTGGGAATTGACCCAGTTGACTTCCGACGCAAGAACATTTTGCGCGAGGGTCGCCCCCACGCCAGTGGGACGCTGATGCGAGACGCTGAAATCGCCAGTGTGCTGGAAAAGATCGCCGAGCGCATGGATTGGTCTGCACCCTTTGACAAGGGCCAGGGAACCATCAAGCGTGGACGCGGCGTCGCCATAGGAATGAAGGCCTCGATTGCGCCCACAACCTCTGTCGCAATCGTCACCATCGCCGCCGACGGCAGCGCCAGTCTGGCGATATCGACGGTGGACATGGGGCAAGCGTCTGACACCGCCATGGCGCAAATAGTTGCGGAAGTGCTGGGCCTCGCTACCGAGGACATCAAAGTGATTCACCCCGACACCGATGTGACGCCCTACGATATGGCCACATTGGGTTCTCGTTCGACATTTCACATGGGGCATGCCGTGCGACTGGCGAGTGAGCATGCCCTCAAGCAACTCAATGAACTTGCGATAAGCCTGGGTTATGCAAACGGTGAGGCCTATGCGCCGCGCGATCTCTTCAAGAAGAAATATGGTATGCAGGCTGGAAATATCGTCGGCGTTGGATCCTATATACCCACATATACATCGCCTGCGTCGCAGACTGGACTGTCGGACAACATTACACCTTTCTGGATGATAGGTGGAACAGGCGTGGAGATAGAGATCGACACGGAGACTGGCGCAATCAGAGTCCTGAAAATGATAAACGCTGCAGATCTTGGGAGGCCATTGAATCCCAAGGTTGTGGAAACGCAACTTTCGGGAGCAGCCTTAATGCAATTTGGCTTTACGCTCTTTGAAAACATGGTGTTTGATAATGGACAACTCACCAATGGTTCTCTGGCGGACTACAAAATACCGGGTATTCACGATATTCCACCGATGATCGAGAACCATATCGTAGATGCGCGTCAAAACAGCGGGCCCTTTGGGGCCAAAGGCGTCGGTGAAAGCGCCACCTTCGGAGTATCGCCCGCCATCGCCAACGCGATTCACGATGCGATCGGCGTGAGGCTTACAGAACTTCCCCTTACGCCTGAGAGCATCTTTAATGCTCTTCGCGCTCTTAAAAGCCAAACTGGAAAGGCCTGATCCCATGGACCCGACCATCCGCAAGATCGACTTCACTCTGAATGGCCAGAAGGTTTCGACAGATGTGGAAAGCCATCTAAATCTGGTGGATCTACTCCGCCGTTTCCATCTTGGGGGCGCCCGTGAAAGTTGCGGGCAGGGACTGTGCGGTTGCTGCACTGTTCTCGTTGATGGGGTCGCACTTTCTGGTTGCCTGACGCTCGCGCAACTTGTCGATGGAAAAAATCTCACTACCGTGGAAGGACTCGACGCTTCTGGCGACCTGAGCCTGGTGCAGCAGGCGTTCATCGATGAAGGCGCCTTTCAATGCGGATTCTGCACGCCTGGCTTTATCTTGATGACCCATCAATTGCTTGAGGTGAACGCTGATCCTGAGGAACAGGAGATCCGCGATTACCTGTCGGGTAATTTGTGCAGGTGTGCCGCCTATCCAGAAATCATCCGTGCAGTAAAAACCGCTGCTGATCGCATGCGCGCCAGAGGTTTATAAAAGTGGTCATTGGCGGAAACCTTTTCTAAGCACACTGGCCCAAGTCTTGGTATTCTTGTGTCACTTAAATTCAATCTGCGCCGGAAGCCTCTGCCCATAAATCAGGGCTTCCCCAGTTATATTGAGGGCGTGTCCAAGCACGAGGGAGTAGGGATCTTACGCATGCTGTTCGCCCATATCCAGCGCGCGGAATATCGTTTCTGTTTTGGGTGGTAACCGCATTCCATAGCTTTCTTGGACAATTGATGCGCTCGGCACTACGCAACAGGTGATTGTTGGCCATAAGTTCGGTCTGGATATCGAGTGCAAATCGGAGGGATCGTACCTCCAAAGGCGGCTTGACTACAAACGGGTTCTTTATCCCGCGTCTGAGCAATTTGACGTAGATGTCCACATGCTTCGAGTGATTGTGTCAGAAGTGTTCGTTTTGCATCTCTTTTTCCCGATGTAATTTTTGCGCCGGATGAGACCGAAGCGTTCTATAAGGGCAAGGTCATCACCATCACCCCCGCCGGGGGCTAAAATTTTGTCCCGATCTCGATCTCAGGATGGTGTCAGGTTAGACCAGTTCTGCGCCTCTCGCATTGGCGCTTGAGCGCGGTGAGACCGACGCCGTCGCCTGTTCGCTTGACACTATACAGGCCTTCTATCCGCTCTCCTTGAAGGAGAACCTCATAGCCAAAGCGGTCTATTGCGTTCGCCGTCTTTACCGCAATGTCCGCTCACCTCTGAGGTGGGAAACAGCGCAGTTCAAAAGCAAATCATCCACTTTTCCGGGTGCAGTAGGAAGCAGGACGGCCCTTATGCGGCACCTCGTGAAACCCCTGTCGCTACTGAAAAGGCTTTGACCCAAAAAGGCAAACAAGCCATCAGAATTGAATGGTAATTTTTACCTTTTACCGCAGGGGTGGGCCCTCAGCTAAAGACGAGATCTGATCAGATCTGAGATGCGCTCAGCGATCATCATCGTTGGGAGATTCGTGTTAGCGCGCGGGATTGATGGCATCAACGAAGCGTCGCAGATACGAAGTCCAGAAACGCCATAGACCCGTCCCTCCGCATCGGTGACCACCATGGGATCGTCTGGCGCTCCCATCCGGCAGGTGCCAGAAGCATGCCAGGTGCCGCCGACATTGGCGTGCAGGAATGCTTCGAGCATGCGTTGATCGGCCAGCAGTTCATCCAACGTTGAGCCACGCGTGATGACGCTCTGGATCAATTGATTGCGCAATCCAAAGGACCAATCCAGCGCACGTCCAAGAATTGCGGTTTGCAATGCGTTGAACATGGTTGGCTCGGAGACATTGCGTACCCGATCAGAAAAGACTGCGGGAAATGCTTTGCTCCCAATTGACCTAACCTCAGGCGCTGCAAGAAGATCAGCGGCCAGACGAAACCCGAGCCCTAAACGTAAGCGATCCCGCTCGTCTGACAGGAGCCGGAAATCCACATGGGGGGGCACGTTGGGATTAGCTGATTTCAGCGTCACCTCGCCACGAGAAAAGGACTTGTTGATCCAGAAAAAGAGACTTCCCAGTCGTTGACCTACAGAATGCCATGCCGATTTCGCCACCATCGACATATGCATGTCGCCAGGAGGACAGGTATCCAAACCAGATGAGAACCTTAGACAAGCCTGTATGTGATGACGTTCAACACCCTTGAAACGGGCTTCGGGATGCAGATAAACGGCCAGTGCCATGGATGGATGTTCCATCAGGTTACGTCCAACGCCCGGGTGAGCGGCCACGATCGGCACACCATGTCGCGCTAATTCGGACTGCGGCCCAACACCGCTGCGCATGAGCAATGCAGGCGTATGCAATGCTCCACAGGCGATGATCACCTCACCAGCCCGAAGAATCTCAACAGACCCGTTTGACTCGACCTCCACCCCGATGGCGCGTTGCGATTCAAAGATGATTTTGCGCGCTTGCGATTTGCCGAGAATACGCAGATTTGGTCGTGATCTAACCGCTTTTGAAAGATAAGCCGAAGAAACAGGTGCGCGTTGGCCATTCTCAGATTGAGCTACCGCAAGGGGAAAGACCCCATCTTCCCAGAAGCCGTTCTGATCCGGAAGCATCGCATAGCCCTTGGCGGCAAGCGTAGCGCAGACAGCGCGCACGAAAGATGTGCGGTCCTCCGGCTTATGCCGGCTGATCGGCAGAGGACCATCATTTCCGTGAAGGCCCCCTTGGAAATCGAAATCATGTTCAAGCTTTCGAAAATAGGGTAAGGCGCTATTCCATGACCAGCCTGCGGCTCCAAGTCGTCCCCACTCATCATAATCTTCCGGGGCGCCACGATTGGCGGCCATTGCATTGATTGAGGAACCGCCGCCAAGCACGCGCGCCTGTTCGTATCGACGTGGCGCTCGTTGTGCTTGTGCATTCCCGGCTGCGGATCCCATTTTTGCCGTAAGCGATGGCCACAGGTGGCGCCGATTGAGGAAGGCGCGTCCGGGATAACCGCTGGCGATATCGGCGGGCATATCTCCGCCCTCAATATCAAGGCCAGCCTCCACGAGGACGACTGAAATATTGCTTTTTTCGCTCAGTCGCGAGGCCAGGACGCAACCAGCGGACCCTCCGCCAATGATCAGGAAATCACTCATCAGCGATGCAACTTTACCGGGAGATGCTCGAGACCACGAATGACGTTGTTCAAATGCCAGATGGGGGCGCCAACTTCTATCCGACTTACATTCTTCACAAGGCCCTCAAGCACGGCAGTGGTCTCCGCGCGAGCGAGGAATTGACCCGGACAGTTATGGATGCCCATGCCGAGGGCAAGATGTCCAACAGGATTTCGCGTAACATCAAAATGCTCGGGATCAGGCCATTTGCGTTCGTCCCGATTTGCAGATCCGTACATCATCAATACAGAAGCTCCCGCAGGGAGAATGATATTCTCCAACTGGAAGTCGCGGCTAAGCACGCGGCGCAGGTTCTGGATGGGCGCTTCAAGGCGGATGGCTTCATTAAAGGCGATCGGTAAAAGTTTCGGATTGGCTCGCACAGCATCCCATTGATCGGGATTCGATCCGAAGAGAAGAAGGGATGCGCTTATAGCGTTAATTGTCGTATCGAGGCCAGCCATAAGGTAGGCGATCATGAGGGGACCACACTGTTCAAATCTGAGCTTCCCCTGCGCTGCAGCCTCATATATCGCCGCACCCATGCTGCCTGGGCGCAGCCGTCCTGGCTTTTCAAGCGATCTGATGTAAGCGACGACTTCAGGAAAACGCGTCATCGAGTTGCGCATACGCTCATTGTCGGGGCCGAACAGGTTGAACCCCGCATCCGCCCAATCGAGTATGTGTTCGCGACCATCCTCTGGCAATCCAATGAGATCGGCCATGACGAGAAGTGGAAACTGTCGCGAGAAATCAACGACACCGTCGAAAACGCCACGCTCTAGAGTCAATGCGATCAACTCGTCCGCCTTGGTCTGAATCTGCGGCGCAATTTCGCGTATCGCCCGGAGTGAAAGGCGATCGGCTACGATCTCACGCACCAGTGTGTGATGTGGCGGATCGCTGGCTATGGGGGTTCCCAGACGCGACTTGTTACCAAATTCAGAGAGGCCAACGCCCTTGCCAGAAATGAAGGTCTCGTGATCTTCAAGCGCCAAGCGGACCTCCGCATACCGCGGAAACGCATAGCAATCATGGCGCAAAAGATAGACAACAGGCCCTGCTGCGCGTAGTTGCGCGTAGACCTCGTATGGATGCCTGAGTACGTCATCACAAAAAAGATCGAGATCAAAAACGGGGACGCCTGCAGCCGGCGGAAGTTTATGACTTACATCACCGTTCACGACTTAACTCCGCCCATCGATTTCTTTGCATGGGAGAGTTTGTATCCCATGATCCCTATTTTGCAAATTAAACCTCAACATAAGTGACTATGATCAACGTTGCCCAGAGCCCAGAAGCGCCATCGAAAACCATGGCGCATAGCTGATCAGCATGAGCGTCGCGAAATTAAGAATCAGGAACGGAACTACGCCACGATAGATCATCGACAGGGGCAGATTGAAGATTGCTTGGGATACAAACAGGTTGAGCCCGAAGGGTGGCATGTACATACCTATGCTCAGGTTCACCGCCATAATGATCCCGAAGTGAATGGGATCCACCCCTGCTGCGCGGGCGATCGGTAGCAGCAATGGCGTCAGAATAATGATGGCTGCAGGCGGTTCAAGGAAGCTCCCGATGAACAACAGCCCAATGTTGATGACAAGCAATATCTGCCAGGGTGCAAGCTGCAGGCTATTGACGTAGCTCACGATTTGCTGAGGGATTCCGCTGGTGGTCAGCAACCAGGCGTAAACGCCGGCGGCGGACACGATGATGAGGATTTGCGCGACCAGAAAAGCAGAAGATAAGGAGACCTGCCAAAGTTCCCGCCAATCAATCTCGCGATAGATGAAAATGGTGATGAAGACGGAATAAAGTACGGCCACGCCCGCAGCCTCTGTCGGTGAAAAGACGCCGCCATAAATGCCCCCAAAGATCACAACAGGCGTTCCAAGGGCCCAGCTCGCATCCTTGGTTGCAAGCCAGGACCGCGCGAATGTCATTTTTTGCGTTGAAGCCGCCTGATCGGGACTTGAGACGGCGACTACATAGATCACCCCAATGAGGCCTATCAAAAGGCTTGGAATTATCCCCGCCGTGAATAAAGCGATGGCGGATTGTTGCGCAGACATTCCGTAGAGGATCAGGGAGATCGAAGGAGGAATGACAACAGCGACTGCGCCAGACGACGCGATAAGGCCAATAGAGAACCGTTCCTTGTAGCCCGCTTCATTAAGCACTGGAAAGGCAAGACGGCCAACGGCCGCGACAGTCCCGACAGCCGTATGGGACATGGCGCCGAACAACTCGGAAGTAACAATCGTGGAGGCTGCAAGGGAGCCACGGGCATCTCCGGTCAGGGATTGCACCCAAATCATCACGCGGCGTGCGATGCCGCCGCGCCCCATGATCTCTCCCGCCAGCACAAAGAACGGAATGGCCATCAAAGGATAGCTGTCGAGGCTACCAAACAGATTCGTTTGAATAGAGGTCAAGGGAACATTGGCGACGAACAAGATCGCCAACAGCGATGTCAGGAGCAGATTAAGATAAATAGGAATGCCAAGGACCAAAAGGACCATGGGGACGATGAAATAGATAGTTACAGCCAACATCACATAGGGCTCCAGACAGCGCGTGTCAGAAACATAAACTGCTCAATGAAGGCCATCGCGCAGCATAGACTCAGCCTCCCATTCACGCGCACGCAAACGGCGGAAAATCCGCACGCACAAAAGCACGGAGGTCAACCCAAGACCTAATGGAATCAGGGCCTGGGGGATTGCAAGGGGAATGTCCGCAGCCTGGCTTCGCTGGTCAAATTCGATGAGCATCTGCATGGCCGGCCAACCCACTACGATGATCGTGAGGCTCATGAAAATCGCCAGGAGCTCAGCAATGGTTTCAAGCCCGAAGCGAGCTTTGGGCGGCAACATGATAAGGAAGACATCCATGCGCAACTGTCGCCCCTCGAAGGCGACAATGCTATTGCCCAGGAACACGACGCCGACGAGCAAAAAGAGTATGATTTCTTCGGCGGACACGAATGGATGTAAAAACACATAACGCCCTACGATATTGGCGCAATTGAACACAACAGCGACCACAAGCAGAAAAGTGATCAGCCCGCGTATCAAATCTGTAAAAGTCTTCATCGGTCAATCCTTGAAGTGGACGGCGGCGGCCTCGCTGAGGTCGCCCCCGCCCGCCTCATCAAGCAGAAAAGACGCAGGCGACAGGCTTCACTTTAGGTTCTTCATCGCTGCGGTCATCAGATCCCAAATGGGCTTCATCTCGGGGTTCGCCTGCACGATGGTCTGTGCGACAGGAGCGGTGAGCTTGATCACCTCCGCCATGTCTGCGGGTGAGAAATAGATAAACTCTCCGCCCTTGGCGACCCAGGTCTTGCGTTGATCGGCGACGAATTGTTTGGACCATGGAATGATTTCTTCCGCAACTTCGCGGCCTGTCGTCAGGACCAGCTTTTGCAGATCAGGCGGAAGAGTGGACAGCCAACGCTTGCTTACGACCGCCATTCCATAGACATAGGCGTGGTCGCTCTCCGTTAAATATTTTGCGGCGTCGTAGTACTGCAATGCTGTGAATACGCCTGCGGAACTCATTGCGCCATCAATGGTCCCCTGCTGGATCGCAGGCAAAACATCACCGAGCGTCATGGGCACGCCAGTTGCGCCAAGTTTGGCTACCGGCTCAGTCTGGAACGGCGAAGCAAAGACCCGGATCTTCTTGCCTTTGAGATCATCGAGTTTGCGCACCGGGGCGCGCATCACGAAGGTCATTGGTCCAGAGTAGACCAACCCCAGACCAGTCAATCCCTTGCGATCACCGATATTTGTGAATTCGTTTGAGAATTTCTCGTCGCGCATTAATTCTATCGCGGCGTTCTCATTGGGAATGAGACCGGAAACGCCGAGCAATTCGAAGCGCTTATCGACGCCAACCAGAAATTCGGGAGGACCCATCCAGACCTGGATTGATCCCAGTTGGGTGCCTTCGATCTGTCGAGGGATCGCCCCCAGTTGGCTGGCAGGGTAGACTTCCGTCTTGATCCGACCGTTGGTTTTTTGCTCAACCGCTGATGCGTACCGCTTCAGCCATTCGTGCTGGACGTCGTTCAGAGTAGCAGTGCTCAGTTTCATCACAAAGTTAGATGGCTCCTGCGCGCTCACCTGACCTGCTACGAAAACGGAACAAGTAAGCGCGAGTCCAAGGACGCTGCGCTTAAAGAAAGTGAGTCTGCCGTCACGCATGTATTCCTCCCGATGATCAATGGTTGGCCGCGATATACTATTCGTCGTCATTACTGATTCTATAACTTGCCAAAAGAAGGCGCTAGCAACCTGACCGTTACAAAAGGCTGTTACCGCACGCTCCTCCCAACCAATGATGTAGAATTCAATAGGACCTCGAACCGCACTTCCATAGCCTCGACGCTAAGCAGGCCGCCTTTCATTGTCAATAACAAGTGAAAACACAAACGGTTGTTATGGCCAAAGGCTACGGAAGGTTTGAAAATCCGGGAAATTCCGGACATCCCGGACAGCGCAGCGCAAATGCTATGAGCGCAGGCGCTGGGTTTAGCGAGGCGGGTTTAGCAACCCCAGTGCGACGGTGGGCTGCATCCTATCTTTGTTTCTTGCGTCCGGTTCACAAGATTCGAGAAATGCCTGCCGATTCTTGTTGGGCTGGAGCACGGTTTTCTGAGACATCGTTGAGCGCTACTTTCTGATCAATTGGAGGTAGAGCATGAACGACAAGAACATCGAGAAGTCAGGCGCAATGGAGGCCCCGACGGCGCCAGCGCGCGCCCACAACGCTGGCGATGGCGC
>CANGTC010000121.1 GCA_947456505.1 Beijerinckiaceae bacterium
AAGAGCCGGGGCATGACGCCCGCCTACGCCATCACCAATGGCAACGAAGTGGGCCTCACCACCGCCGATTACATCCGCTACATGGTGGCGCAGGAGCATGTGAAGGTCATCTGCTGCTTCATCGAGGCGATCCGCGACGCCGATGATTTCCTCTCCGCCTGCGCTCAAGCCTTCGCCGCGCGCAAACCCATCGTCGCCATGAAGATCGGCGGCTCGGAGGCGAGCCGCGCGGCCGCCCTCGCCCATACGGGATCCCTGGCGGGCTCGCTGGCCTGTTTCGATGCGGTGACGAAGCCGCTTGGCGTGCTGCGCGTCTCCACCATCGACGAGATGGTGGAATGCGCCGACTATCTGACCCATGCGCAGATTCCGGCGGGCTCGCGTCTGGGCGCCATCACCTTCTCCGGTGGCTTGAAGGGGCTTTTGCTGGAGGGGGCTGAGCGCAACGATGTCTCCTTCCCGCAACTGACGCAGGATACGCTGGCGCGGATGAAGGAACTGCTGGGCGTGGGCACCTCCCTGGGCAATCCGCTGGACGCGGGCTTCGCGGCCCTGTCGAGCGCGGAGGTCTATTTCAAATGCATCGACATCATGCTGGACGATCCCAACATCGACCAGCTTCTGGTGCAGGAAGAACTGCCGCTGAAAGAGGGGCAGAACGCCAAGGCGGGCAATCTGCGCGAGGTGGACCGCATGGTGGTGGAGGGCGCGCACAAGCCCGTCGCGGTGGTCTCCATGGCCTCCTACATGTACAGCGACTTCACCCGCGCCTTTCGCGAAGAGTTCCCCCATCTGCCTGTCCTGCACGAGGTCGACAAGGCCCTGAAGGCCGCCGCCCATGTGGGCCGCTATGGCGCCATGGCGAAGAGCGCGCCGGCGCCCCGCGCGCCGCAGCAACTGCGCGATGCGGCGACGGCGCTTCTCGCGCAGGCCACACCGACCGCTGACGGGCGCAGGGTCATGGGCGAGGTGGCCTCCAAGCAATTGCTTGGCGCCTATGGGGTGGGCTCCCCGGGCGAGGCCTTCGCAGGCGACGCGGAAGCCGCTGCGAAAGCGGCTGACGCCATCGGCTATCCCGTCGTGCTGAAACTCGTTTCCGACGATGTGCAGCACAAGTCCGATGTGGGCGGGGTGCTGATCGGCTTACGCAATGGGCAGAAGGTGCGCGAAGGCTTCGCGCGCATCTCAGCCTCGCTCGCGGCCACGAAACCCGGCGCGCATTTTGGCGGGGTGCTGGTTGTTCAACAGGTGAGCGGCGGGACGGAGCTGTTGCTGGGCGTGCATCGTGATCCCGAAGTGGGGCTCGTGACCATGTTCGGCACGGGCGGCGTTCTGCTGGAGCTGGTGAAGGACGTGGCCTTCGGCCCTGTGCCCCTGAGCGAGACGCAGGCCGCCGAGATGATCGACCGCACCATGGCGGGCCGTCTGCTCGATGGCTATCGCGGCGGGGCGAAGCTTGACCGCGCGGCGGTGGTGAGCGCGCTCGTGGGCCTGTCTCATCTCGCGCAGGATCTGGGCGAGCGGTTGGAGAGCATCGACGTCAACCCGCTGACCGCCCTGCCCTCAGGCGCGCTGGCGCTGGATGGACTGGTTGTGCTGAAGGGTTAAGTCAGCGCTGGCGCCGCCTCATCATGGACGAGGGACCAGACCTCGTCCTCCAGCGCATGAAAACGCGGGTCGCGCTTGAGGCGCAGCTTGCGCGGCCGCTCGATGGCGACGCGCACATCAGCTTTCACCCGGCCCGGGCGGCCTGAGAAGACGATGACGCGGTCGGAGAGATAGACCGCCTCATCGATCTGGTGGGTGATGAACAGCACGGTCTTCTTGGCCTTGAGGGTGATCTCCATCAACTCCTCCTGCATGGCCTCGCGCGTTTGCGCGTCAAGGGCTGCGAAGGGCTCGTCCATGAGCAGGAGCTGCGGGTCCATGACCAGCGCGCGGGCCAGATTGACGCGCTGCTGCATGCCGCCGGAAAGTTCGTGGGGGTAATGCTGCTCGAAGCCACGCAGGCCCACCATGTCGATAAAATGGAGAGCCCGCTCGCGCGCCTCGGCGCCGGTGCGGCGCTGGCATTCAAGCCCATAGGAGACATTGCCGAGCACCGTGCGCCAGGGCAACAGGGACGCATCCTGAAAAACCACGGCGCGGTCAGGGCCGGGCGTGGTCACAAGACGCCCATCCACGATGATCTCGCCAGACGTTGGGCGCAGCAGGCCATCCACGATGGACAGAAAGGTGGTCTTGCCGCAGCCGGAGGGGCCGACGACGGAGACGAATTCGCCCTCTTGAATCGTCAGGTTGACCGCCTCCAGCGCCACAAGACGCGTATTGCTGCGCGGCTGGAAATAGGAGAGCCCGATGTCGCGGGCTTCTAGCTTGATGGTCACAGATGTTTCCCCACTCGCCGGTCTGCGCCGACGCGGCCCTGTCTAGCACAGGCGGGGCGGCTTGTGACCTCCCGGGGCGCTACTTCCCCGGAGGAGACAGCGAAACGATATACGCGACGAGATCATCGGTCTCCTGTTCGGTGAACTGGAGGTTGGGCATGTCCGCATGGCTGGTGCGCAGGAAGACCCGCAGGGCGAGCTCGGTCGTGGAGGGC
The DNA here is from genome assembly GCA_947456505.1 of Beijerinckiaceae bacterium. Classification (GTDB taxonomy): domain Bacteria; phylum Pseudomonadota; class Alphaproteobacteria; order Rhizobiales; family Beijerinckiaceae; genus Terripilifer. The sequence continues at coordinate 2,603 of CANGTC010000121.1, forward strand.
ATGCGCGCCACAAGCTGAAACGGCGGCGCCGCCTGCACGGGGCTCGGCCCCACCTCGCCGGGCTTGACCGCATGACAGGAGACGCAATCGCGCTCGGCGATGCGCCGGCCGGGCGAGGATTCGAGCTTCTGCGCCCAAGCTCCCGGTGCGTAGACCATGGCGATCAGAAGCGGAATGATGCGGCGAACCATGGGCGACCCCTCTGCTGGCGTTGCATCTGAGATAGGTCAGCGGGGCGGAAAGCAAAGCGGGAGGGGTGGGCGCCGATTTGGGTGTATTTGGCTGTTTATTTGGGTGCTATGAGTTCAGTCCTGCAGACAACCTGCCCAACCAGGGCCTCAACCCCCTGCGCCGCGTCGAGCCTCGTCCACCCCACGCCCTCATGGCCCCTTGCAACCTGCGCGCGCATCACCGCCTCATCCGCGTCAGAGGCGTCATCCCGGCGTCTTGCGATGCGTTGCGCCAGCACCTCCACCGGCGCGTCCAGCCAGAACCCTGCGAAGGGCGCGCCCGTCGCCAGCGCGACAGCCTCGATGGCGGCGCGGTCCTCCGCCCGGTCGAAGACGGCCTCCGCGATGCAGCCATGGCCAACGCGCAGGGTGGCGGCGCAGGCCTTGCGCTCCCGCGCATAGACACGAGCTGAGACCTCAGGCGTATAGGCCTCGGGCGGCAGCTTGTCGGTCGCAGCCACCCCATGCAGGGCCTTGCGGATGCGGTCGGTGGCGTGGATGCGCGCGCCCGGCGCTGGCCCCAGCGCGCTGGCGAGGCGGGCGGAGACCGTCGACTTGCCCGAACCGCTGAAGCCGCCCAGAGCCACCAGCGGGGGCTGGCGGGGCTCCAGCAGGGCCTCGGCCAGAGCGAAGTAGTCCTGCGCCTCGGCCAGACGCTCCGGCGCCTCCTGAGCCAGCGCCGCCGTCACATGGGCGCGCACCACGGCCCGGGTCGCCATGAACAGGGGCAGCAGCGGCAGGCCATCGGCCTCGTGGCGGACGTCGAGGTAGCGATTGAAGAGGAGATTGGCGAGATCGCGCGCACCCAGCCGCCAGAGATCCATGAGCGGAAAGGCCAGATCATAGAGCACATCGATGGTGGCCAGTCTCTCATCGAATTCCAGAGCATCGAAAAGGGCGGGCTCGCCTTCGAAGAGGCAGATATTGCGCAGGGTCAGATCCCCATGACAGCGGCGCACGCAGCCGCGTGCGCGGCGCGCGTCCAGCAAGGCGGCATGGCGATCAAGAAGCGCGCGCAGCTTCGCGCAAAGCGCTTCGATGCGATCCAAATCCACCGGCGCATTCGCACGCAAGGCCGCCTCGTTCAGGACGAGCACGCGGCTGAAGGCCTCCGCGCCGCCCTCGGTCGCCACCTGCGCCTTCTCATGGGAGGCGGCGATCACCAGCGCGAGACGCGTGAGGAGCTTCGGCGTGGCGCGTCCGTCCTCAACCATACGGGAAAACAGGTCCTCATCTCGGAAGCGCCGCATCTCCACCACCCCGTCCACCGTCTCGCCCGCACCATCCAGCTCCAGGTGGCCATCGGCGGTCCGGGTGATGCGGCGAAGGCCAAGATAGAGATTTGGCGTGAAGCGGCGGTTGATCGCCAGTTCGCGCTCGCAATCGGCGATGCGTTTTTCGGGTGTGGAGAAGTCGAGGTAGTCGTAACGCAGCGCACGCTTCAGTTTGAATACGCGTGCTGGATAAAGAAACACATGGGAGGCATGGGTGGTGATCTGCCTACAGGGCTCAAGCCCGCGCAGGAAGGCGATGGTGGCTTGCTGATCTGCTTCGCAGGGTCGGGACTGAGGCATGACGGGGCCACCTTAACCGCCCGGCGGCCGCCCGTCGCTGATCTGGATCAGAGCGGGCGATCACCTATCCTGCCGAGGATGAGGAGCGGAACTCCTTTTCCACCGCGCGCACTACCGTCGGGCTGATGGGATCGGTGATCGTGCTGAAGACATCGGCGATGCGGCCGTCCTTGCCCACGAGATATTTGTGGAAATTCCAGCGGGGCAGATCGCGCGGGCGCTCCAGCGCGGCCCAACGGTAGAAGGGATGGGCGTCCGGCCCCAGCACCTTGGCCTTGGCGGCGATGGGGAAGCGCACCCCATAGCCCTCGGTCGCGTGGTGGATCTCCTCAGAGCCTCCAGGCTCCTGGCCGCCGAAATCGTTGGAGGGAACCGCGATGATCATCAAGCCCATGGGCGAAAACCGCTCCCAGAGCTTTTGCAGCCCGGCGTATTGGCCCACAAAGCCACAGAGCGAGGCGGTGTTGACCACCATGATCGGCTTGCCGGCGAAGTCGCTGAGCTTGATTTCACCCTTGTCGAGGCCATCGAAAGACATGGAATAGCAGGTGCGCCCGCTGATCGCCGGCGCCTGCGCCAGAGCAGGCCCCGCGACGAGCCCCAAACCCGCCCCCAGGAACGAACGACGGTCCATGATTCATTCTCCCGCCAAATACCTCTCCACATCACCATACGCGCCCTGAGAGCGGCTGGTTCACACGGGAAGCCCTGTTTGACTCCCCCTGCCCCGGCGCCTAGTTTGCTCGCATGACGCTTGACCTTTCAAGCCCCAGCTCCCGACAACGGACAGCTCCATGATCATCGACATCTACACCCATCTTGCGCCCCGCAGTTTCCTCGACCGCATGGTGGCGCTGGCGCCTACGCTCGGCAATATCGTCAACCGCCTGCTGGCGGTGAAGCCCTTGTCCGATCTTGATGTGCGCTTCCGCGACATGGACACGGTGCCCGATTATCGCCAGCTGATCAGCTTGCCGAACCCCTCGCTGGAAGAGATCGGCCCCGCCGACACGGGCTGCGAGCTGGCGCGCATCGCCAATGACGAACTGGCCGAACTCTGCACGAAATATCCTGATCGTTTCGTGGGCTTCGCCGCCTCCGTCTATCTCGACGATGTGGAGAGCGCGATCAAGGAGGCGGACCGGGCCATCCATCAACTCGGCGCCAAGGGCGTGCTGATCTACAATCATGTGGCGGGCCATCCGCTTGACGAGGAGCGCTTCCGTCCCTTCTTCGCCGCCATGGCGCAATGGAAGCGCCCGATCTGGATGCATCCCAGCCGCCAGGCCAATGTGAGCGATTACGCCAGCGAAAAGAAGTCCCGCTTCGAAATGTGGTGGTGCTACGGCTGGCCCTATGACACCTCGGTGGCCATGACGCGCCTCGTCTTCGACGGACTGTTTGATCGCCATCCTGATCTCGAAATCATCACCCATCACTGTGGCGGCATGGTGCCCTTCTTCGACGGGCGCGTGGGGCCGGGCCTTGAAGTGCTGGGCGCACGCACCTCGGATGAAGACTATTCGCAGGTCCTGCCGTCTCTGAAGCTGCCGCACATGGACTATTTCAAGAAGTTCTACGGCGACACCGCCATGTTCGGCGCCACCAACGGCGTCAAATGCGGCCTCGACTTCTTCGGCTCCAGCAAGATCGTCTTCGCCACCGACGCCCCGCTTGGGCCCATCGCCAAGACCTATAACGGCATCGCGGCGATGGATCTGGATGCGGAGACGCGCGAGGCGATTTTCTATGGGAATGCGGCGAAGTTGCTGAGGTTGTGAGGGGACCCCTCACCTTCGCTCCGTCAGCAGCGGCTTTTCCTCCATCATCACCAGCGCGCCAAAGGAACAGGCGAAACCCGCCGTCGTCATGAGGAAGATCGTGCGGAAATTCGCCGCCGCTTCCACCTTGTCGCCAAACAGATTCGCCACCACTGTCCCCGCGCTGCGCAGGTCCACACCCTGGAAGTCGCCTAGCACGATCACGCCATAGACCGCGATCAAACCTGTCGCGATCAGGCTACGGCCGAAGGATACAGCGGCGACGGCGATGCCCATCTGGTGCAATTGCACCGCGTTCTGCATGGCCACCGTGGTCATGGGCGCCACAGGACCGAAGCCCACGCCGATCAGAACCATCACGATCTCGAACTCCAGCATGCTGATGCGGTCAGCATGGAGCGCGAGGTAAAGACAGGCGCAGATGCACACGAAAAGACTCGCTATGGGCGGATATTTGTAATGGGTGATGCGCGCTGTGATCTGCGCGCTGATCAAGGCGCTGCCATTCACCGCCACCATGAGCCCCATCAGATGCAGGCCCGAAGACGAGGGCGAAAGCCCATGCACCGATTGCAGAAACATGGGCAAATAGATGTTCAGCCCCATCACCGAGGCCCAGCCGATGGCGTTGGACAGATTGGCCCAGCGAACGATGGGGTTGCTGAACAGATTGAGCGGCACGAGCGGTTCGGGCGCGGTCTTCAGTCGCCAGACAAAGCCCCACCACAGGAGGCCGGAGGCGAGGGCGAGGCCCATGATTTCCGGCGAGCCCCAGGCATAGCCATGGCCGCCCGCGTTCAACACGAACATGCAACTGGAACTGGCGAGCACGATGAGCGCCGCGCCCCACAGATCCAGTTTGTGTTTACGATCATAGCGCGGCAGTCGACGGAGCAACCGGTTGGTGATCAGCAATGAGCCGACAGCCAGCGGCACGACAGACCAGAAGATGAAAGACCAATGGAAATGCTGGGCGATGTAGCCGCCATAGATCGGCCCCACCATGCCCGAGGTGATATAGGTCATCGAAAAATAGGTGTAGTAACGCGCCCGCTGCTTGGGGGCGACAAGATCGCCCAGGATCGTCATGGGGATGGAGACGAGCCCGCCGCTTCCCAGCCCCTGAATGGCGCGCCCGATGATCAGCATGGGCAGATTGACCGCGAGCGCGCCGATCAGCGCGCCCAGCAAAAACAACCAGATCCCGACGGTCAACGACAGGCGGCGACCATAGATGTCGCTGATCTTGCCATAAAGCGGCGTCATGGCGGTGGCGGTGAGAAGGTTCGCGGCCACCACCCAGGACAGATGGGAGGCCGCGCCCAGAGACACGCCGATGGTCGGAAGGGCGCTGGACACCACGGTCTGGTCCATGGAGCCCATGAACACCGGCAGTAAAACGCCAGCAACGATCCACATCGTCTCACGATGGGTCAATTGTCTGGGCGTTTCCCGCTCGCCTGTTCCCGGCGTTTCCATGTCGCCTGCGTTTCCTCAGACCCCACGACAGATGACGTTGAGCAGGGCCTGGCGCCCCTCCACCTGCACGGCCTTGAGAGCCCGCTCGATGGCCTTGGGCATGTCGGCGGGATCCTCGACCGTCTCGCCATAGCCGCCGGCCACCTCGACCGCCTTGTTGAACTGCAACTGCGGATCGAAATAGGTCAGCGCCTCGCGATTGCTCTTTGACGCATAGCCGTCGGGATAGACCTCATGGGTGTTGCGCTTCACCGCGCCCCACATCTGGTTGTTGAACACCACCGTCAGCATGGGTAGGTTCTCGGCGGCGGAGACATAATGGGCGGGAATGGGATTTCCGAACATATAGGCGCCATCGCCCACCGTGCAGATCACCAGCTTGTCGCCCACCGCAGCCTTCACGCCGAGCGCTGTGCCCAGACCCCAGCCAAGACCGCCAGCGGCGCCGATGGAGAACATGGTTCCGGGCTTGGTGAAGCGCATATGCTCGAAGGTGATCGGCGATTCCTTGATGACGATGGCGTCCTCGCCCTTCGCCTGATCGAGGCAATGGGTGATCCAGGCCGGCGACATGGGCTTGGCGTCGCGGGCGCGGGTGATCATGGCGGCCCATTGCTCGCGCTGGGCGGCGCGTTCGCCAGCCAGGCGGGCGCGGCGGGCCTCCACGCGGTCATGAGCCTGGGCATAGCGTGTCGCCAGCGCCTCGGTCAGCGCAGGCAGGGTGGCGCCAATCACGCCGCTGATGGCGAGATCGCAGGGGAAGCTGCGCATGGGATATTGGGAGAAGAGCGGATCGACGCCCATATGGATGATCTTGGCGTCCGCCTTTGGCCCGCGCTTGGAGGGAATCCACGGCACATCGCATTCGATGACGATGATGCAGTCCGCGTCCTTCACATAGGCGTCGGGATTGAAGCCCAGATGCATGGGGTGGTCGGTGGGCAGGGCCAGATAGCGGGGCTTGCGCTGGGTGACTGGGATGGCGAAAGCCTCCGCCAGCGCGGCGAGCTTGGCCACATCCGCCTCGTCGCGCCCGGCGCTTGAGGTGATGATGAGCGGACGCTCGGCCCGGGCGATCATCTCCGCCGCCTCGTCGATGGCGCGGGTGTCGGGATAGGGCGGCGCCGCGTGGCTGTGGCGCGAGGGCGACTGGTAGGTGAAATTGGGGGCGGAGGACGCCAGCACTTCGCGCGGCAGGGTCAGGTAGATCGGGCCCTTGGGCTCGCTCATGGCCAGATTGAGGGCGCGATCGACTGTGTTTTCCAGCACGTGGCCATTGGGAAGCTGATAGTCCCATTTCACGAATTCGCGCACCATGGCGCCCTGATCACGCATTTCCTGCGGCCAGTGAATCTCGCCGGAGCGTTGGCCCAGTTCGCCGCTCTCCTCGGCGAAGGGGGTGCGGCCCGCGCTGAACAGCACAGGGATATTGCCGCGCCACGCGTTCATGACGCCGCAGACCGCATTGGCGGTGCCGACATTCACATGCACCATCACAAGCTGCGGCTTGCCGGTTTTGAGATAGTAGCCCATGGCCATGGACACAGCGACGTTCTCATGGGGCACGGTGACGGGCTTGGGAACCCTGGTCCCATTGGCCTCAGCCTTGGAATAGGCCTCGATCAGGGGCGCGAAATCCGTACCCGCGTTGGCGAAGAGATAATCAACGCCGCGATCCGCCAGCAATGCCAGATAGGCGTCCGCCACGGTTCCATCGATGGTCTTCTGTCCCATGGCGTTTCTCCCTGCTGCGCCTGTCGTGAAATCACGCTTATACGGCTCAGGCTGCCGGAGCAACGGGTTGCCGCGCCCCGGCCCAGGATCAGGCGTTCCGCTGTTTTTTCCTGCGCGCCAGCAAATTCAGCGACTCCACCGCCACCGAGAAGCCCATGGCCGCATAGATGAAACCCTTCGGCACATGGAAGCCCATGCCGTCGGCCACCAGGACCATGCCAATCAGCAACAGGAAGGCGAGAGCCAGCATCTTCACTGTGGGGTGGCGATTGACGAAATTCGCCACCGCGCCCGAAGCGAAGAGCATGATCACCACCGCCACGAGCACCGCCGTCGACATGACCCAGAGATTGTCCGCCATACCCACTGCCGTGATCACGCTGTCCAGCGAGAAGACGATGTCCAGCATGATGATCTGACCGATGACGCTGGCGAAGCTGACCTTTGCCGGCGCGGCGCCCGGCGCGCCCTCCTCCTCGCCTTCGATCTGCTCATGGATCTCCCTGGTGCCCTTGTAGAGCAGAAAGAGACCGCCCCCCGCCAGGATCAAGTCGCGCCAGGAGAAGTCATGGCCGCCAACGGAGAAGATCGTGGCGGTCATTCCCACCAGCCAGGAGATGGAGGCCAACAGCACAAGGCGCATGAACAGGGCGAGCGACAGCCCCACCGTGCGGGCGCGGGCCTGCAAATGCCCCGGCAACCGCCCGGCGACGATGGAGATGAAGATGAGATTGTCGATGCCCAGAACGATCTCAAGAATCGTCAGCGTCAAAAGGCTCGCCCAGATCTGAGGGTCAAGCAGCCATTGGGTCATGATGAATGCCTCCGGCTGGAGGCGCGCCCTCACGCGACATAAAGCCCCCAGCTGCATTGCGCTGCGTCAGCGCTTGCAAACGGAGGGTCCGACATCGCCTGCCGACGCCTCGGCGGCCAGAGGGGCCCGGACCCGGCCCGCACCGACGGGCCAAGCGTCAAGATGGGGGCCGCGCCCCCGCAGGTCAACGGGGGCGCGGGTCAACAGAAATTGATGAGCGCGTCAGGCGGCCTTGGCCGCCTTGCCCTTCTGGATCGCCTCCCAGACCGAAAGCGGCGTGGCGGGCATATCGATATGTTTGACGCCATAGGGCGCCAACGCATCGCAGATCGCGTTCATGATGGAGGTGAGCGAACCCGCGCAGCCCGCCTCGCCGCAGCCCTTCACGCCCAGCGGATTTGTGGTCGCCGGGAAGGACATGAACTCCTGATGGAACATGGGCGCGTCATCGGCGCGCGGCATGGCGTAATCCATGAAGGAGCCCGAGGCGAGCTGGCCATCCGCATCATAGACCGTATGCTCCATGAGGCATTGGCCGATGCCCTGCATCACGCCGCCGATAACCTGACCGCGGACGATGATGGGATTCACCACCGTTCCGAAATCGCCAACCATGAAATAGCGGACGATTTCCGTCACGCCGGTCTCCGGATCGATCTCGACCTCGCAGACATGGCAGCCATTGGGGAAAGTGGCGGGCTTGGCGCTCGACTTGTGATCGACATCGAGGCTCTTGGGCGCGTCGTCCGGCAGCGCTACGCCTGCGCGCAGCTTCGCGGCGATCTCCATCACCGTGAGCTTGCGGTCTGTGCCAGCCACGCTGAAGGCGCCGCCTTCGAAAACGATGTCAGGAAGGCCCGCCTCAAGCAGATGGGAGGCGATGATTCGACCTTTTTCGATGACCAACTCGCTTGCTTCCACAATGGCCGTGCCGCTGCACATCAGCGACTTGGAGCCGCCCGTGCCCGAACCCATGCGCAGAAGATCCGTATCGGTCTGCATCAGGCGGATGCTCTCGAAGGGAATGCCCAGCTGGGTGGAGAGCACCTGCGCAAAGGTCGTCCAATGGCCCTGACCGTGATCGTGGGAGCCGGTGAACAGGGTCACCCCGCCATCATCGTCAAAGGTGATCTTGCCCAACTCGCCCATGGCAGGCGCGGTGGCTTCAAGGAACTGGCCAAGGCCCCGTCCGCGAATCTTGCCGCGCCTGGCGCTTTCAGCCTTGCGGGCCTCGAAGCCCTTCCAATCCGCCAGGTCCAGCGCGCGGTCGAGGATCGCGGGGAAGTTGCCGGAATCATAGGTGGAGCCCGAAGGCGCCTTGTAGGGAATCTGGTCGGGCTTGATATGATTGCGGCGGCGCATCTCCACGGGGTCGATGCCCATCTCGCGCGCGGCGGTGTCGATCAACCGCTCCATATAATAGTTGCCCTCGGGACGGCCCGCGCCGCGATAGGCGGTGACCGGCACCGTGTTGGTGATGACGCAGCGCGTGTTCACCTCGATGAGCGGGGTCAGGTAGGTCCCGTTCACATGTTTCACGATGTTGAAGGAGGCGAAGAGCGGGCCGATGGGCGTCATATAGGCGCCGAGATCACCGAAGCCGTTGCAGCGCACGGCGAGAAAATGACCGTCCTTGTCCAGCGCCAGCTCGCAATCGAATTCCTGCGCGCGGCCGTGATGGTCGGAGAGGAAGGAGCCGGAGCGCGTGTCGTTCCACTTCACGGGACGGCCGAGCGCGCGCGCGCCATGCAGGGCGCAAAGATATTCAGGGAACATGGAGCCCTTGAGACCGAAGGAGCCGCCCACATTGATGGAGACAAAGCGGATCTTCTCCAGAGGGATCTTCATCATCTCGGCCACATTGGCCTGCGAGCCATTCACGCCCTGCGTGGGCGCATGGAGGGTGAAGCGCTCGTCGGCAGCGTCATATTCGGCAAGGCACGCGCGCGGCTCCATGGCGTTGACGACGATGCGGCTGTCGAGCAGGCGCAGCTTGGTCACATGGGCCGC
>CANGTC010000122.1 GCA_947456505.1 Beijerinckiaceae bacterium
GCGCAACCGTGTCGAGCGGTTCTTCAACAAGATCAAGCACTACAGGCGCATCGCCACGCGCTACGACAAAACCGCCGAGAGTTTTCTCGCCGCCCTGAAGCTCGTGGCCGTTCGCATATGGCTACGCGATAATGAGTCTACGTCCTAGTATAAGAAAATCTTCTACTTAGGGATTGGGGGATCTGATGGGGGTGGTTGGAAAGAATCCAAACCCGCGTCGTAGCGTAAGCGTTCAATCAGCAGTTTTTGAAGAAAAATCCTTCGCAGTAGGCGCTGGCCCATCGCAGAAGGAAACCGCCGCCTATATCGCCGAGATCAGTGGCGAGCTCGTGATGATGGCGAAGAGGGTGGACCTTTCCCTTCTCGCGCATCTCCTCGCCATGGCCCATGCGGAAGCCGCGGGAATCGCCGACCTCTGACCCGAGGCCGCAAACCCCCAAAGCCCGGCGAGGGCGCCCGGTTGGGCGTCCTTGTCGCTTGTCAAGTTCAAGCTCGAATATCCTCGCGCCTCAAGGCTTCCCAACCTCGCCGCTCTGTTGCATCATTCCTCCATGACCGGTTCTGAAACCGGCGTTCGGGAGGATCTCATGAAAGCCATTTACGGCGCGCTCGCGGGCGCAATCGGTCTCCTCGCCTGTTCGGCGGGCTCCCTGGCCCAGCAAAATCTCGACACCTTCCGCATCGCCATCGGCGGCTTCGGCCTTTGGGCCACGGAGGCGCCGCGCCTTGGCCAGCAGGCGGGCATTTTCAAGAAGCACGGCGTCAACGTCGAATATTACGCCACGGCGGGCGCGGGCGAATCGCTTCAGGCGGTAATCTCCGGCTCGGCGGACCTGAGCGTCGGCGTGGGGACCACGGGGGTGATGGGCGCCTTCGCCAAGGGCGCGCCGGTGCGCATCTTCGGCGCGAATTTCACGGGCGCGGGCGACCTCTACTGGTATGCGCGGGCGGATTCCGCCCTCAAGAGCTTGAAGGACGCCACGGAGAAGACCGTTCTGGGCTTCTCCTCCAATGGCTCCAGCAGCAACACGGTCGCGGTGGCGCTGGCCGAGGAAACGGGGGGCAAAATGAAGCTGCTCGCCGCAGGCGATCAGGCAAGCACCTTCACGCAGGTCATGTCCGGCCAGATCGATCTGGGCTGGGCGGCGCCGCCTTTCGGTCTCAAGGAGATCGCCGAGGGCAAGATCCGCATCGTCGCCACCGGCAATGACGCGCCCGTGCTGCGCGACCAGACCGTGCGGGTGGACATCGCCAGCCTCAAGGTGATGACCGAGCGCAAGGAGGCTCTGGCCCGCTATGTGAAGGCCTATCGGGAAACGCTGGACTGGATGTATTCCGATCCGAAAGCTATCGAGATGTGGGCGGCCAATATCAATGTGCCCGTGGAATTCGCGCGCAAGGCGGCTTTCGATTTCCAGCCCAAGGCCGCGCGCGACTTTGACACGATCACCGGCCTCGACAAGCTCATGGAGGGCGCCGTGCGGCAGAAGTTCCTCGCCGCGCCCCTCACCAAGGAGCAGCTTTCGACCCTGATCCAGGTTGTGAAATAGGGATCAGGCGAGCCCCGGCCAGGCGAGGTTCACCGGGCCGAGATCCCCGATCTCGCGGGTGCCGGGCAGCAGGCCCCGCGCATGGGCCTCGATGCGCCAGCCCGCCTCGCCGCCCTGCGTCACCTTGAACAGGTGATAGGCCGCCCTGTGGCGGGGCGTGCCGGGCACGGCGGAGGCGGAGGCCACCCCCACCACGGGCGCGCGCCCCTGCGGCGTCGGCAGATGGGTGAGGGAGGCACGGTGGTTGTGGCCGTGGACGATCAGCTCCGCGCCGTGTCGCGAGATGATCCGCTCGAAGGCGCCCACATCCGACAGGCCGCGCCCGGCGCTGGCGCCCGTGCGAAAGGGCGGATGATGGATCATAACCACCCGCATTAGGCCGCGCGCCTTCGTCTCGATGAGCATGGCCTTGAAGGCGCGGCGCTGGGGACTGCCCAGCTTGCCCGAGGCGATGAAGAAGGGCGTTGGCACTCCCGAGGAGAGGCCGATGAAAGCGATGTTTCCGCGCACCCGCAGATAGGGATAGGTCGTCTCGTGCCCGCCATCGGGCGAGGTCCAGGGGGCGAAGGTGCGCATCAGATAGGGCATGGCGCTGCGCACATAGGCGTCGTGATTGCCCGGCACGAAGCTCACGTCATGGGGATCGCCGAGGGTCCGCAGCCACGCGGCGGCCAGCGGAAACTCGGCGGGCAGGCCGATGTTCAGCACATCACCTGTCATCATGATGTGGTCAGGCTTGTGGGCGCGCATGTCCGCCACCAGTCGGGCCAGCACGTCCATGTCGTGGATGCGGTCGCGGCGCTTCCAGTTGATATAGCCGGTCAGTCGCTTGCCGATGAGCTCGCGCGCACGCGGCTCCGGCAGCGGTCCGATATGGGCGTCGGAAAGATGGGCGATGAGGAAGCTGGTCACAGGCGTTCTGTCGCCGGTCAGGGCTTTGGCGTCAAGGGCGGCCTTGCGCGCCCGCGCAGTGGGCGATGAGCCGGGTCAGGAATTGGCCGCAGGCGACCAGTTCGCTGATGGCGATGAATTCATCGGCCTTGTGCGCCTGTTCGATGGAGCCGGGGCCAACGACCACCGCCGGTATGCCCGCCATGGAGGTGAACAGTCCAGCCTCCGTTCCATAGGCCACCTTGCTGTGCCCATTGCGTCCCGCCAGTTGCTTGGTCAGGGTGATGAGCGGCGCTTGCGGATCGGTCTCGAGGCCGGGATAGGACTGGATTTCTTCGAACACGATGCCGCAGGCGGAATCGGCTTCGCTCATGCGGGCGCCGATCTCGATCTGGGCGCGCGCGATGATCCCGTCCATGATGGCTTTTGGATCCTGTGATCCTATGGCCCGCACTTCCATTTCAAGTTCGCAGAGATCGGGCACGATGTTCAGCGCGCGCCCGCCATGGGCCACGCTGGTGAGGCCCGTGGTGTAGGGAATTTCATAAAAGGAATCGTGCGGGCCATGGGCGGCTAGGTCGCGCGCGGTCTCACGCATCAGCACGATGAGATCGGCGGCATATTCCACCGCATTGACGCCCAGCGGAGCGAGCGCGGAATGGCAGGTCTTGCCGCGCAGGCTGGCGCGCACCGCATGTTTCGCCTTGTGGCCCACAACCACGTTCATCGACGTTGGCTCGCCCACAAAGCAGCCCAGGGGCCGCACCGGATTTTCCGCAAGTCGTTCGATCATCGGCCGCACGCCGGTGCAGCCGGTTTCCTCATCGTAGGAGAAAGCCAGGTGGAGGGGCATGCGCAGGGGCGCGGCGACCATCTCCGGCACGAGGGCTAGGCAGACCGCGACAAAGCCCTTCATGTCGCAGGCGCCGCGCCCGTAAAGGAGACCGTCGCGTTCGGTGAGCGTGAAGGGGTCGTTGGTCCAGACCTGCCCCTCCACCGGCACCACATCCGTATGGCCGGACAGGATATAGCCACTGGCGTCCTGCGGACCGATGGTGGCGAAAAGGGAGGCCTTCTGGCCGGTTTCGTCAAGGATGCGCTCGCTGGCCACGCCAGATTGCGCCAGGTGGGTCGCGATGTAATCCATCAGCGGCAAATTGGTCTTGTGGCTGACCGTGTAGAAGGCGACGAGATCGGCGAGGATGCTTATGATGCGATCCGACAAGGGCGCGACAGGCATGCGCTTTAACTTTCAGGCGTTGAGGGCGTACCCGTGAATTTTCGCATCATGCACAATCATGCGCCACGCCGCATAAGATCTGTGCGGTTGGTCGATTGCGCCGGCATCTGTCATTTAGTATTTGCATGCACGATTTTTGCATGCAAGCTTGGAGCCAGCAGGAGCCTTGCTCGCGTCAGACAGGAGTTGCCCCATGAACCGTCGTCATATGTTTCAAGCCATGTTCGCTGGCGCCGTCGCGCTCTGCGCTTTCACGGGCGCTGCAAGCGCTGAGGCGCTCGATGATATTCTCGCGGCCAAGGTCATTCGCATCGCCGTGCCGACCGACTATCCGCCCTTCGGCTCCATCGGAACGGACATGCAGCCCCAGGGCCTCGACATCGACATGGCCCGCCTGATCGGCAAGGAGCTGGGAGTGCGCACGGAGCTGGTCGCGGTGTCCAGCGCCAACCGGATTCCCTATCTGCAATCGAAGAAGGTCGATCTCGTCATCTCTACTTTGGGCAAGAATCCCGACCGCGAAAAGGCGATCGATTTCTCCGCCGCCTATGCGCCCTTCTTCATGGGCGTCTTTGGCGTCAAGGGCGCCGCCGTCACCAAGCCCGAAGAGCTCTCGGGCAAGACGGTCGGGGCCACGCGCGGCGCTCTGGAAGAGCAGGAACTCTCCAAGATCGCGCCATCTGACATCACCATCAAGCGCTATGAGGACAACAACGCCACCGTCGCCGCCTATGTCTCCGGACAGGTGGATATCATCGCCGCCGGCAATGCGGTGGCCGCCGTCATCGGGGAGCGCAATGCGGCGCGCGCGCCTGACCTCAAGTTCATCATCAAGAACAGCCCCTGCTTCATCGGCATCAACAAGGATGAACCCAAGCTGCTCGCCAAGGTGAACGAGATCATCGCCAAGGCCCGCGCCACCGGCGAGTCCGAGAAGATGTCGCAGACCTGGCTGAAGGCGCCCCTCCCGCCGGGCTTCTGAGCCCCCATGATCTACAAACTGCAATTCGCGGACCTGCTGCCCTATTGGGATGTGCTGGTCCGCGGTTTCGTGTTCACCATTGCGCTCACCTTCGTCTCGACCCTGTCGGGCGTCATGGTAGGCACGCTGGGCGCTTGCGCGCGCACCTTCGGGCCACGCTGGTTGTCGGGGATTGTGGCCGCCTACGTGGAGGTGATCCGGAACACGCCCTTTCTGGTGCAATTGTTCTTCGTCTATTTCGGCCTGCCTGCGGCGGGCGCGAAGCTCACCGAGACGCAGGCGGCCTTCCTCGCCATGACGATCAATCTGGGCGCCTATTCCACCGAGATCATCCGCGCGGGCATCGAGGCGACGCCGAAGGGCGTGATCGAGGCGGGGGTGAGTCTCGCCATGACGCGCTTGCAGGTGCTGCGCTACGTCGTTTTGAAACCCGCGTTCCAGAAGGTCTGGCCTGCGCTGGCCTCGCAAATCATCATCGTGATGCTCGGCTCTTCCGTCGTGTCGCAAATCTCGGCGGAGGATCTGACCTATGCGGCGAATTTCATTCAGTCGCGCAACTTCCGCGCCTTTGAATCCTATTTTGTCGTGGCGCTCGCCTATCTCATGCTCGCGATTCTCGCCCGCGCCCTTTTGCGTGCGCTGGGCCATCGCCTGTTTCCGAAGGCCTGAGCCGTGGTGGATTTCTCCCTCTGGGTCATCATCTCCAATCTCCTGCTGGCGACGCGCTGGACCATCGCGCTCTCGTTGGTGGCTTTTGTCTGCGGCGGCGCGGTGGGCCTGCTGTTGCTCTTTGCGCGCATGTCGGGCCGTCGCCCGTTGCAGCGTTTCGTCTTTCTCTATGTGGAGTTCTTTCAGGGCACGCCCCTGTTGATGCAGCTCTTCATGCTGTTCTTTGGCGTGGCCCTGTTCGGGATAGAGATCAGCCCCTGGATGGCGGCCTCCCTCGCGCTCACCTTCTGGACCAGCGCCTTCCTCACGGAGATCTGGCGCGGCTGCGTCGAGTCCGTGCCCAAGGGTCAATGGGAGGCGGGCGCCAGCGTGGCGCTGACCTACCTGGAGCAGATGCGCTATGTGATCCTGCCCCAGGCCCTGCGCATTGCGGTGCCGCCGACGGTGGGCTTTTCCGTGCAGGTCATCAAGGGCACGGCGCTGGCCTCCATCATCGGCTTTGTGGAATTGACCCGCGCGGGGACCATGATCAATAACGCGACCTTCCGGCCCTTCCTTGTCTATTCCATCGTGGGGCTGATCTATTTCGCGCTCTGCTATCCGCTTTCGCTTCTGGCGAAGTCACTTGAAAGACGCCTCAATGCCGCTCGTTAGCATCGTCGATGTCCGCAAGAGCTTCGGCGCCAACGAGGTGCTGAAGGGCGTGTCGCTGCCTGTGGAGAAGGGCGACGTGGTCGCCATCATCGGGCGTTCGGGCTCGGGCAAGAGCACGCTTCTGCGCTGCATCAACGGGCTTGAGACCCATGACTCCGGCTCCATCGTGGTCGATGGCATCGAGGTCGGCGGCGCGAAGACCGACATGCGCGCCCTGCGCCGCCATGTGGGCATGGTGTTTCAGCAGTTCAATCTGTTTCCCCATCTCACCGCGCTGGGCAACGTGATGCTGGCGCCGCGCGTGGTGGAGAAGATGGGCGAGCGGGAAGCGCGCGATCTGGCGCTGGACATGCTCGCCAAGGTAGGCCTCGCCGACAAGCGCGACAGCTATCCCAGCCAGCTCTCGGGCGGCCAGCAACAGCGCGTCGCCATCGCCCGCGCGCTGGCCCTGCGGCCCATGGCGCTGCTCTGCGACGAGATCACCTCGGCGCTGGATCCGGAGCTTGTGAACGAGGTTCTGCGGGTGGTGGAGCAATTGGCTGGCGAGGGCATGACCCTGATGCTCGTCACCCACGAAATGCGATTCGCCAGGGATGTCGGCACCAAGCTGGTGTTCATGCACGAGGGCCGCGTGCATGAGCAGGGCCCCCCCAAGGCGCTGTTCTCTGCGCCGCAGACGGCCGAACTGGCGCAGTTCATCGGCGCCAGCTTCACATAGCGTTTTCAAGTGACGTCGATGCCGGTTCGCGTGAAGGAAACGCCTCAAATTAAAAGAATTTAAGCCCCGCCAATCAGGATCCCCGCCGCCAGCACGATCACGCCGCCCAGCACGATCTGGAAGACCGCCTGCAGAAAGGGCGTATCCATGTAGCGGGCGCGGACCCAGGCGATCACCCAAAGCTCAATGAATACGATGAGCCCCGCGATGGCCGTGGCGAGCCAGAAGGCGTTGGACCAGGAATCGGGCACCAGATAGGGCAGGGTATGGCCAATGCCGCCAACGGTGGTCATCAAGCCGCAGATGCCGCCGCGCAGCCAGGGCGAGCCGCGTCCGGTGAGCGATCCGTCGTCGGAAAGCGCCTCGGCAAAGCCCATGCTGACGCCCGCGCCAATGGAGGCGGCCAGGCCCACCAGAAAGGTCTCCCAGTTGCTATGGGTGGCGAAGGCGGCGGCGAAGAGGGGCGCGAGGGTCGAGACCGAGCCATCCATGAGGCCAGCGAGGCCCGGCTGCACATATTGCAGCACGAACATGCGCTGGCGGGTCTTGCCTTCCTCCTCCAACGCCTCTTCGGTGAGCAGGGCCTCTTCGAGCTTGTGGGCGTGGGTCTTGTGACCCTTCTCAACTTCCGCCAAATCGCCCAGCAGCTTGCGCACCTCCACATCGGTGGTGCGCTCGGCGGCGCGTTCATAGAAGCGGGCGGCCTGGAACTCCATGTTCTCCGCTTCCTTGCGGACGGTTTCCAGCGGCAGGTTGGAGGTCAGCCAGATCGGACGGCGACGCAGGAAGCCCTTCACATCCTCGCGGCGGATAGGTGGCAGCACCTTCCCGAAGCGCGTCTCGTAGATTTCGAGCAGCATGTGGCGATGGCTGGTCTCCTCCTCGGCCATCTCCTCGAAGACCTTGGAGGAGGCCGGATAGCGCTCGCGCAGATCCTCCGCGAAGGCCATGTAGATGCGCGCGTCCTCCTCCTCGGCGGAAATGGCGAGGGCGAGGATTTCACGCGGCGTCAGTTCGGAAAAGGTTTTCACCGGCTGCTCCAGAAGATCTTAGAATGGTTCTAATCTCAGGCGCCCCTGAGTCAACCGGCGCAAAGGCCGCCGCGTCAAATGGCCCCAAAGACCTGTGCAAGGGCTGCGGCCACAGGTAGATTTGCCCCATGCTCGCCCAGCTCCCGCGCCCGCTCCTGCGCCTCTTTCATCACGCCGCCCACCTCTGGTTCCGGCTGGCCCGGCCGCTCACCATGGGTGTGCGGGCCGTGGTTCTGGATGGGGAGGGACGCGTCTTTCTGGTGCGGCACTCCTATCTCAAGGGCTGGCACCTTCCCGGCGGAGGCGTGGAGGTCGGGGAGACCGCGCTGGAGGCGCTGGCGCGGGAGCTGCGCGAGGAAGGCAATATCGAGCTGACCGACGCTCCCGAGCTGCACGGCGTCCATCTCAACACTTTCGTGACCCGGCGCGACCATATGCTGGTCTATGTGGTGCGCGCCTTTCGCCAGACCCATGCGCGGGGCGCGGATCGTGAAGTGGTAGAGACCGGTTTTTTCCCTGTGGACAACTTGCCCGAGGCCACCGTTCGGGGCAGCCGGGCGCGCATCGACGAGGTTTTGACCGGAGCGCCCGCCTCAGCCCTTTGGTGAGGCCCGAAAGGCGGCGTAGCGTCGGGCGATTTCGGCCGCGATCAGGGAGGTGGCGTCGAGGGGGGGATTATTCCAGCGCTCCAGCTGGCCCTTCCAGCGCCGCACATGGCCCGCCTGAGTCAGCTTATCGATGAAGCCCGCGATCTTCGGATGGCCGCCGCTGGGCTCGTAGACCTGCACGGGCACGCCCGCCACCAGAGCCTCGCCCACCATATTGACGCTGTCGCCGGTCACCACGATGGCCTCCGCCAGCGCGATGATCGCCGCATAGGGGTTGTCCCCCGTCCCGTCCCAGACGAAGGCGGGGTAGGCCTCCAGCGCCCGCGCCAGGGCTTTCGTGAGGCTTTCCGGCGTGCGCCGCGATGGCGTCACCATGACCCCGCAGCCGGAGGCGGCGAGATCGCTGGCGATGCGCACCAGCGCCTCCACATCCCTGTCCTCGAAGCGGTGGTGGGCGCTGGGGCCCCCCAGCACCATGGCGACACGCGGATGGGGCAGGGCGGCGATGCGCGGGTCCGGGTTTCGCCGCGCAGCCTCCAGCACATGGGGTCGCAGCGGATGGGGGGAGGTGAGGGTCACCAAAACATTCTCACCGCGCAATTTGTCGTGCTCAGGCGCCCATAGCATGTCCGCCGTGCCGGGGCCGGTGCGGGGGTCCTGCAGGAAGACCGTGAAGGTCCGCCCGCCCGAGGCGCGGCGCAGATGGCGCAGATAGGGCACAGTCACCCGCCCGGCGGCGAAGACGATGTCGGGAAAGGGCGGCGCCAGCAGGCTGCCCGGCCTTCTGGCGGAATCGCGGGGGTCGATGGGGCCGAAGGGCGAAAGCGCGCTGAAGAGGGCGCGGGGCGCGACCTGCTTGAGCACAGGCTCCAGCCCCAGCTCGCGGGCGATGCCGATGCAATGCACCTCATGGCCGACCTTGCCCGAGGCCAGCACCCAGGCGGAGGTTCCTGGCGGCAGGGCGGCTGGTGGCGGCGGCGGGGCCATGGGTGCGGGCGAAGTCATCGGCTGGCTGTAACGCCCTCCGCCGGGCAAGCCAAGGGGCTCAGGAAGGCCCGGATCCCCACGCCCTTGGCCGAGTTAGGGTCGGAAGGGTTCAAAAGAAAACTAAACCATTGTTTTAAAATATTAAATTTTTCATTTCGGCTCTTGCGGAAAGCCTTGTTCAAGCGCCATCTAGAGATAGAAAAGGTTCGATTTCATCTCGCGTCCATCGCCGACCCGCCCGCCCTCGCAAGGGGCGCCACTCGTTCTCCGGGCTCTTCAAGCCTGATCGACCGCATGGGACCCGCATGGAAAAGATCGAAAAACGCAAACGCGGCCTCGCCTGTCTCTCGCCGGAGCGGCGCAGCGAAATCGCCCGCATGGGCGGCAAATCCGTCCCCCCGGAAAAGCGCGCCTTCTCCCGCAGCGCCACCCTGGCGGCGGATGCGGGTCGTATTGGCGGCTCCGCCGTCGCACCCGAGAATCGGATGTTCCACCAGGACAATGATCTGGCGCGCCGCGCAGCCCGGGCCTCTGTGGCCGCGCGCGCCAAAAAGGACGAATAAAACAAAACGGCCCGCGCGAGCGGGCCGGATTGTCTGGCTTGGAATGCACGTGCTGCTTCAGATGAAGGCGACCTTGAGCACTTCATAGCTCTTGCCGCCGCCGGGCGTGTTCACCTCGACGGTGTCGCCCACCTTCTTGCCGATGAGCGCGCGAGCGATGGGGGAGGTGATGGAGACCTTGCCGCTCTTCACATCCGCCTCGGCCTCGCCGACGATCTGGTAGACCTTCTCTTCCTCGGTGTCTTCATCGACGAGGGTGATGGTGGCGCCAAACTTCACCGTCGCGCCCGAGAGCTTTGCGACGTCGATCACCTCGGCGCGGGACAATTTGTCTTCGAGCTCTGCGATGCGTCCTTCATTCAGGGACTGGGATTCCTTGGCGGCATGATATTCCGCGTTCTCGGAAAGGTCGCCATGGGAGCGCGCTTCCGCGATCGCCTGAATGATGCGGGGACGCTCCTCCTGCTGGCGACGCTTGAGCTCCGCCTCAAGGGCCGCATAGCCGGGTACGGTCATCGGGACTTTGTCCACCATCTTCGAATCTCTTTCCCATCTCGCGTTCGGCTTACGGGAGCTCCGTCTCCCGGAATCATGAAAACTGTGACGCCCGCAGAAAGGGATCCTGCGGACGGGTCAGATGAAGCCTGATCAGGCGAAGTAGTCCTGCAGCGCCCGCACCTCGAGATCGCCGCCCTTGTAGGCCTTGATCCCCTGCGCGGCCGCCACAGCCCCCGCTAGAGTGGTGTAGTAAGGCACCTTATGCAAGAGGGCGGCGCGCCGAAGTGAGCGGCTGTCCGAAAGAGCCTGCGCGCCCTCGGTCGTATTGAAGACGAGCTGGATGCCGCCGTTCTTGATCGTGTCCACCACATGGGGACGGCCTTCGGAGACCTTGTTGATCTTCTGGGCCGGGACGCCGTTCTTTTCCAGATAGCGGGCCGTGCCGCCGGTGGCGACGATCTTGAAGCCGAGGCCTGAGAGCATCCGCATGGCCTCCAGCACACGGGGCTTGTCAGCCTCGCGCACCGAGACGAAGACCGTGCCGTAAGTCGGCACCTTCACACCGCCGCCGAGCTGACTCTTGGCGAAGGCCACCTCAAAGCTACGGTCAAGGCCCATGACCTCGCCGGTGGAGCGCATTTCCGGCCCCAGAACCGTATCGACGCCAGGGAAGCGCGCGAAGGGGAAGACGGCTTCCTTGACGGCCACATGGCCGAGCTCTTCGGACTTGAGGCCGAAACTCGCCAGCGTCTCCCCCGCCATGATGCGCGAGGCGATCTTGGCGATGGGCTGGCCGATGACCTTGGCGACGAAGGGCACCGTGCGCGAGGCGCGCGGGTTCACTTCCAGCACATAGATCTCGCCGTCCTTGAGGGCGTATTGCACGTTCATCAACCCGCCGACCTCAAGGGCCAGCGCCATCTTGCGCGTCTGCTCCTCAAGGGTGGCGATGGTCTCCTTGCTGAGCGAGCGAGGCGGCAGGGAGCATGCGGAATCGCCGGAGTGAATGCCGGCCTCCTCGATATGCTCCATCACGCCCGCAATGAAAACGTCCTTGCCGTCGCAAAGGCAATCCACGTCGATCTCGATGGCGTCCGCCAGATAGCGGTCGAAGAGCAGCGGGTTCTTGCCGAGCACCGTATTGATCTGGCCCGTCTTGTCGTTGGGGTAGCGAGACTTCACCTCTGCGGGGATCAGGCTTGGCAGGGTGTCGAGCAGATAGTCCTGCAGGGCGCTCTCGTCGCGGATGATGGCCATGGCCCGGCCGCCCAGCACATAGGAGGGACGCACCACCAGAGGAAGGCCGAGTTCGGCCGCGATCAGGCGCGCCTGCTCCACCGAATAGGCGATGCCGTTCTTGGGCTGCTTGAGGCTGAGTTTGTCCAGCAGGCGCTTGAAGCGGTCGCGATCTTCGGCGAGGTCGATGGAGTCGACGGAGGTGCCGAGGATCGGGATGCCCGCTTCCTGCAAGGCGTGCGCGAGTTTCAGCGGCGTCTGGCCGCCGAACTGCACGATCACGCCCAGAAGTTCGCCATTCTGCTTTTCCTTGGCGAGAATTTCGAGCACGTCCTCCTGGGTGAGCGGCTCGAAATAGAGGCGGTCCGAGGTGTCGTAGTCGGTGGAGACCGTCTCGGGATTGCAGTTGATCATGATCGTCTCGAACCCGGCGTCCGAGAGCGCGAAACAGGCGTGGCAGCAGCAATAGTCGAACTCGATGCCCTGGCCGATGCGGTTCGGCCCGCCGCCGAGAATGACGATCTTGCGA
>CANGTC010000123.1 GCA_947456505.1 Beijerinckiaceae bacterium
AAGCAGATCATCATCACCGGCACGTCCAAGGACGGCGCGCGTCTGGAAGTCGCCAAGAAGCTCGGCGCCGATGTGACCATCGACGTGAACAAGGAAGATCCGCTCCAGAAGATCATGGAAGTCACCGGCAGTCTTGGTGTCGATGTGGTGCTCGATTGCACGGCGGGCGCGGGCACCATCCCGATCCTGCTTGGCATCGAGGCGCTGAAGCGCAAGGGTGGGCGGATCGTGGTGCAGGGCGAAATGCCCGAATTCCCCAACTTTCCCATCGGCAAGATGACCACCAAGTTCATCACCATGCACTCGGCGCGCGGCCACAGCTATCTGGCCTGCGAACTCGCTTTGCAGCAGCTCGCCTCCCAGCGCTTCCCGCTGGATCTGGTGACGACACACAAGTTCGGCCTCAACGAGGTGGATCTGGCCATCCGCTCGGTCGGCAACAAGGAAGGCGGCGTCAAGGACGTCATCCACGCCTCCCTGATGCCCTGGCTGTAATCTCGACCATCTGGACTGCGAGCGGGCGCCCTGGTGGCGCCCGTTTTCGTTTTCAGAGCCCGAAGGGATAGGTGTCCGGCGCCCCATGGGGCTTGCCCGCGCGCAGCGGCGTCACCGCTCGCGTCTCCTCGAACCAGACGAAGGCGTCGAACTGCTCGGGCAGCACCGCCTCGAAATAGTGGCTCGAATACTCCGTATCAGGCCGATAGACTACGCCGATGGCCCGCTCGAGCCTGGGCTTGCTGAGCGCCTCGCGCAGCCCCGCATGGCCACGCAGATCGGTCAGGGACCGCGCCACACCGCTCTGGCGGAAGATGCGCTCGTAGGAATCCTCCCGCGCCGGACGCACCTGCATGACCTGCATGGGATCATCCCAATTGTCCGCCGCCGCCACCGTTCCGCGATCCGTCCCAAAGCCGATCAGCGCCGCGCTCTCGCCAAAAGCCTTGCGGCAGAGTTCCCCGATGTTGAACTCGCCCTGCCAGCCCATGGCCGTGGCCGAGGCGTCGCCGATGTGGGAATTATGCGCCCAGACCACCGCCTTCGCCTGCGGGCCACGGGCGTCCAGCACATATTTCAGCGTGTCGAACATGTGCCGGTCGCGCAGGTTCCAGGACGAAGTTCCCCCATGGAACATCAGCCGGTAATATTGCTCGGCCGCGCGCACGATGCGAGCGTTTTGCGCCGCATCGAACCAGTCCTCGCCATTCTGGGCCACATAGGCCGCGCGATGGGCCAGCAACTCGCGCAGTTGCGTCACCACCTCCTCCTCGCAGGCGCCCCCCTCCCCGCGCAAAACGGAGCGCCCATAGGCGGACGGTCGGTCCTGCCAGGGTGTGAGACAGCCATAGCGGCCGCGCGCCAGCTTGGCTGACGCTGGATCGACGCGCTCAAGGTATGTCAGCACCGCCGCCATGGAGGCGCGCAGGGAATAGACGTCGAGACCACGAAACTCCACGCGCTCCTTCGTGGGGACGTGTTCATTATATTCGCGCAGCCAATGGGTGAAATGCGCGACTTCCTCGTTGCGCCACATCCACGTTGGAAAGCGCGCAAACGGGTCCTCCTCGTCCGGCGCCGCCGGATGATGACGCATGCCCAAATGGCACACATGGCGATCAATCCGCGCGGCGTCGGGCCAGTCCGCTTCCACCGCCACGATGCTGAACCCATGCTCCGTGATGAGGCGCTGCGTGATCGCGGCGCGGGCGCTATAAAACTCGGAGGTGCCATGGGTCGCTTCACCCAGCAACACGACACGCACCTTGGCGAAGCGATCAAAGAAAGGACCAAAGACCGTTGCCTTCTCTGGCTCAGGCAGATGAATGCAAAGATCGCGTACGAGCGCGGCGGCCTCGTCGGCGCCCTTTGCGCGAAATCGAGCGGAGACTGCGGCGTCGCTCATCACGGCCTCTCCAGATAAAATCCGCAGGCGCGGCCAAGCCGCGCCTGCCTTCCCTGTGGTGTCACATGCGCTGACGCGACGAGGTCAGCATGCCCCAGATCGCCAGCACGACAATGGCGCCAACCACAGCGCCGATAAGCCCCGCGCTTTGGTCTGCGCGGTACCAGCCCAGCATCTGCCCCAGGAAAGTCGCGACAAAGGCGCCACCAATTCCAAGAACAGTTGTCAGCACGAAGCCGGATGGTTCATTATTAGTCCCGGGCATGATGACTTTCGCGATGATGCCCGCGATGAAGCCGATGATGATGGTCCAGACAAGTCCCATGATGATCCACTTTCAGGTTGCGACCAGGAGTCAGAGTTTCGCCAGCTCCGCATCGCTTGGCAATTTGCCACGCGGCGTCAGCTGATCCACCGCCTCAGGCAGCGCCGCCGCCAGTTCGGCCTTTAATTGCTCGATGGGAATCTGGAACCGTCTGGCGAGTTCATTAAGCGTCTGACCGCCGAGCACCGTCTCGACCTGCTCCGGCTGAATGGGCTCATTCTCGCCGCCGCCGATCCATGAGCGCGCATGTTCGCCATACCCGGTCTGCTCGAACTGCCGCATCAAACCACTGAGAGCACCTGCGCCGCCAAGGCCGCCAATCATGCCCGCAAGGCCGCCCAACAGACCGCCGGCGCCAAAGGAACCAACCCCGCCGGATGACTGCGCTGCGGCGGCGGGAGCTGCGCCACCCGCTGCGCGATTCGCCGAATAGGCCTGCCAGGCCTTCGCTGCGAGCACCAACATCACGCCCTTGGCGATGGGAGACAGATTGGGCATTCCCCCCTGCTGCGTCGAAGCGGGCGCCTGTGTCTGCGCTTGCGCAGGCACGCCCGCCTGCGCTTGATTGACTACGTATCCCAGAACCTGATCCAGCAAAGCCATCTTCATCTCCTGTTCACGACTCGCCACGAGCGCGCGCCGTCAGAGACCAGGGGTCAGCGTCGCTTCGCGCTTGCTTCAACCCGCATCATGGCGTTCTGGATCCATCGCAAAGCGCTTCATGGCCTCACACACAGGAAAGACTTTGCCTGCGCTCCGCCAAACAGGCATGCAGCATCCGGCAAAGCTGATCCTCAGAGAAGGGCTTCTCAAGCCATAGGACATTGTCAAAAAGTTCTCCGGCGACGCTTCGCTGATATCCACTGATGACGCAAAAAGGCGTACGCTTCGCCTTGAGTGCGCGGGCGAGGGGCGCAGCGCTTCCATCCGCCAAGCCGAAATCAACAATGGCCACATCAGGGCTATGCTCCGCCAAAAAAGCGAGCGCCTCGCCATTGGCGCGAAACAGCCCCATAACCCTGAGGCCCTGCGCTTCCACCATATCGACGACCATCAGCGCGATCATGGGTTCGTCCTCCACCAGAAGCACGCCTTGACCTCGCACCATCAAATATCCTCCAGGTCGCCCCACGATCAAATGCTGCTTCAACCATCGCCGCAACATCCACCTTTGGAGGATCCTTTATTGCGCTTTGGCCAATTGGATTAGATGAGCAACGGACGATCACAGGATGGCGTCCTGGGGCGTTTCCATACTGGCGACCCGGGCGATGTGGCGCAGCGCCTCTGGATCGAGAATTTCGATCTTGCGGCAATCAATCGCAACGATATTTTCTTCCCGCAAGGCGCGCAGCACGCGATGCACATGCACAGGCGTCAATCCACAGCAATCTGCAATCTGCTGAATGGAGAGCGGCAAACGAAACCCGCGTTCCTGCGCAAGCCCAAGGCCCAACAATCTCAGATGCAAGGATGCGATGAGGTGGGCGAGATTGCTTTTGGCGTCGCAGGCGCCCACGGCAGTCAGACGCTCGGCGATCATGGCGGACTCGTAGGCCTGCAATTTCATGATGCGGCGGCTGATGTCGGGCGCGAAGGCGAAATCGGAAAATCGATCAGCATCAAAACTGCAAAAGGTAACGTCTGTCACAGCCTGCACGCCAAATTCAGCCATGCCCATCGTGCAGGTCTCAAGGCCCACGAGATCGCCGGGCAGCAAGAGATGAACGACTTGCCGTTCGCCACACTCAAGCGATTTGTATTTGATCGCCCAACCAGAGAAGAGGGTGAAAAGGCGCGGGCGTCGACTCCCCTGATCAATGATCACATCGCCGCTCCAGGCGCGCCCATGGGCGACCTTGAAAGATTCGATGATCGCAAGATCTGGGCTCGCGACCGCATTGTTATGGAGCGGACAATTCCGGCAACCGGGGATTTTGGAATCGACACCCCGTGTCGCGCCTTGCATGACAGACATAACCCACCTCGCGTTTGAACCCGGACACCACTGCGATCAGCGACATGAATCGACAGATGCAAGTTTGCGCTGCTGCAAAAGTTAACCAGCGCAATGGAGGGAAAACGACGAGGAGAGAAGGAAGATTTCAACACAAAAATAGAAACATTCACGTCATATCATGTCAACATACCCCTATTGACACACAACCGCGCTGAGGCGCGTTAACGGTCGGGAGAAAGGTGTAGCGGGTCGCCGCTTCTTTGTTGAGACTAAACGACCTGAATTCGCACAAATCCCTGTGCGACAACAATATTCAGAATCAATAGTTGCACCTTCGCTGATCTGCGCGTTCAACATTCACAGACTTGCTGACCGCTCGCCGCACCTGCGAGGGATTAATGTTAATCAGCAAAAGAAGAAGCGAATGATATTATCGCGAGCGTTCACCATTCTCATTCATCAATTAATTTAATCAGTATTAAAACCGCAGGGACGCCTTTCCCCTGCGGTCTTCCTCGTGCGGATATGTTAACGACCAAACACCGCCTCGCGAATACGCTTCTTCTGCTCGGGCGTCACCGCCGTTAACACCTTTCGCGTGATCTCCACCGCCTTCTCGGGCGCCTGATAGGCGACGAAGCGCTGCGTCTTTTCACCTTCCGCAATCAGGGCCGGATTGGAGAGGCTGCGACGGACGGCATCGCGAAGGAAGGCGAGGCGCTCTGGCGGCGTACCGGGCGAGGTCACGAGAATGCGGCCGAGATCGTTCAGATTGGCGCGGAAATCGAACCACCATTCCTGCTCAGGCGTCAGCTTGGCCTGTTCATAGACCGTGGGGACATTGGGCAGGAGCGCCGAGCGGACCCGCGCCATCGAGGCTACGGGGATCACCTGTCCGGCCTGAGTGTAATTGGCGGCGGAACTGTCGGATATATAGAGGCTGTCGAGTTCGCCCCGCTCCATGGCCAGCGTGATCTCGCCGCTGCTGCGATAGCCAAGGATGGTCTGGCAATCGATCTTCAGGGCTTCGCAGGTGATCGCCGCACCATCGGCGGGACCATCGCTTGGGCCGGTGCCGCCCCAACGGATCTTGCGTCCGGGCTGCAAGGCGTCGGCAATGGATTTGACTCCTGACTGATTGCTCGCCACCCATATCCACGGATAGGCGCTGATGACGCCAAGATGATCGAATTTGGCGAGATCGTAGCGGATATTGTCCTGCTCGATCAGCTGCCCCAATCCAGCGGGGGTGCCGTTGACGATCAGAAGGCGCAGGCCATCGGCCTGCCCGGTGTAAATCTGGTTGAGGGCGAGCAGCCCGCCCGCGCCCGGCAGATTGTCCACCACCACATTGGCGCCGAGCTCCTGCGCCAGATAGGGGGCGATCATCCGAGCGTAGGCGTCAAAGCCGCCGCCCACGCCCAGGCCCACGACGAAATGGACGGTCTTGCCTTTGTAGAACGCGGCGGCGTCCTGTGCGCGCGCAATGGCGCTCATGCTCAAGGTGATGCCCAGGGCGACAAGGCCGGAAAGGATGGATCTGCGCGTCATTTTGCTCCCCGCTGAGCCGCCACTGCGCGGCGGCTGTCTATCGCGGCTGCATCTTGACCAGTCAAGCGGCGCCCCATCACTTCGCGGGGAGATCGCTTTTAAACCAAACCAGCAAGGCCTCAATGGCGCTGGCGAAAGCCGCGTTCATGGCCGCGACGGCTTGCTCGGGCTCCGTTGAAGCCGCAGGCGCGCGGCCCTCAATGACGCTGCGCTCCACCACCTTTCCATCAGCGCCAAGAATGCGCACTGCAAAAGCAACTTCGGCGATGGGTCTCTGCGCATCGACGATCTGAAAGGCGCTGATGTCGATCAGGAGCTGAAAATCCGGGATCGACGCATCATTCGGCCCCGTTGCGAAGCGATAACCCGCCTTGTCGAAGCTCTGCAGCACACGCTTTTGCACCAGCTTGGGGATCGTGTCGGGCCATTGCACCGCTTGGGGCGATAATTGACCCTGGGCGGTCTTCAAGATGAGCCGCTGGGTGTCCAGCGACGCCACCGTTGTGGGATCTGCGACGACCAGCGCCGCCTCCGGCATGCCAGACAGATCCACGCGCGGGACGGGCGCAGCCAGATCATACAGCGCAGGCTTGGCCTCCTTGTCTCCGCCGCCAAGGCTTCGGTCGAGCCCTTGCAGAATGCTGTCTACCCGGTTCGAGTTGCGCCCCAGGGCGGCGGCGAAGGTCTGGGCGTTCAGGACGATGTCGTGAAACGGGGCCGCATTGTCGGCGACCAGCGACTTCACTCCGTCCAGCGCCTCGCGCGCCTGTTGCGAGAGCGACGTCGCGCCCTGCGCCACGATCACGGGGACCCCTTTAGCAAGGTCAAGCGGCTGACCCAGGTCGCCTCCCGCCAGCGAGACATAGACTGCGCCTAACAGCCCCTGCGCCTCCAGCGTTGCCTTTGCTGCGGCGGTGATGGGCGCATCGCGGTCGATGGCCAGATGGGCGTCCACGGCGTTCAGGTTGGTCTTGTCGAAAACGAGGCGGCGCACCTCGCCCACGCGCACGCCGTTGAAGGTGACAGGCGCCCCGGTGCGCAGGCCCGGCGCCGCGCTCTCGAAACGCACAATGAGTTCGCTGCGCCCGCGCAGGCTGCCCTTGTTCTGGATCCAGAGCGAGAAACCCAGCCCCGCAAGCCCCGTAAGCAAAGCGAAAAGGCCGACTATGATGTAGCGGACGCGCGGCTCCATGAGGGCTCCTAAGCAAGTTGCGCCGCCCTGCCCCGCTCGCCCATGAAATAGGCGCGCAGCCACGGGTGATCGAAGGCGAGAATGTCGTGCATCGGCCCCTGCGCAATGATGCGCCCGTCATAGAGCGCGAGGATGCGGGTGCAGACGGATTTCAGGGAATTGAGGTCATGGGTCACCATGAAGACCGTGAGGTTCAGCACCCGCTGGAGGGTGCGGATCAGCCGGTCGATCTCGCCGGCGGCGATAGGGTCAAGACCCGAGGTTGGCTCGTCGAGAAACAGAATGTCCGGGTCCAGCGCCAGCGCGCGGGCTATGGCGACGCGCTTTGTCATGCCGCCGGAAATCTCCGAGGGCAGCTTGTCCGCATCCTCCAGCTTAAGGCCCACCATGGCGAGCTTGGCCAGCGCCACATCCCCATACATGGCGTCGGAGCCATCAAGATATTCGCGCATGGGAAACTCCACATTCTCCCGCAGGGTGAGGGATGAGAAGAGCGCGCCTTGCTGAAACATCATGCCGCAGCGCCCGCCGATGCGCCGGGATTCCGAAGGGGTCGCCTGCTCCAGCCGGACGCCCATGATTTCGACGGTTCCCGCGGTCTTGGGCAGCAGGCCCAGCATGGTGCGCAGCAGAACCGTCTTCCCCGAGCCCGAAGCCCCCACCAGCCCCACGATCTCCCCGCGCCGCACATTGAACGAGAGGCCGCGCACCACCTCATGCCCCGCCAACGTCACATGCAGGTCGCTGACCGTGATGACCTCATCCGCCTCCATGGGTCACATCCCCACGGCGGCGAAGAGCACGGCGAAGATGCCGTCGAGCACGATCACGAAAAAGATCGAGCGCACCACGGAGGCGGTGGCGCCCAGCCCCAGGGATTCCGCGCTGCCCTGCACCTTCATGCCCTCGAGCGCCGCCACCGCGCCAATCACGAAGGCCATGACCGGCGCCTTGATGAGCCCGACCTCCAGATCGATATGGGAGGCCGCCTCGTGCAACCGCTCGATATAGACGGCGGGGCTCATGTCGGCGTAGATCCAGGCCACCACCCCCGCCCCATAGAGCGCCGCCGCATTGCCAATAACCGTCAGCAGCGGCGCCGCGACGATCAGCGCGAGAATGCGCGGCAGGATAAGATATTCCACGGGGTCGAGGCCCATGGTGCGCAGGGCGTCAATCTCCTCGCGCATCTTCATGGAGCCGATCTCGGCTGTGTAGGCGCTGCCCGAGCGTCCCGCGACCATGATGGTGACCAGCAGCACGCCGATCTCGCGCAGCACCAGAATGGTGACGAGATCGACCACATAGTCCATCGCGCCAAAGCGCTGGAAATGGAAGAAGCCCTGCTGCGCGAGAATGCAGCCGATGAGGAAGCACATCAGCGCGATGATGGGCACGGCCCGCAGGCCCGTGCGATCCAGATGATGCACGGCGGAGCGCAGCCGCAATCGCGCGGGATGGCGCAGGCCCCGGGCGAAGCAGAAGGTCAGCCGCCCCGTCAAATCGAGAAAGGCCGCGAAATCCACCGCGAAGGCTTCGGCGCTGCGGCCCATACGATGCAGCAAGTCGCCCCAGCGGTCGCGCAGCCCGATCAGTCCATGGGGTCGCGCCAGCGCCTTGTCCACCCCTGCGAAGAGATCCGCACGGGCGTCCGGGGGGATGGCGAGGCGCGCCTGCGCCCCCGCCTCCACCACGGAGCGCCGCAACCGTTCCAGCGCCCAGACCCCGAAGGTGTCAAGCTGCCCGACGCCCTTCAGATCGATGGTCAGCTTGCGCACTTGGGGCGGCGCCGCATGAGCGAGGCGGTCGAGGTCAGCCGCATGGGCGGCCGTCCAGTCCCCCTCCGCGCTCAGAAGATCCCCATCTGCGCCAACGCCAGCGCGCAGGCTGGGCCCCTGGACCACGGCCTAGCGGCCCCGCACCAGCGCGATGCTCACCGCTGCGATGTCCCCGCCCTGAGAGCGGATGGAGACCGACTGGCGATTGCCCTTCACCGCCACGGAGATGCCTGCGCTGAAGCCCGGCCCCTGAGCCGAGCCCTGCATGGAGCCGCGCCCCAGCCGCCCCGCCAGCGGGCCGCGCACATTGCGGGAGGTCTCGACCCATTCGCCGGCCAGCCGCCCGCCCTCGTTTCGCAGCGTGTTGATGAGGTCAAAGCCGGTGGTGTCGCTGCGGCAGCGCAGGCGCTGGCTCATCACATCGCCGCGCGCCACATAATCAGCGCCGCAGCGCAGCCGCTCCGTACGACCATCCGTATGTGACAGGGTGCCCGAGCCCGACCACGAGCCCTCGAACTCGTGGAAGCCTCCGGCGGCGGCCTGAGCGGCTGCGGTTTGAGCCAATGCGGGCGCACCCGCCAGCCCCAGCAGCAGACAAGCAGCGGCGCCCGCCGCCCATGACCCTTGAACGATCTCCTTGACCACCCGTGCTCTCCCTCGACCGGAGGCCCCTCAGCCTTGCCCAGCTAGGCATGTCTGGGGAGGCCGAAAGGTTCCGGGGGAAGGCGGTCAGGGCAGTTCGTAACCGACCGCCGCTTCATCCGCGATGGTGCGCTGAACCGCCGGGCGACCCATCATCAT
Source organism: Beijerinckiaceae bacterium (assembly GCA_947456505.1). GTDB lineage: Bacteria > Pseudomonadota > Alphaproteobacteria > Rhizobiales > Beijerinckiaceae > Terripilifer. Next base: position 9,508 of record CANGTC010000123.1, read on the forward strand.
GGCGTGATGAGCGAAGAGGTTGGGATAATCCTTGGGATCAGGCTCCGCATAGCCGACAAAACGCCAGAACAGCCGGAAAAGATGGATATCCGCCACCGAATAGGCCCCCAGGGCCCAGCCGCCAGGCCCAAGCTTCCGGTCGGCCTCAAGGAATACCCGCCTGGCGTTGTCGACGCTGACGCGCCGGGCCGGATGGAGGGTGGAGGCCACATAGGACATCCACGAAACCGCCCGCGCCTGCCCCTCGATATCGTCGGGCATCAGCCGGGCCTCGGGGAAGCGTTTGGCCAGATAGAACAGAATCCCCGCCACCTCGGTCAAGGCGCGCCCATCGATCAGCAGAAGCGGGACCTTGCCCTCCGGGTTCAGAGACAGATAGGCAGACTCGCGTTGCTGCTTGTTTTTCAATGAGATGACGCGAGCCTCGAAGGGCGCGCCCGTCTCGTGGAGGGCGATATGGGCGGCCATGGAACTGGCGCCGGGAGAAAAATAAAGGGTCAACATGTCGGCGCCTCACATCTTTCAAACGGAACGACCAATCCTTATAATATTTCCAAAGTGGCGTCTTGCCCTTGAAGCGGCGCGATTCACATTGTAGAGGTCTAAGCCGGTCAACTGGAAAGATAGCGGAGATGAGGGATAAACTCGAACAGGCAGGACTGCGCGTCACCCGGCAACGGATGATGATCGCCAACCTTCTGTTTGCGAAGGGCGACCGCCATGTGACCGCCGAAGGGCTCTATGCGGAGGCCAGCGTAATCCCCTATCCGCCTTCTCTGGCGACCATCTACAACACCCTGCGCGACTTCGCCGACAAGGGTCTGGTGCGCGAAATCGCCCTCTACGGCGGCAAGGTGTGGTTCGACACCCAGACCGGACCGCATTTCCACTTCTATCTGGAAGACCGGGAAGAACTCTTCGATATACCGGAATCCATGATCCCCTCGTTCGACATCCCCGCCCCTGCTGGCATGCGGATCGCCGGAATTGATGTGGTGATCAAGCTGGAGCGTCTCCCAGAAGGCATGATCCTTGACGCGCCAGACAACAGGGACAAGAGCGCGCACCCCTGAGCGCCTGCATCAGATCCAGCGAAACAGAGATTGTCCCCCCACGCAGGATAGGATATTCCCAACCTGTCCGCCTGAGCCGGTGCGCTGCCCGCAACTTGTCTGGCTGACGATTGAATTTCGGCAGGTGCATTCTCGGCAGACCTGAAGACGAGTTTCGACCATGAGCGCACGCATTTACCGCCCGGCCAAAGCAGCAACCCAATCCGGCGCCGCCAAATCACGCCGCTGGCTGCTGGAATTTGAGCCTGAGCGGGCCCGAGAAGTCGAGCCCCTCATGGGCTGGACCAGTTCCAGCGACATGAAAGCACAGATCAAGCTTTGGTTCGCTACCAAGGAAGAGGCGCTGGACTATGCCGCGCGCCAGGGCATCGAAGCCCGAGTTGAGGAACTAGGCGTCGCCACCCGCAAGGTGGTGTCCTATTCCGACAATTTCCGCTCCGGCCGCCTTGGCCAGTGGACGCACTGACAAGAAGCGTCTTCCGGCCCCGTAGCTCAGCTGGATAGAGCAGCCGCCTTCTAAGCGGCAGGTCGCAGGTTCGAGCCCTGCCGGGGTCGCCAAAACTTTTAAATAGATAATAAAATCATGCACTTAGACCTTAGTTCATACTGGTCTTTGCCCCAAATCTAAGAGGCTCTTTGCCCCATTTTTTACTCACTGGCCTGCTCCGATTGCCAGCGCCCGAGCTGCCCGGGCAGGCTGACTACAAATAGGGTGCCCGGGCAGTTATATGGAATTGAAAAATATAGGTTATTTTCGTTTGCCCGGGACGCCCGGGCATTTCTTAGAAGTTACCCTGACATTTGTTGGCGTCGGAGACTGGCAATCGCCGTACACGAGTGCGCACCCCGTTCACATTCTTCCGCACCTCAACGACTCCCGCATCGTGCAAAGCCGAGCGTAGCTCCTTCAAATTTTTGGCCTGCTGACCAAATCCATCTTTGTGAAGTAGCCTCTGTAGGGCATCAATCGTGAACTCCATTCCCAACGCTTCGTAGACATACCCATTGAGAACGACCTCCGCAAGGTAATGCTTAAGTGGGTTCCCACTTGTCTCGATGACCTTACGCTTCGCCTCAGTTACGGGAGGGGCGGCGTATGGCCTGAAGCGGCTAATGTCACGCTGCATGAGCCATGTGTAGATGCTGTTCATTCCATCAACGCTGGAAATGCACTTATTCAAGGCATCGTAATAATCCGAATCTCTGGGTTGCGCTTCGCTATTGAAAACAAAATATCTCCGGTCCCCATCTTCCAAATCGATTGGTGCCGTGTGGTTCGAAAACATCACGAATCTCGCAAAGTTCTTGATGTTCAGTTGCGGGCCGTATTTCATATTCACGCTAACAGTTGGCTCTGTGTGACCTTGCCCCCAACTTTTATCCACTCTGAAGTTCGTTCGGGCGGTTTGATTTGCCCCGGGGGGCGGGTGTAGCGGCGGGAGACGGCGCGGAGCTGGTGGGGTTGCGCAGCGCCGTCCCCCGACGCGGGAACGTCTTGGCGAACTC
>CANGTC010000124.1 GCA_947456505.1 Beijerinckiaceae bacterium
AAGTGGGTTGTCATCGACGCGCAAGGGCTCGTCGTTGGTCGCCTCGCCACTCTCATCGCCATGCGCTTGCGCGGCAAGCACAAGCCCTCATTCACCCCCCATGTTGACGACGGCGACAATGTCATCGTGATCAACGCCGACAAGGTGGTCCTGACTGGTCGCAAGCTCGACCAGAAGGTCTATTACCACCACACCGGCTTCATTGGCGGCATCAAGGAGCGTTCCGCCAAGTTCATCATGGAAGGCCGTTTCCCTGAGCGCATCGTCGAAAAGGCCGTGGAGCGCATGCTTCCGCGCGGCCCGCTCGGACGTCAGCAGTTCAGCAACCTGCGCGTTTACAAGGGTCCCACCCATCCGCATGTCGCCCAGCAGCCGGTCGCCCTCGACATCGGCAGCCTCAACCCGAAGAACAAGCGGAGCGCCTGATCATGGCCGAGACAATCTCTTCGCTGCAGGACCTTAAGGCGGCCACCACGGCTTCCGTCGAGTCCGAGGCCCCCAAGTATGTGCAGAAGATCGACAAGCTCGGCCGCGCCTATGCCACCGGCAAGCGCAAGAACGCGGTCGCCCGCGTCTGGATCAAGCCGGGCTCTGGCAAGATCACCGTGAACGGTCGTGACGAGCAGGTCTACTTCGCTCGTCCCGTGCTGCGCATGATCCTGCGTCAGCCTCTCGAAGTGGCCGCTCGCGCCACCCAGTACGACCTTATGGTGACTGTGGCTGGCGGCGGCCTGTCTGGTCAGGCCGGCGCGGTGCGTCACGGCCTCGCCAAGGCGCTGACCCACTACGAGCCTGAGCTTCGCTCCGTTCTGAAGCGCGGCGGCTTCTTGACCCGCGACAGCCGCGTGGTCGAGCGCAAGAAGTACGGCAAGAAGAAGGCGCGTCGCAGCTTCCAATTCTCGAAGCGCTAGGAATTTTTGGCTACAAAAAAGTCAAAAATTCAACGATATCAACAAGAAAGCCGCTTTCACGAGCGGCTTTTTTTGTTGGCGTGTGGTGTCGAATTTTTGGGAAAAACACGCGATTGAATGTTGATTGGATATTCAATCCGTCTCAGTCTGTCAGCGCGGTTTTTACCACCAACAAACAAGTCATATCCGACGAAAGAATCACCCTGCACCAGTGACAATGTGAGCGCCGGACACCGACTGCGCCGCCTCATCCTCCAGAGCTTATAGATAATTACGGACAATCATCGGAGAGGAAGATTTCCAACCGGCGGTCGGTTGGTTGGTTCGTGCGGTCGAAGATAGCACTGCTTCCGATCAGCGCCTTCATTGACGTCATCATCAACGGTGGTTGAAGCGGTTAGCCCAGCAAAATCCAGAAAGCAATTTGATGTCCGAAGGAAAATCACTTCAACAAGCCAATTTGGCCGGTGGCTTATGGATGATCGCAGCTATGGCCTGCTTTGCTGTTGAGGATGTGTTCGTTAAAGTAGCCTCTGCATCTATGCCTGTGAGCCATTTGCTGATCATCTTCGGCGCCGGCGGCGCGCTTGTTTTCGCCAGTGCGATCTTAAGCCGTGGCGAAAGCCTGTTTAACAGACAGGTCATTTCACGTCCGATGCTCATCCGAGCAGTATTTGAGATGCTGGGTCGTCTGTTTTATGCACTTGCGGTCGCTCTTGCTCCGTTATCTTCGGCGACAGCAATCCTCCAGACAACGCCAATTCTTGTGGTTGCAGGAGCTGCATTTATTTTTAGGGAAAAGGTCGGATGGCGAAGGTGGAGCGCAATTGTCGTTGGTATGATTGGGGTGCTCTGCATCATCCGTCCTGCGACTGAAAATTTTACGGTCTTCTCTGTTTTTGCTGTGCTTGGGACCTTGGGATTTGCAGGTCGCGATCTAGCCAGCCGGGCGGCGCCAGCATCTCTGGGCGCCTCCATGCTTGGCTTATATGGCTTCTTGGCCATTTTCGCTGCGGGGGTTCTTTTTTCGATATGGGAATGGACGCCATTTGCGTGGCCTGAAATGTCGGTCTTCCTGCTGTTGGTTGGCGCCATCTTTTCAGGTGTTGTAGCCTATGTTGGTTTAATGAAGGCGATGCGAACGGGGGAAGTCTCCGCAGTCACACCTTTCAGGTATTGCCGATTGCTTTTTGGAATAGCTTTTGGCGTCACTCTTTTTAAAGAAAAGCTCGATAGTGCGACGCTGGCTGGCTGCAGCCTGATCGTGGCCTCGGGACTTTATATTATGTATTCCATTAATCGCGCGAAAAAATCTCACAGCGCTTCTGCTTGACGGCGTTTCCCCTGCGAAGGGGATGGACGATAATCCGGGCCAAAGCTCAGCAGCACGGCCAGCGCTCTGAAACGATTGCCCCAACCGGCCGATAACTGGCGGATTTCTTCCACGTGAATCGTCTGAGCCGCAATCCCCAGATGCCCAGCACCAGCCGCTTTGGCCGACCCGCCCTGAACAAATCAAAGCGTCGCGTGCTGGCACTCATGCGTTTGTCGAGCCCGAATAATTTTCGGAGCTCGTTGCCTTTTTTGGAACATTGCCGAGGACCTCTATTATTGTTTCCCGTGTAAGCGCAGGTGCTCAACAAATTTGAGCTGGAAGGGTGTGGGTAGCCAGTTTTTCCGAATTGTGAAGCCTACATGGCGTGGTTCGTGTTGCATGGGTGGATGGTTCACCCTCTCCAGCCGTTGATCGATCTCGATGTGCCGTAACGACAGGATCGAAAGGCGATCGCTCGTGGAGAGAAGCGCTGTGATGGTGGCGAGGCAATTCGTCTCGAAATTGATATTGGTGTTGAGGCCCCAATCTGTAGCGATCTTATCAAGAACGGCTCGCCGGGGCAGATCCGCCGTAGGATGCACCCAATTGAATGGCGCCAGATCCGCGGCATTGACTTGTGTAAGACGCGTCAGTGGGTGGCCACGGCGGCAAACAATTGTGTAGGGGTCTTCAAACAATGGTTCTTCGATGAGGTCCTCGAAGGGCGGGGCGGCCCGCAGTGCGCCAAATATGAGATCGAGCGCACCATCATGCAGATCGCGGACGAGCTGCGCGTAGGGGCCTTCGACGACCTCAATCGATTGCAGTCCGTTGTCAGCCAGCACGAGCTCCGCAGCCTTTGCGAGAAGCGATCTGGGCGCGAGCGCAAGTACGCCCACGCGCAGACTAGCGCGTGATGTCGAGGCTGAATCGAGTTCTTCGACTCCAGCCCGGATTTCTCCGATTGCAAGGGCAAGGCGGCGAGCGAACTCTGCGCCGGCCTCATTCACCGTCAGCCCCAAAGCTGAGCGCCGGTAGAGCGGCGCTCCAATGATCTGTTCAAGCTCTCTGGCAGGGCGTTGCAGGCTGGGATCGGTGAGCCCAAGGGCGCGAGCAGCGGCGCGAAAGGATCCCGCGCGCCAAATGGCCAGTAGGCTGCGCACCTGCGCGCTTGCTAGCTTCGCCGCCTGCTGGTCGATCAATGGGTCATCAGTAGCCAGACCATTTGCGCCGCAGAGGGCGAGGCGGACTTGGGAGAAGAAACGTTCTGTGCGTCTGTGGAAAACGCGCCCCGCCTCATTCAGAAAGGCTCCTTCCGGCGTGCGTTCGAACAGCCGGACCTGAAGTTCGGCTTCAAGCTGAGCGATGGAATGTGTGAGAGCAGGCTGGCTCAGGCGCAGCGCCTGGGCGGCCGCAGACAAAGAATAGGTTTGCGCCGCCGCAGCGAAGGCGCGCAAGCGCCGGAAACTTGGAACGGCATCGTGATCGACCATGAAGCCCTCTTCGAAATAAGGATATTTTTATACCCCTCGGTGTGGATTGAATAGGGCAGCTTCAGCCGCTTGACGTAAAACTTCGAACGAGGAGGCGCGGGTCGCCTCAGAGCCGTTTTAGCAGGGGTGTAGGCCATGGGGGCAGGGACCAATCAGATGATCATTGACGTGCATTGTCATGTGGTGTCGCCAGATCGGGAAAAATATCCGCTCGCGCCCATTGGAGGCAAACAGTCCGATTGGTCGTCGGAACGGCCCACCACGCCGGAGCAATTGATTGCGGCCATGGACGCCGCAGGGGTCGCCAAGGCGGCGGTCGTGCAGGCCTCGACCGCCTATGGACACGACTCCTCCTATCTGGCTGACGCCCTCGCACGCTTTCCCAGTCATTTTACTGGCGTCTTCTCCATTGACCCGCTGGACCCAAAAGCGCTTGACCAAATTGATCACTGGACCTCGCTGGGCATGACCGGCATGCGCGTGTTCACCACGGGTTCCACCATGCCTGGCCAACAGACCTGGCTTGATGACGAGCGCGCCTATCCCGTCTGGGAGAAGGCCGGAAAGCTCAAGCTGCCCGTGGCCATGCAGATGACAGCCGAGGGCATTCCGTTGCTCCTGAAGATCGTCAAAGCCTTCCCGGAAACTGATTTCCTGCTCGATCATCTGGCGCGTCCGGTGATTGGCGATGGCCCCCCCTATGCGGCGGCTGACAGTCTGTGGGAGATCGCTAAATACAAAAACATATACCTTAAGCTCACCAGCCGCACCGTGGAGCATTGCCAGGCCGGCAAAGCGACCCCGGAGACCTTTATGGCGAAACTTGTCGCTACATTCGGCTCGGACCACATTCTCTGGGGCTCGAATTTCCCCGCCCATGACGATACCCTGTCCAATATCGTGAAAGAGACGTTTCACGTCATCGCGTCCTTATCGGATGCGGACCGTGCGAATATCCTCAGCGGCACGGCGCTGCGGCTCTATCCCGTTCTGAAGTGAGGCGGCTCCCCATGGCTGACAAGATTCCCGCGCTTTCGACCGCGTCAAAACGCTACCCCACAACCGAAGCTTTGTTGTCGGGGAAACTCACCTCGCCTCTGTTCAATTTCGAATTTCACGAAATCGAACCGATCCATGACGCTTTCAAGCCGATGGCGCGCGAGCAACGCTTCGACGTGAGCGAAATGGCGGTCTTCACCTTCCTTCAGGCCTATTGCTTCAAGAAGCCCATCGTGATGCTGCCTGTTGTTCTGGCCTCGCGCTTCCAGCATGGATGCATCGTATACAACACCGACTTCCATAAGGAACTGACGCCGGCCATGTTGCCCGGCAAGAAGGTCGGCGTGCGAGCCTACACCCAGACGACCGGCGCCTGGGTTCGCAATATCCTGGCGCAGGAACATGGGCTCGATCTGGAGAGCGTCGAGTGGACGATCTTCGAAGGAGCGCATCTTGCTGAGTATGAAGAGCCGTCCTTCGTCAAGCGGGCCCCCGCTGGCACGAAGCTTTTGCCCATGTTGATGTCAGGCCAGATCGACGCAGGTATCCTGGGGAATGATCTGCCCGACGATCCGAAGATCAAGGCTGTGATCCCCGACGCCGCCAAGGCAGGTCGCGCCTGGCACGAGAAGACCGGCTTGTTGCCGATCAATCACATGCTTTGCGTCAAACGGGATCTCCTGCGGTTTCGACCTGATCTGGTGCGCGAGGTTTATTCCCTGTTCAAGCAAGCGAAGCATGCGGCGCCCGTCGCGGCGGGCGCCATCGACATGCGCCCAGTCGGTTGGGACGCCATCGCGCCGTCTCTCGAACTCGTGGTTCAGTTGGCTTATGATCAGAAGATCATCCCGCAGCGCTATAGCGTAGATGAACTCTTTGCAGAGTCGCGCGCCATTCTTGGCGATGACTGATCAAAAGGAAAAGCGCGTGGCGTGAGCCACTTTGCATGCCTGAGGAAACAAAATGTCCAATTTGCGTTGCTGCGCGCTTCAGCTTGTTACTGTGTCAATGGTCGTAGGGCTTGCAGGGCCGGCGCCGGCGCAGAGTCCCGGCGATTTCTATCGCGACAAGACCGTCAGAGTGATGGTCGGGCATCCCCCAGGCGGCTCCTATGATTTTTATGCGCGCCTGGCGGCTGACATGTTGAAGGTGCATTTGCCACAGGCGAAAGCGGTTATCGTCGAGAATAAGCCCGGCGGCGGCGGGCTCACCGCCACCAGCTACCTCTACGCTCAGGCGGCGCGTGATGGAACGGTGCTCGGCGTATTGCCCGAAACGATTGGCAATACGCAGGTGCTGGAGCCTGAAGTTGGCAAGTGGAAAGTTGAGTCGATGCGTTACATCGGTTCTTTTTCGCCCGTGAACACAGCCTTCGTGCGGCGCAAGAACTCTCCTTCCAAAACGCCACAGGACATGCAGCTGCAGGAGACGATCGTCGGCTGCACGGGCACGACGGCGCAATCCTATCAATATCCCGCCTTGCTGAAGGTATTGGGGGGCTTCAAGTTCAAGATGATCTGCGGCTATCCCGGCGCCAGCGAATATTCCATGGCGCTGGAGAGGGGCGAGATCGATCTTGTCTCATCGGCCTGGAATTCCTGGCGTGTGACGCATAGTCGCCAACTGGGAAATGGCGAACTTGTCGCTGTCATTCAAACGGGCCTGAAGCGTAATCGCGAATTGCCTGATGTTCCGCTCATGCAGGAGCTCGTTGAGGATACGATGGCGAAGCAGGTCATCGAATTCTCTTCGGCCGGCGCAATGATCGGCCGCGCCCTGCTAGCGCCGCCGGACGTTCCCGAGGATCGTATCGCATATCTGCGCGACGTCTTCGACAAGATGGTCGCTGATCCCGCAATGATCGAGATGGCGGCCAAGCGTGGGCTTGAGCTGGACCCGGCGCCCGGCGCGGTGGTTCAGCGTTACTCCGACGCTATCGTTAAGACTCCTCCTGATGTGGTTGAGAAGGCGGCGGTCGCGTTCAAGGGATAGCTTTAAGTTCTATCGATGGTCGCTCACGCGTCTTTTGTACGGCTGTGAAGCGATGGACTTGAAAAGATGACGCGGGTATTAAATCACCGCGTCTCATGGCCTCGTCGTTCAGGCGGCGTGTTTAATAATTTGGAAGACGGGTGGAAATATGCGCGAAATCTCCTTGTCTCGTCGTCGGCTTGCGGCCATCGGATTGCTTGCGGCGAGTGGCGTTTTTGCGCCTGGGCCAGTATGGGCGGACTATCCTTCCAAGCCTATCCGCATCTTTCTGCCCTTCGCCGCTGGTGGGATCGGGGACATCACCTTCCGCCTCGTCACGGCTAAAGTCACCGAACGCACGGGTATGCAGTTCGTCATCGAAAACCGTCCGGGTGCAGGCGGCATCACCTCAGCTATGGCGGGTAAGGCTTCGGCTCCTGACGGTTATTCCCTCGTGCAAATCGGAAATAGCTATGCCGTCAGTTCTTCTCTTTTCGCAACGCTCCCCTATGATCTCCTGAAGGATTTCAAAGCGGTTTCCACGCTGGCGCAATTTGACCTGCTGCTCGCGACCAAGGCGTCGGGCGAATTTGGAACGCTGGCGCGTCTTGTCGAATATGATCGCGCCAACCCACAAAGGCTCAATTTTGGGGCCATTTCTGCTGGCAGCACGCAAAACATAGCTGCCGAAATGTTTAAGGCTCTTATTGGCAGCAAGGCCGCAGTCGTGCCGTTCAAAAGTTCGCCCGAGCTGATTGGCGCCCTGCAGCGCGGAGACATTGACGTCGCTTTCGACTATCTGGCCGCCTTTGCCTCTGCTGTTGAAGACAAGCAAGTCAAATTGATAGCATCAGCAGGTGAAAAGCGCAGCGCCTTGACGCCCGATACGCCGACTGTGATTGAAAGCGGCTGGCCGGGATATGTCGTCACATCCTGGAACGGCGTCGCCGCCCCGGCTGGAACGCCGCCGGAAATCATCATCCAATTAAGCCGCGAAATCACTTCGGTTCTTCAATTGCCTGAAGTGAAAGAACGCTTTCAGCTTTTGGGAATGGAGCCCGCGATCAGCACGCCCGAGGGTATGGGTGAGCGCCTCCAGGCGGATATCGCCCGTTGGCGCGAAATTATCGTCAAGCTGGGTTTGCAACCCTAGAGACGGCTGTGAACAAGGCGTCAACAATAAACCCGCCCGCCATACGGCGCTTGCCTGATACAGAACTAGCTGGAACTTGAAATGGAACAGTCATCCGATCAAAAAAACAAACGTCAGATGAAGCTTTCTCTCTTTCTGACAGGCGATGGCAACTACCATATGGCCGGTTGGCGCCTTCCAGGTTCTACGAATGACGGCGGTGAGAACATTCAGCGTTGGGTGGAGGCTGCGCAGGCCATCGAACGCGCAAAGCTTCACATGTTGTTCATCGCAGATGCTGCAAGTCCGCCCGGCACCGATGATCTTCAGACGCTAAGCCTGACGGCGCGTATTGACCGCATGGACCCCATTCCGATCCTGTCGGCAGTCTCCATGGTGACCAAACACATTGGTCTCGCCGCTACGATGTCGACGACCTATCTTGAGCCTTACAATCTGGCGCGCACCGTCGCTTCACTCGATCACATTTCTGGTGGTCGCGCCGCATGGAACATCGTCACCGGCAGTAACAAGGATGATGCACTGCATTTCAACAGAGACGGACATGCGCCCCATGCGGAGCGATACGTGCGCGCTGAGGAGTTTGTTGATGTCGTGCGCGGCATCTGGGATAGCTACGATGATGACGCGTTTCCGCGTGACAAGACATCAGGCGTTTATATGCGGCCTGATAAGGTGCATTTTCTTAATCACAAGGGGAAATATTTCAAGGTGCGCGGGCCGTCGGCTGTTCCGCGCTCCCCGCAGGGCCATCCAGTTCTGATTCAGGCCGGTTCTTCCGAGCCTGGCATGAATATTTCGGCTCGGGTAGCCGATATCGTTTTCACTTCGCAGTCAAGCCTTAAGGGCGCTCAGGCATTTTACGCCAATGTAAAAAGTCGCTGCGATAGATATGGCCGTTCGCCTGAACATATGCTTGTTCTACCAGGCGCTCTGCTTTTCATGGGCGAGACGGAGAGCGAGGCGAAAGAAAAATTCGAGCAGTTGAATTCTCTGATCCCGTTGCGTGTCGCCATGCAACGGCTCTCGGCGAATTTGGGCGGCGTCGATCTGTCCAAATTCGATCTTGATGCGCCGTTGCCGGACATCCCCGTAAACAATGCCCGCGTAAGTGCAGTTGAAAGTTATATCGCCATTTCTCGCCGCGAAGGACTTACCTTACGGCAGATGGCGATGCGCGCGGCTGCGGCCAAACACCATTGGACCCTCGTGGGGTCTGTGAAGCGGGTCGCCGACGAGTTGGAGTCCTGGTTCCTCAATGGCGCCGCTGATGGGTTCAACATCCTCCCAAGCGATACGCCCGGCGGCATCAATATTCTTGTCGAGAAACTCGTGCCGGAGCTTCAACGTCGTGGGTTGTTCCGCAGGGAATATGAAGGCAGGACACTTCGTGAGAACCTTGGGCTCCCAAGACCTGCGGACCTTTCAAGCCGCGCCTGACCGCCAGGATCAAAGCGGAAAAGCCTGTGAGGCCAGAAGCCTGCTGGTTATGTATCGGACAGATAGAGGTGACGCGCCTTGACCAGAAAAATCCATCTCACCCTTGCTGTCGCTGACTATCCGCATACTGCGGCCCTGCTGAATGGCTCCATTGAGATTGAAGGCGTTGAAGCCGAATTCATTCGAGTCCAGCCACAGATCGCCGCATTCCGTCGCATGGTTCGGCAAGTGGAATTCGATGTTTGCGAGCTTGCGCCCACGACTTACATCATAGCGCGCGCCTATGGCGCGCCCTTCGTCGCATTGCCGATTTTCGTCTTCCGCAAGTTCCATCATGGCGGGCTTTTGGTTCGTCCGGACTCCGGGGTTAGGGTTCCTAAAGACCTTGAGGGCAAGAAAGTCGGTGTTCGCGCCTATTCGGTGACTACAGGTGTCTGGACGCGCGGCGTTCTGATCGACGAGTTTGGTCTTGATGCGAGCAAAGTGACATGGGTCGTCGATGACGAGGAACATGTCACGCAAATGACCCTGCCGAAAAATGTGATCCATGCGCCTGACGGCGTGTCGCTGGTGGATATGATCACGCGTGGGGAACTCGCGGCGGGCTTTGATGGCAACGCCGGGATCGGTCGCGCTGGCGCCCCCACGGGTGGTTGGTCACAGGTGGAGTCTCAAGGCTATCCCGATCTTTTCCCCAACGCCGAGGAACTGGAAGCGGATTGGTACAGGCGCACCGGGGTTTATCCGATGCATGGGACCATCGTGGTGAAGGATGCCGTGCTTGCCGAAAATCCCTGGGTTGCGCGTTCGCTTTATGACGCCTTTGACGCGGCGAAGCGGCAATGGCTGCAGCGGTTAATCTCCGGCGAGGCGGATACTGCGCTGGACAGACGTTATAGAGCCCTGAGCAAGATTGTGGGCCCCGATCCATTGCCCTATGGCATGGAACCAAATATGCCAACAATCCGCGCCCTGGAGGACACCGCCTTCAAACAGGCGTTAGTGCCACATCGCATGTCGGTTGCTGAACTCTTTGTCGATCCCTTCAGGATTTGATCTCGCCTCGTACGGCGTTCGAATGCCAGGGACGCACTTTTTATTGACGCTGTCGCCACGGTATCTCCACGATTAATGTAAGATAGCGTTTTATTTCGACATGCGGAAATAGGTGCGATTGGTCAAAAGAGGGATGTCGCGAGTGCGCGATTCAGGACGGATCTTGGGCTATGTAGGGCTTCAGAACGGGGCGGCATCTCTGCGCTTTTTCCTCATAATCAAATCATGAAACTATTTTAAACCTATAAGAAAGGGCGCTTTGTTGACAAAGCGCCCTGGCTTAACTGCTATATTGCTGATGGACGCAACCTACTTTTTTGCGGGCTTTTTAGCGCCTACGGGGACTGCGGTCGCAGGCGTCGTCATGTTATCATAAAACTTATAAATAGCGTATACGCCAGCCGCAACGCCAACGCCAACTCCGGCGGTGGCGAGAGCCGTTGTAGACGCCATCGTATTCCAGAAGATGACGGACGCTGCGCCGCCAGATATGCCAGACGCTGCAACCTGGCGTGTTTCGCGAGCGGTTTGAGCTTGCGCCGAACCCATCAAAGCAAGCCCGAGAATGATAGCTGTGCTGATTTTTTTCATGCGATCCTCCATAAAATGATACCAATTGATACGATTAATGTGATTCCGTGTCGCATCTGATTTGTCAAGCTTGGTCGGCTATCTTGTCGCGATCACATGATATGTCCGGTTTAGGTAGCACGTGGTTTGTCCGGTTTTTGGATCTGAGGGCCGCATGTTGCAGGAGGTTCGGATGGCGCCTGTTTTGGATGCGATCAGTTTGCATCGGGCGGGACGCTTCGAGGAGCGCGGGGAGGATGGGCTGATCGACCGTCGGCGCGCGTCTCCCAATCGCGGTCGCGGTAGCCGTTGCGTTGCGCAAGCCGGTCGGGGGAGCGTTCGCCGGGGGCAGCGCCAGTCTGGGCGCCTACCTCCAGTTCCATCAGCGCTGGGCGGCGAAGCCAATCATATCGCGCAAAATATGTGCGTCGGGGTCTTTTCGATGAGGGCGCGCAGGGTCATCCTGTGGTCGGTCATCGGAGGTTCCTCGGTTGTGTTTGTGTCCACAACCCAGCTTGACCGAGCGAACCGCCGATGACCACCGCCAGCCGCCCGCTCGCTACAGCGCTATGAGGAGCGCGCTTCGCAGGCGACTGGCTACCGTCCTGCTACACCACGTGGGGGGACGCGACTGAGGTTGTGGACGGCATGGACAGCTTTCGGCAAGGATGCCCAAACCTGCCCACCCTCGCCCACAGGGGGCAAATGCAGAAGCAGGCAGCCCGAAAGCGGACATTTGAAGAGCTACCTAAACCGGACATCTATCGAACCTATCGACAGGTCTGAAATTATTAAAAACCAATATTTTTCAGCAATTTAGGTGGTGCCGGTTGCAGGAGTCGAACCCGCGACCTACTGATTACAAATTAGGATGTCGGTAGTTTCTGGGTTGCTCTGGTGCTTACCGCGTCTCACCAACTTATTGATATGGCGAAATTATTTCGCATCCCCTGTTACTCTTGTTCTCTGGCTATTACCCGTGTTACCTTGATTTTGCTTACCGGACGCTTACCGAGCGCCGCGCGCGGTAACTGGCCCGAACATCTTCCCAAGGATCAAAAATGCCAACAGGGCGGATATCAAAAAGATCGGTAGACGCCTTCTCCTGTGAACTGGGCAAGGACCGCTCCTTCCT
>CANGTC010000125.1 GCA_947456505.1 Beijerinckiaceae bacterium
GCCCGCCGCACGGTCGCCGATCTTCAGGAAGGACATGAGGCCGGAGGAGCGGCCGCCGCCCGACAGGCGCTCGTTCTCGCCGCGCAGGGCCGAGAAGTTGGAGCCGGTGCCCGAGCCATATTTGAACAGGCGCGCCTCGCGCACCCACAGATCCATGATGCCGCCCTCGTTCACCAGATCGTCCGCGACGGACTGGATGAAGCAGGCGTGGGGCTGGGGATGCTCGTAGGACGACTTGGACTTGGTCAGCTTGCCCGTGAAGGGATCGACATAGTGATGGCCCTGGCTGGGGCCGTCGATGCCATAGGCCCAATGCAGGCCGGTGTTGAACCATTGCGGAGAATTCGGCGCCGCCTTCTGGGTGGCGAGCATGTAGCGCATTTCGTCGAAGAAGGCCGAAGCGTCGTCCTCGGTGTCGAAATAGCGGCCCTTCCAGCCCCAATAGGTCCAGGTGCCGGCGAGACGGTCGAAGACGTCAGTGGCGGTGCGCTCGGAGCCGTAACGCTCGGCCTTGGGCAGGGACTCGAGGGCGGCCTCGTCGGCTACGGAGCGCCACAGAAAGGAGGGAACATCGTTCTCCTCGACCTTCTTGAGGATGCGCGGCACGCCGGCCTTGCGGAAATACTTCTGCGCGAGCACATCGGTCGCCACCTGGCTCCAGGTGGTGGGAACGTCGATATTGTCCTGAGAATAGACGACCGAACCATCGGGGTTGCGGATCTCGCTCTTGGCCTTGCGGAATTCAATCTCCGCGTAAGCCGATTGTCCTGCCTTCGTATAGCGCCGTTCGATCCGCATCTGCCTGTCCTGTTGCATCGCGAGCGAAAGCCCGCGTAAGGCCGCCTGCGCGGCCCAGCCCCTAAGTGAATTTGTTCGAAACGCCTTGCCGCTTACGAACGATAGGCGGCCTTACATGGCCGGAGGCCGTCAGCACGTCCCCGAGGGGTGCGGCGGTCTGATCCGGTGTTGTCATAAGGTATGGCTGGTGACACAACTTCGTCAAGTTGTTGTGCGCAAATTTGCGTTGGGCACTACATATTGTGCACCGGTCGCCGGATTTCTGGGCGCCTGCCTGTGGAAACCGGGGAACAAAGCCGATTCCGGGGCTTCATGCGGGCCAGGGCCCATACTTTGTGATTATTCATCCGGTTACCAGGATCCTGAAGCAAAGGCTCGCCTGATCGCCCAACGCGAGGGGTCGGGCGAATCGGCGGCGCTCTGAGGCTCTTCGCCACGGCCGTGTCACAGCCTGATTCGTTCTCCTGCGGCGCTCGCGCACACTGGACATCGGCGCTCGGGATCGCCATAGTCCGCGCGCATTCAGGGGCCCCGGGCCCGCATCGGACGGAACAGATCATGCTGGCTTGGCTCACCCAGATCTTCACCTGGTGGAATGGGCAGACCCTCAACACGCGGTTCCACACTTGGCGCCATGGCGAGCTGGTGGGGACTGATGAGTTCGGCAACGCCTATTATCGCACCAAGGGCGGGGCCATCGATCCAGCGCTTGGGATCGAGCGGCGCTGGGTGATCTATGCCGGCGTGAGCGAGGCCTCGCAGACGCCGCCCGGCTGGTTCGGCTGGTTGCACCATACAGTCGATACGCCCCCCACGCAGGAAACCTATGCGCCGCGCGAGTGGCAGTTGCCGCATCTGCCCAATCTGACGGGCACGCCCGAGGCCTATCGGCCCAGCGGCTCGACCCTGCGCGAAGCGGCGCGTCCCGCAGCCACCGGCGACTACAAGGCCTGGCAGCCCGGCGCATGAACGAGGTTCTGCGAACCTGTTTTTGCCTGATTGCGCTTCTGGCGATGGCGAAAAACTATTTCGCCTGAACGACGGCGCGATTTGGCCGTTTTGACGCTCCATGTTTCGCGCCCCCTCGCGCTTCGTTTTGTTTCCATCCATCGGCGTGGTATCGGCAGGTCATGACATTCGCCTTGCACCGGACCCTGGGCCTTCTCGCGCCACTGGCGGCGGCGGCGCTTTGCCTCGCGCCTGCGGGGGCTTTGGCGGACAAGATCAGGCATCCCACCGCCGTCTTCGCCGGGCTCGACAAGATCACGGGCCGAATCATCGCCTTTGATGTGGCCATCGACGAAACCGTTCAGTTTGGCTCCCTGCAGATAACGCCCCGCGCCTGCTACACGCGTCCGCCCACCGAAGCGCCGCTGACCCTTGGCTTCGCGGAGGTCGACGAGGTGTCGGGGCCCAATGAGTTCAAGCGGATTTTTTCAGGCTGGATGTTCGCCGCCAGCCCCGGTCTGCATGGGGTGGAGCACCCGGTCTATGACGTCTGGGTGACCGACTGCACGGGCGGCAAGGAGATTATCCGCGATGCGGTCGCCGGGCAGCCCGAAGAGGAGCCGGCCCCCAGACCAGGCGCCCAGCAGCGCCCACGCCAGCAGGCCCGGCCCGTGACCCCGCCAGCGGTTCCAGCGCCCATCGGCGCGCCTCCCGCCGCCGTCGCAGCGCCTCCTGCGGCTGTTCCTCCGCCCAGGCCCCCGGTCAGCGCCGCGCCCCAGTCTGTTGCGCCGCAATTACCGCCCGCCAATGTGCCGGGGCCGCCGCGCAGACCACCGCCGCCGCCCTCTGGTCCCGTCGATCAGTTGCGCTGAGTTTTTGCTGCTTACGACAGAGCCTTGAGCGCCTGCGCGCCGCTCACGCGCTCGTCCTTCGGCCAGACGTAGAAATCTGCGGTAAGACCCAGGGCAGTGTCGAGCTTGCGGTGATAATCGTCGCGAGGGATCTCCACCGCGCCCAGGGTCGCAAGATGGGGTGTGACAAACTGGGTGTCGAGCAGGCTGGCGCCCGCCGCCCGCAGCCGCGCCACCAGATGGACCAGCGCCACCTTCGATGCGTCGCGCGCCCTGTGGAACATGCTTTCGCCGAAAAACGCCCCGCCGATCTGCACCCCATAGAGGCCGCCCACCAGCTCGCCATCTCGCCAGGTCTCTACCGTATGGACGAAGCCGCGCTGGAAGAGGTCGCCATAGAGCTTGCGGATGCGCTGGTTGATCCAGGTCTTGGGCCTGTCCGCGCCGCCGCCCGCGCAGCCCTCGATGACCCCCTCGAAATCATGGTCGACCCGCACCTCGAACCGATCCGAGCGCACCAGCTTCGCAAGACTGTGTGAGACGATCAACCCATCCAGCGGGAATATGCCGCGCTCCTCCGGATCGACCCAGAAGAGGGTCGGGTCATCGGCTGAATCGGCCATGGGGAACATGCCGATGGAATAGGCGCGCAAAAGCACCTGGGGCGTGATTTCGAAGGACTGGGCCGTGGACATGGGCCAAGGGTGGTGCGGGCGCGGCTTTCGGTCAAGACCGTCGCTGCGTCATTTTGCAATGCGGGGGTGGCCTGCGTCGCTCAGGCCGGATAGGTTCTTGCTCGCAAAGGGTAGGGGAAGACACATGCTTCGGGTCGCCATCGCCATCAGCGCCGCAGGGGGCGCCTTCTGGTCATCGCAGGATGAGACGGGCGCCCCAAAGGGCGTCGCCGTCGATCTCGCCCGCGCCTTCGCGTCTGATCTGGGAACAGAGGCGCAACTGGTGGTCTATCCCAACTCCAACGAGATCACCGAAGACGCGGCGCGCGGCGGATGGGACGTGACCTTCATCCCCATGGATGCGCTGCGGGCGGAAAAGCTCGACTTCGGCCCGGTCTACAACGGCTCGGAATCCACATGGCTGGTGCGCCCGGGCCTCGCTCTGGCGACCCAGGCGGATGTGGATTCGCCTGACGTGCGCCCCATCGCGGTGGCTAACACCACCACAGGACGCGCAGCGTCGGCCTTTCTCAAGCGCACGCAGGTGCGAGGTTACCCCACCATGACCGAGATCATGGAGGCCCTGCGCACGGGCGAGGGCGACGCCTTCGCCATGAGCCGCGACGGGCTGGAGCGCCTGTCCCATGACCTGCCGGGCTCCTATGTGCTGCCGGGCCGCTTTTTCGAGGCGAAGACCGCCGCCGCCGTGCCCAAGGGCCATGCGGACATGCTGGAGCAAGTCACCGCTTTCCTGCAGCGCGCCGCGCGCGATGGCAGGCTTCGCGCGATCCTGGATGCGAACGATATGCGCGAGGCGGAGATACCGGGGGAGCTGGTGGGGGGTTAGCCCTCGCCCATCCCGCCGGTCGCCAGAAACTTCTCCAGCCAGTGGATGTCGTAGTCGCCGTTCTGCACATCCGTGTTGCGCACGAGGGTGCGGAACAGGGGGATGGTGGTCTCGATGCCGTCCACGATGAATTCGTCGAGGGACCGGCGCAGGCGCATCAGGGCTTCCGTGCGGCTGCGGCCATGGACGATCAGCTTGCCCACCAGCGAGTCATAGTTGGGCGGGATCGTATAGCCCTGGTAGACGGCGGAATCGACACGCACCCCAAGGCCGCCGGGCGGATGATAATAGGAGATCTTGCCAGGGGATGGCCGGAAGGTCGCGGGGTGTTCGGCGTTCACGCGGCATTCGATGGCGTGGCCGGAGAACTGCACGTCCGATTGCGAGATGGTGAGGGGCGAGCCCGCCGCGATCTTGATCTGCTCCACCACGAGATCAATGCCGGTGATCATCTCGGTCACGGGATGCTCGACCTGGATGCGGGTGTTCATCTCGATGAAATAGAACTTCCCGTCCTCATAGAGAAACTCGATCGTGCCCGCGCCTGAATAGGCGAGGTCGCGCATGGCCTGGGCCACGATTTCGCCGATCTCGCCGCGTTGCCTGTCATTCAGCGCCGGGGAGGGGCTCTCCTCCAGCACCTTCTGGTGGCGCCGCTGCAGGGAGCAGTCGCGCTCGCCCAGATGGATGGCGTTTCCCTGTCCATCGCCCAGCACCTGAATTTCGATGTGGCGGGGCTTCTCGAGATATTTCTCGAGATAGACCGCATCGTCGCCAAAGGCCGCCTTCGCCTCCGTGCGCGCAGTTGACAGGGCCACCGACAGATCGGCTGGCGTGCGCGCCACCTTCATGCCGCGTCCGCCGCCGCCGGAGGCCGCCTTCACCAGCACGGGAAAGCCGATGTCCTTGGCGATGCGCATGGCTTCGTCATCGTCCGTGACGCCACCTTCGGAGCCTGGCACGCAGGGAATGCCCAGCCGCTTGGCGGTGCGCTTGGCCTCGATCTTGTCGCCCATGATGCGGATATGCTCCGCCTTGGGGCCAATGAAGGTGATGTTGTGCTCGGCGAGAATTTCGGCGAAGCGGGCGTTCTCCGAAAGGAAGCCATAGCCTGGATGAATCGCCTCCGCGCCGGTGATCTCGCAGGCTGCGAGCAAGGCGGGGATGTTGAGATAGCTTTCGCGCGCCAAGGGCGGGCCAATGCAGACGGATTCGTCCGCCAGCTTCACATGCATGGCGTCGCGGTCTGCGGTGGAGTGAACCGCTACGGTCTGGATGCCCAGTTCCTTGGCGGCGCGCAGGATGCGAAGTGCGATTTCGCCACGGTTCGCGATGAGGATCTTGTCGAACATGACGGCCTTCTGGTGAGGGGCGCTCACTCGATCACGAGCAGGGGTTCGCCGTATTCGACGGGCTGGCCGTCCTCGACGAGAATGGCGGTGACCACGCCCGCGCGGGGCGCAACGATGTCGTTGAAGGTCTTCATGGCCTCGATCAGCAGGATCTTGTCGCCCGCCTTCACCTGGCTGCCAACCTCCACGAAAGCCTTCGAGTCCGGCGAGGGGCGACGATAGGCGGTGCCGACCATGGGGGATTTCACGGCGCCCGGATTTTCGCCTCCTGTGGGGGCGGGGACCGCCAAGGTCGGCGGCGGCGCAACGACTGCGGCGGGGGCTGGCGCGGGCGCATAGGCCATGGTCTGGACGGGAGCGTGCTGCAGTTGCATGGGCGCAGCCACGGAGGCCTGTCGCGCCACGCGGATATGCAACCCCTCGAAGTCCACCACGATCTCCGAGAGGTCGTGCTGGGCGACGATGACGGCGAGTTGCTCAACCAGCGCAGTATCCACGCCACTGGCGGGCGCGCTCTTGGCCGGGGGAGGGCCCTTCCTGGCGGGCGCCTTGGGTGCTGCGCTTTTGGCTGCCGGCTTTTTGGCGGGGGCGCTTTTCTTGGGACCACGCTTGGCGGGCGCCGCCTTGGGCTGGGGTTTCTTCATGGGTCAGCTCTTCTTCTGCTGCGCGTCGGCCAGAACGGCGTCGAGCGCGAGTTCATAGGACATGGCTCCAAAGCCCAGGATCACGCCTGCGGCTACGGGAGCGATGAAGGACTGGTGGCGGAAACTCTCACGCGCATGCACGTTGGACAGATGCACCTCGATCACATGGGCCTTGGCGCCCCGGATCGCGTCATGGATGGCGATGGAGGTGTGGGTATAGGCGCCGGCGTTCAGGATGATCGGCTCGCCTGCGGCTCCCGCCTCCTGGATCCAGGTGACCAGTTCGCCCTCGTGATTGGATTGCCGGAACGTGATCTGCGCCCCCCGCGCCGCCGCAAGGGCGCGCAGGCGGGCCTCGATATCCGCGAGCGTGACCGACCCATAGGTCTGCGGCTCTCGCGTCCCGAGCAGGTTCAGATTGGGGCCGTTCAGGATGTGGATGACGGGCATGTCGCTTTGGTGGGCCGAAGACGCGTGCGGCGCCGCAAAAGGCGCGTCTGGCGTCATATCCCGATTGGGCGCCTGTGGGAAGCCTTGCGGCGCAAAGCTCTGTGGCTAAGGCATCAACCGCAGGCGGTCTTGCCACATTTGCGCAGATTGCCGATCCTGGCCCGCAGCTCGTCCTGGCCCACGGCGCCAACGATCACCTCATCAGCCAGCACAAAGGTGGGCGTGCCGGTCAGCTGCAGTTTGTCGGCGATCATCATGACCTCCTGCAGGCTGGCGCGGGTTTCAGGGCTGGCGGCGTCCTTGGCCAGACGATCCATGTCGGCGCCCAGCTCCTTGGCCACGGCCAGGGCCTGCGCCTTGCCGATCTGGCCGCGCGTCATCAGAAGTTTGGTGTGGTATTGCCAATATTTGTCGCCCTTGGCCTGGTTGCGCATGGCGGTGGCGATTTCGGCGGCTTCGACGGAGCCGGGGCCCAGAACCGGGAAATCCTTGATCACAAGACGCAAATCCGCCTCCGATTTGACCAGCTTGGCCACATCGTCGAGGGCTTTTTTGCAATAGCCGCAGTTGTAGTCGAAGAATTCGACCAGCGTGATCTTGCCGTTGGGGTTGCCGAGCACCGCCTGGCGCTGGGAATCGAAGAGCTGGGGCGCGAGGTCGGTGACGGCCTTGGACCGGGCGGCCTCCTCGTCGGCCTTCTGCTTGCGCTCCATCTCCACGAGAACCTCGCGGATCACGTCAGGGTTCTTCATCAAATAGTCCCTGACGACCCCCTCGATCTCCGAGCGCTGGGTGGCGCTGAGTTCAGCCTGGGCGGGAGCTGCGGCGGCGATGCCGGCGAGCACGCCCAGGGCCAGAGCGACGCCCTTCAGGCGCTTGCGGAGAGAGGCGTAGGACATGCTGGAGCTCCAGAGAATAGCGCTGACATCATAGATCCCGGGTTGGCGAAGGTCTAACCGGGTCGGAAACACGATTGAGAGACCCGGCTAGAATTTGGGCGGGCGATAATTGAGAATATCATCCGCTTTCAGCCAGCCGGGCGAGCCTTCGGCGAACTGGCGCTTGGCCCGGTCCGCCTGGGTTCTGGCCTCTATATAGCGCCCGTTCAAGAAAAAACCCTGAGCTGCGGCGAGTTGGGACTGGGGCACATTGCCCTTCTTGTCGTAGGCCATGGCCAGATATTGGTAGGCCTCCCCATCTTCCGGGTCACTCTGGGTGACCTGGGTCAGCACCTTGATGGCCTCGTCCGCCTGATCGGCCGCGACCAGCGCATGGCCCAGCAGCACCTTGATGGGCAGGCCCTGCGGAGCCATGCCCACGGCCTTGCGCAGGGAGGCCAGCGATTCGCGGGCCTTGCCGGACTCGAGCAGGGCCTGTCCCTTCAGTTCGTGAAAATAGGGATTGTTCGGCTGGGCGGCGATCAGCGCGTCGATTTGGGTCTGGGCGTCGGCGATCCGGCCGAAGCGATAGGCGGAGACGGCGCGTGCATATTTGCCCGCCAGCGATGCGTCGGACAGAGGATAGCGACGGCTGATCTCCGAGGTCGTGCCCATGAAGCCCACAAGCTTGGCGCGCACCAGATCATGCCGCGCCTGAAGGGCCGGTTGTTCAGGCGCGTTGAAGGTTGGGCTCGCCTTGGCGGCCGTCTCCAGATTGGACAGGCGCTCGCGCGGCAGGGGGTGGGACAGCGTGTAGGGATCGAGCGAGGAGGTCTTGAAGAGCGAATCGTTTTCAAAGCGCTCCAACGTCACCAGCAGCCCCTTGGCCGACTGCCCCATGGTCTGAAGATATTTCACCGCCGCGCGGTCGGCGGATTCTTCCTGCGAGCGCACGTAGGAGAGCAGGGACCGGCGCACCAGCTCCTGCGGTCCCAGCAGCATGCCCATCGCGCCTCCGCTATCGACGCCAACCGGGGAGCCCGGGCGGTTGCTGCGTGAGGTGGCCACGACGCCCCCAGCGCCCACCAGCATGCCCGCGATGACGAAGATCTGCGCCTTGGCCATCTCCGCGTGGATGCCCGCCAGATGGCCGCCCGCGATATGGCCGGTCTCATGGGCCAGCACGCCAATGATTTCGCTGGGCGCCTTGGCCTCCATGATCGCGCCCACGTTCACGAAGATCTTGCGGCCATTGGCGACGAAAGCGTTGAAGCTGCGGTCGCCAATGAGGATGATTTTCGTCGCGCCGCCGTTGACGCCCGCGGCCTTGAAGATGGGTGTGGCGTAATCACGCAGCAATTGTTCGGTCTCTGCGTCGCGGATCACGCCTGGCATGTTTTGCCCCGCGCCGGGTTCTTGCGCGCGGGCTGCGGGGGCCATGGCGGTGACGAGGGCGAGCGCCATGGCGGTCAGGCGCGCTGGCGTCAGCGCCGCCTTGCTGATAGGGCTCGGTGTAACCGCCTGAATCATAAACATCGTCCTGTGATGTCGCCCCACAAGGGAAGCGCTGTCATTATGGCGTTAACTTGGCGCAGGCGCGAGAAGCAAGTTGATGATCTGCCCCCGAAGGACTGAAATGTCTGAACGCCCATCCGAATTAGAGCCCTCCCGTCGCAGCGCCGTGGCCGCATTTCTCGCCCTTGATGTTCTGGGAGCCGCAGGCGCGCTTGAGCGTGCGGGGCGCGACATTGTGCATCTGGAGCTGGGCGAGCCTGGCGCGCCGTCTCCGCGACCGGTGCTGGACGCCGCGCGCGCTGCGCTTGATCTCGGCCGTATCGCCTATACCGAATCGCTGGGCCGCCCCTCGCTGCGGGCGCGAATCGCCGCCCACTATCAGGAGACCCATGGGATCGCGGTGGATCCCGCCCGCGTTGTGGTGACCACGGGCTCGTCGGCGGGCTTCATACTGGCCTTTCTGGCCCTGTTTGACGTAGGGGCCCGGGTGGCGGTGGCCGCGCCCGGCTATCCCGCCTATCTCAACATCTTTCATGCTCTGGGGCTCGAGAGCGTGTCGCTGGAAACAGGGCCCGAGACCGGCTATGTGGTCACCGCGAAAATGATCGAGGAGGCCCATGCGAAAAAGCCCTTGCAGGGCGTTCTGCTCATGAGCCCCTCCAATCCCTCGGGCGTTATGATGAGCGCGGCGGAGCTGAAGGCCGTCTGCGAGACCTGCGACCGGCTGGGCATCCGATTCATCTCCGATGAAATCTATCACGGGCTCACCTATGAGCGTCCGGCGGCGACCGCGCTGGCCTATTCGCCCCATGTGGTGGTGGTGAATTCCTTCTCGAAATATTTCTGCATGACAGGCTGGCGCATCGGCTGGCTGGTGCTGCCGCAAAACGTGGTGCGGCCTGTCGAGCGCCTGCAACAAAGCCTGTCGATTTCCGTGCCCTATCTCAGCCAGGTGGGCGCGGAGGCGGCCTTTGACGCTGTGGAGGAGTTGGAGTTGGTGAAGGCGGGCTATGCGCGCAACCGCGCCTTGCTGCTCAATGAATTGCCGGGGATGGGCCTCGGTGATTTCCATCCTGTCGATGGCGCTTTCTATGTCTATGTGGACATCAGCCGCTTCACCAATGACTCCGGCGATTTTTGCCGCCGCCTGCTGCACGAAGGCGGCGTCGCCGCCACCCCTGGCCTCGACTTCGACCGTGCGCGCGGACACCAGACCATGCGGCTCTCCTTCGCAGGCAGCGAAAGCGCGGTGCATGAGGGCGTGGCGCGGATCGGGCGGTGGTTGAAGGTGGGGTGAGCCCCCTTCATTTTCGAAAGCCCAAATGAAAACGGCGCCCGAGGGCGCCGTTCTGCATTTAGCCGCCGAAGCTTTGCTTGGCGCGCTGCCACCAGCCGGACCGCTTGGGGCGGTTGGGGTCGATGGGGGCCTCGGGAAGGGGCGGCGGGGTTTCGCGCGCGGGCGCTGGCTCGGGGGCGGCCGCCTCCGCAACGGCCGGTGGCGGCGTGACAGCCACAGGCGTTTCGGCGACCGGGGTCGAGGTCGGCGCCTCCACGGGGGCCTGCGCAACCACCGGGGCCGGAATTTCGGCGTGGGGCTCCGCATGCACATGGGGCTGCGCAAAGGCGGGCGCTTCGATCTCGACTGGCGCCGCCGGGCTCTCCACAGCGGGCGCGAAATCGTCCGTGGGGCCTGCGATCACCGGGGCGCCCTCGTCGAGGCTCCCGATCTCGCCTCCGGCCTCGCCGTCACCCTCGCCACGCTCGCGGCGGCGATTGCGTCCGCCACGGCGCGAGCGGCGGCGCCGACGACTGGCCTCTTCGCCATTGCCCTCGACATCGAAGCCTTCCGCCTCCGCCTCGTCGCTGTCGCCATCGGAGATCGAGGCTTCGGCCAGGGTGCCGGGAATGTCGCCTGCGATTTCCGCCATGATGGCCATGCCGTTGTCGGAGGGCTGCGGCGCGTCGGTCGGCAGGAAACCGCCTTCTCGATCGCCACGACCGCGTCTGCGGCGACGACGACGGCGGCGACGCGCTTCGGCCTCCTTGCCGGTTTCGCCCGCCACGTCGCCTTCGGAGTCGGAATCGCCATCGCCTTCGGCGCTGTCGTCAGCCTCCTCGGCCTCCTCTTCCTCGATCTCCTCCACCTCTTCCTCGATGTCCTCGGGGACGATGGAGTCGATGCGCACCAGATCGGGGCGGCGCAGGTCGGGGGGCGGGGATGCGAGGTCGCCGCGCTCGAGCGCGTGATGGACCGTCCCGGTCAGGGTCTCGTCGCCAAGCACCATGATCGAGACGCCAAAGCGGGCCTCGATGTCATGCAGGTGGCTGCGCTTCTGGTTGAGGATGTAGAGCGCCACTTCGCTGCGGGCGCGCACGATGAGATTGTACTGCGCGTTCTTGATCAGCGCGTCTTCCAGCACGCGCAGGATATGCAGCGCGATGGAGGCGACGGAGCGCATCATGCCGGAGCCCGCGCAATGCGGACACACGACGGTCGAGCCTTCCAGCACGCCTGTACGGATGCGCTGGCGCGACATTTCGAGCAGGCCGAAATGGGAGATGCGGCCGACCTGAATGCGCGCCCGGTCGTTCTTCAGCGCCTCCTTGATGCGGCGCTCCACGGCACGGTTGTTGCGGTTCTCCTCCATGTCGATGAAGTCGACCACGATGAGGCCCGCAAGATCGCGCAGACGCAGCTGGCGGGCCACTTCGTCGGCCGCTTCCAGATTGGTGCGCACGGCGGTGTCTTCGATATTGTGCTCGCGGGTCGAGCGGCCCGAGTTCACGTCGATGGCGACCAGCGCTTCGGTCTGGTTGATGACGATATAGCCGCCAGACTTCAGGGTCACGGCGTTGGAGAACATGGCGTCCAGCTGCGCCTCGACGCCAAAGCGCGCGAAGATGGCCTGGGGCTCGCGCCAGGGCAGCACATTCTTCACATGGGTTGGCATGAGAAGCCGCATGAAGTCCTTGGCTTCACGATAGCCTTCATCGCCAGCGACGATCACGTCGTCGATGTCCTTGTTGAAGAGGTCGCGGATCGAACGCTTGATCA
>CANGTC010000126.1 GCA_947456505.1 Beijerinckiaceae bacterium
CTCGTCGGTCTTGGCGACCACCAGCAGGCCGGAGGTGTCCTTGTCGAGCCGATGCACGATGCCCGGCCGCTTGACCCCGCCGATGCCCGACAGGCTCTCGCCGCAATGGGCGATCAGGGCGTTGACCAGGGTGCCCGTCTCATGGCCCGCCGCTGGATGCACGACGAGGCCAGCGGGTTTGTCGATGATGATGAGGCTATCGTCCTCATAGACGACGTTGAGGGGGATATCCTCGCCCGCAGGTTCGGCGGCGATGGGCTCGGGCACGACGATCTCGACGCTCTGACCCGCGCGCACCTTGGCGCCCGCATCGCTCGCCAGCTTGCCGTCCACGCGCACATAGCCGGATTCCGTCAGGGCCTTGATGCGGGTGCGCGACATGCCGTCGGATATGCCCGCCAGAAACTTGTCCAGCCGCGCGCCTTCCTCCACCGCGAAAGTGTGGAGGCCCGGCGGCAGGCCGGGGCCGGTGCGCGCGGGCGCCTGGGGTGCGTCTTCCTCCGGCTCGGCGGGCAGGGCGGCGAGGGAGGCCTGATAGCGGCGCTTGGCATGTTGGTTCATGGGCGGTGCATAGCACAGGGACTGGGCGTCCGGCGAGGGCTTGCGGCCAATGGCCTGCAAGAGGGGCAAGACGGGGCGCGGGTCTGTCTGCTAAACCCCCTCCATGACTGACACAGCAGAGATCGCCATCATCGGTTCCGGCCCCGCAGGCCTCATGGCGGCTGAGGCCGCCGCAAGCGCGGGGGCCAGGGTCGTCATTTATGACCGCATGCCCTCGCCCGCCCGCAAATTCCTGCTGGCGGGACGAGGCGGGCTGAATCTCACCCACAACGAGCCGCAACCGGCCTTCCTGACCCGCTATGGCGAGGCGCAGCTGGCGCCCTTTATCGCTGCCTTTCCGCCCGACGCCCTGCGCGCCTGGGCGGCGGATCTCGGGCAGGAGTGCTTCGTGGGCACCAGCGGGCGCGTCTTCCCCAAGAGCTTCAAGGCCTCGCCCCTGCTGCGCGCCTGGCTGCGCAAGCTCGGCGAACTGGGAGTGGAGCTGCGCCTGCGCCACGAATTTCAGGGCTGGGACGCTCGGGGCCGCCTGCGCTTTTCGACGCCGGAAGGCGAGCGTCTGGTCGAGGCCCGCGCCTGCGTGCTGGCGCTGGGCGGCGCCTCCTGGCCAAGGCTGGGCTCGGATGGGGGCTGGGTGGATCTGTTGGCGGTGCAGGGGCTCTCTGTCGCGCCGTTGCGGCCCTCCAACTGCGGTTTCGAGATCGCCTGGTCGCCTGTGCTGAAGAGTTTCGGTGGTTTCCCGCTGGGGCCGGTGACGCTGACGGGCGGCGGGCATAGCCTGCGCGGCGAATGCGTCATCACCGAGCATGGCATCGAGGGCGGCGCCATCTACGCCATC
The DNA here is from genome assembly GCA_947456505.1 of Beijerinckiaceae bacterium. Taxonomy (GTDB): domain Bacteria; phylum Pseudomonadota; class Alphaproteobacteria; order Rhizobiales; family Beijerinckiaceae; genus Terripilifer. The sequence continues at coordinate 1,397 of CANGTC010000126.1, forward strand.
TCCGCAGGCCTGCGCGATGCGATCGCGCGCGACGGGGGAGCTGATCTCACCATTGATCTTCGGCCTGATGTTTCGCATGAAACGCTGGCCGCCCGTCTGGCGCGCCCGCGCGGCGGGCAATCCATGGCCAACGTCTTGCGCAAATCGGGCGGGCTGCCGCCTGTGGCGGCGGCGTTGGTGCGGGAACTCGGTCCGCTGCCGGCCGATCCTGCAGAACTGGCCGCCCGTATCAAGGCGCTCACCCTGCGCCTGACGGGCGTGCGCCCCATCGCCCGCGCCATCTCGACGGCGGGGGGCCTGCGCTTTGAGGATGTGACCGACGAGCTGATGGTTCGACGCAGGCCCGGCCTCTTCGTGGCGGGCGAAATGCTGGATTGGGAGGCGCCGACCGGCGGCTACCTCCTGCAGGCCTGCTTCGCCACCGGCCGCGCGGCTGGCGCGGCGGCGGCGAGGTTTACGCCTTAAGCCCTCACGATCCGCCCGCGAAGGCGACTTCGCGCGACTTGCGGATGCTTGGCAGCACAGTCACCACGATCAGCAGCACGCAGAGCGCCAGCAGAGTGGCGGAGATCGGGCGCTGGATGAAGATCAGGGGATCGCCGCGCGAGAGCACCAGCGAGCGGCGCAGGTTCTCTTCCATGAGCGGACCCAGCAGAAAGCCCAGAATCATGGGCGCGGGCTCGCAGCCCACCCGCACCAGCACATAGCCGAAGATGGCGAAGACCGTTGTCATGGCCATCATGACCCAGTTGCTGTTGAGGCCATAGACGCCGATGACGCAGAACAGCAGGATGGCCGGGTAAAGCATGCGGTAGGGCACCGACAGCAGCTTCACCCACAGGCCAACCATGGGCAGGTTGATGATGACCAGCATCAGATTGCCGATCCACATGCTCGCGACCATGCCCCAGAACAGATCCGGGCGACTGGTCATCACCGCCGAGCCCGGCTGCATGCCCTGAATGACCATGGCGCCCATCATCAGGGCCATGATCGGGTTGGAGGGAAGGCCAAGGGTCAGCAGCGGAATGAAGGAGGTCTGCGCCGCCGCATTATTGGCGGATTCCGGACCTGCGACGCCCTCGATGGCGCCTCTGCCGAAGCGGCTCTGATCGTCGGCGATCTTCTTTTCCATCGTATAGCTGGCGAAGGAGGCGAGCACGGCTCCGCCGCCGGGCAGGATGCCCAGAATGGAGCCCAACGCCGTGCCGCGAACCACCGGCTTCCAGGCTTCCTTGAAATCGGACAACGAGGGCCACAGATCGCGAAAGCGCGTCTTGATCGAGGTGCGGTCAAGCTCCGGCTCTTCAAGGTTGCGGATGATCTCGACGATGCCGAACATGCCGATCACCATGGGCAGGAAGTCGACGCCGTCCCAAAGCTCCGAAACGCCAAAGGTGTAGCGCGCCACGCCGCTGTTGACGTCCGTGCCCACGAGGCCGAACAGCAGACCCACCAGCACCATGCCGATGGCGTTGACGATGGAGCCCTGCGCCATCACCACGGCCATCAAAAGTCCCAGAGTCATCAGTGAAAAATAATCCGGAGAGTTGAACTGCTGGGCGAAGTCGGACAGCGGCGGACCAAAGGCGGCGATGAAGACCGTACCCACGCAACCTGCGAAAAAGGAGCCCAGCGCCGCCACCGCGAGAGCTGCGCCCGCCCGTCCCTGGCGCGCCATCTGGTAGCCGTCGATGCAGGTGACGACGGAGGAGGCCTCGCCCGGCATGTTCACGAGGATCGAGGTCGTCGAGCCGCCATATTGGGCGCCGTAGTAGATGCCTGCGAGCATGATCAGGGATGAAAGCGGATCAAGCCCGAAGGTCAGCGGCAGCAGCATGGCGATGGTGGGGATGGGCCCGATGCCCGGAAGCACGCCGATGAGCGTGCCCAGCATGCAGCCGATCAGCGCGAAGCCCATGTTCTGCCAGCTTCCGGCGGCGGAGAAGCCCATGGCGAGATTGGAGAAAGCGTCCATCATGGCGATCAGGCTCCCCACCAGGCAGGCATCGATTGCCCGAGCCCGTATACAAATAAAAGCACGGAAAAGACGGCGAGAAAGATCGCCAGAAAGACGGTCTCGCCCCACCGGGTGTCTGAACGCGCGCCCGCCGCGAGAAAGGTGAGGAGCGCGGAGCTGAAGGCCAGGCCAATGTAATCAACGGCGAAACCGAAGACCATCATGGCGACGCAGATGAAGGTCAGGGGCCGCCAGTGGGGCCTTTCAATGGGTTCGCCGGAAATCGTCAGGGCCATGACCACATTCAACAGGCCGATGCCCAGAATCAACAAACTGAGAATGGTGGGAAAGAAGCCAGGTCCCATCTTCGCCGTCGAACCGAAGGCCAGATCCCGCCCGAAGATCAGCCCGATTAGCGCAAGCCCTATGAAAATGACCGCTGCGCCCAGATTTTGCGGGCTTTTTACGCGCACCATGCCGTCCTCCGTCCTCGACCCGCCTTAGCGGATCTTTCCAGAAAGCGGGGGCAATCCCTTGATGGGCGTCGCCTTACGCTTCCTCCCCATACGCGCCGCTTTGGATCCTGACCGCTCGTCGCCAGCCCGCTGTCCCGATCATGATCCCCGGCTGATTCAGGGTTAGCACGGGCGGAATTATTTGGCGATATGCTTGAACAGAGCGCGGGGCTGGACAAGAGGCCCCGGTCTTGCGAGGGTTGGCGATGAGGCGCGCAAAGCGCGCGGTCGCCATGGGGGGAATTGATGCTTTCAAGACGTGACATGATACAGTCGGGCGCCGGGGCGCTCATCGCATCCGCTACGGGGCCGGTCACCGTGTTCGCCCAGGCGGCAGACTATCCGAACAAGCCGATCCATACGATCTGCATGTTTCCGCCGGGATCTGGCGCGGACATCATCGTGCGTTTCTTCGCCAAGAAGTTGAGCGACGTCTCCGGCAAGACGGTGGTGGTCGAGAACAAGGCTGGCGCCTTTGGCAATATCGCTACTGAGGCGGTCGCCCGCTCCAAGCCGGATGGCTATACGATCTATATCGCGCCGGGCTCGTCCGTCTTTGCGGCGGCGAAACATCTCTTCACCAAATTACCCTTCGATCCCGTCAATGATTTTGATCATGTGGCGCTGATCGCACGGCTGCCCTTTGTGCTGATCGTCAATGGCGACAGCCCGCACAAAACGGTCGCTGACCTCGTGGCCGAACTGAAACAGAAGGGCGACAAGGCTTCCTATGGTTCCGTGGCCAACACGGGACTTATCGGCAGCGAACTCTTCAAGTCGCACTTTGGCCTGAAGACCGTCGAGGTGAAATACAAAGAACCTCAGGCGATGCTCAACGATCTCTACGGCGGCAATCTCGCCTTCGCGCATATCGATCCCACCGGCGTGATGGGTCAGATGGCGAGCGGCAAGGTGCGTGCGCTTGCCTCGACCGCAGGCGAGCGCATGAAGGCGTTGCCAAACATTCCCAGCGCCAAGGAGGCCGGCATCGATAACAGCGACCTGACGGCCTGGTGGTCTGTGCATACGCCCGCCAAGACCGACAAGGCGATCCTCGCCAAGCTTGAGGCCTGGTTCAGCGCGGTCGCGCAGGATGAAGAAGTGGTCAAGTATCTCGCCAACCTTGGCGTCGATCCTTTCCCAGGCGACTCCGCCAAACTCAAGGCTCTGTTGGTCCACGACATGGACGCCTGGGGCCGCTACGTCGAGTTGGCGAAGATCGAGAAGCTTTGACCGTCGCCTGCACCGGCGCGCTCCAAGGGGCGCGCCGGGCGGGTCTCACCGGTAAAAAATCGCAAAATTTGGGATCGCGGAGGCTTTTAATTACCTTTTATTCATTGATTGTTGCTATTGTTGAGCAATGAAAAGCCTCGAGAAGATGATCAGCATCCTCGACCTGTTCGAGGGTACGGAAATGGAGTGGGCGCCGGAGGCCATGGCCGAAAGGCTGGAGCTCACGCGCTCGACCCTCTATCGCTATCTCAAGGTTCTGTCCGACGCGGGGCTCCTGACCTCTTTGCCAGGCGTTGGCTTCACGCTGGGGCCGCGCATCGCCGAGCTCGACTTCCGCATGCGCCACAGCGATCCCCTGATCAGCGCGAGCCGACCCGTGATGGCGGAAATCCTCTCGGAGGTTCCGGGCATCGCCCTGTTATGTCGACGGTATCGCGAACTCGTGCTTTGTGTGCATCAGGAGACCAGCCCGGGCATTGGCTTCCGTTCCACCTATGAGCGTGGCAGCGCCCGGCCTATGCTGCGCGGCGCCGCCTCGCGGATCATTCTGGCGCATTTGCCGGGGCCCGCCTTGCGCAAACTTTATGAGGCCGCCCCCAAGGACTTTGTGGCGTCGGGGCTGGGAGAGGACCTGCTGCAGGCGCGCGCCAATATGCGCGCCATTCGTCAGCGTGGCGTCGCCATCACCCGTGGCGAACTGTCGGTCGGCGTGACCGGCGTGGCTGCGCCGATTTTTGACTCCAAGGGCGTCATTCTGGGCTCCCTCAGCGTGACCATCGGCCAGTCGGACATGCTGCCTGAGAGGCTTACTTTCGCGGCCGATCGGGTCTCTTTCGGGGCGCGGATCGTCTCAAAGGCGATTGCGCGCGACCGCGAGTAACTGGCCTGAATCGTTCCTACGGCTCCGGCGGATCCGCGGCGATCTCCTCCCAGAAAGTGATATAGGCCTGCTCGAATAGTTCGCCCATGCGCAAGGGCGCCATGCGCCGCGTGTGGCCGAAGCGTCGAGCATGGCGATCCCGGATTTCGCCATAGGTCCGCAGCCGGTCCCTGTGCAAGGCGCTTTGATGGCGGGCCAGGGCGGCCAGTTCCTCACGGCGGGCGAATTCGAAGAACTGCAATTGCAGCAGCGCCATGTCGCGAAGTTCATAAATCTCGTTTGGCGGCGCGGCGAGCCACTCGGTCAGCGCCAGACGACCCTCATCGGTCAGCGAATAGACCTTGCGATTGCGGCCACCGATCTCCCGCACCTCCTTCAGCAGCCCCGCAGCCGCCAGTCGGGTCGGCTCGCTATAGAGCTGAGAATGGGGAAAGGGCCAGAAATAGGCGATGGTGCGCGCGGCGGTTTGTTTCAATTCATAGGGCGTGGACGGTCCGCGCAGGCCGATCAAGCCAAGCACGGCACAGGAGGTGGGACTGAGCCGCATCGTGGGTTTTTGAGGGGAGGGGTCTTTTGACATGATCTTGACAATAATTTGGTTCGGACCGTATGTAAAGGACCATTGGCGGCGCGGTTGAGCGCAGCGACCGTTGCGGCGACGCGGAGTGACCTCGATGCTTTACGCCGCAGTTCGAAAAAACAGCCGAATCGCCAATCTGAGAGGAGGGACACCATGCAGATGAGAACAGCAGCCAACAGGGCGCGCCTGATCTCCGCCGAGCAGGCGGCGGGCCTCGTCACTTCGGGCATGTGGATCGACTATGGCGTGACCCTGTGCCAGCCAGATGTCTTTGACCAGGCTCTGGCGGCGCGCCGGGACGAGTTACGCAATGTCAAAATCCGCTCCTGCATTTCCCTGCGCCCGCGCGCCGTGCTCGAATGCGACCCCAAGGGCGAGCATTTCCATTGGTTCAGCACCCATTTTTCCGGCTATGACCGCAAGCATCACGACGCCGGCCGCGCTCATTATATTCCCGTGAATCTCGGCGAGATTCCCGATTATTATCGGCGTTTCATAGCGCCGGTGGATGTGGTCGTCTTCAAGACATGCCGCATGGACGAGAACGGCTATTTCAATTTCAGCGCCGCCAACCTCTGGCACCGGGCCATCGCCGAGCGCGCGAAAGTGGTCATCGTCGAAGTGACCGATGGCCTGCCCTATGTTTTCGGCGAGGCCAATGGGCTGCATGTGAGCGAGGTGGATTACATCATCGAGGGTGATGACCAGCCAGCGCCCGAACTGCCTAATCCGGCCCCCTCAGAGGTGGATATCGCCGTGGGCAGGCTCATCGCCAACGAGGTCGAGGATGGCGCCTGTTTGCAGGTCGGCATCGGCGGCATGCCCAATGCAGTCTGCGCGCAACTGTTGCACAGCGGCGCGCGCGATCTTGGCGTCCACACGGAAATGCTGACCGAAGGCATGATGGATCTTTTCAAGGCGGGTCAGATCACCAATGCGCGCAAGCAGACGAACCCGGGCAAATTCGCCTTCTCCTTCGGCCTTGGCGCGCGCAGCTTCTACGACAGCCTGCATCGTAATGCGGACCTTCTGTGTCTGCCGGTCGATCGGACCAACCAGCCCCATGAGATCATGCGCAATGATCGGGTCGTCGCCATCAACAACACCACGCAAATCGACTTGCAGGGACAGGCGGCTTCCGAGTCCGATGGGCTGCGTCATATCAGCGGCACGGGCGGCCAGTTGCAATTCGTGCGCGGCGCCTATGCGTCCAAAGGGGGCAAGTCCTTCATCTGTCTTTCATCGACTTATGAAAAGCGCGGGCAGCGAAAGAGCCGCATTGCGCTTTCCTTGACCCCCGGCAATGTCGTCACCGCGCCGCGCACCGACATCATGTATGTGGTGACCGAATATGGAATGGTGAATTTGAAGGGTAAGTCCGTACCCGAACGAGCTCTCGCTATGATCTCCATAGCTCATCCCGACTTCCGCGAGGGGCTTGAGCGGGAGGCTTATGAGCACAGGCTAATCCCGCGCGGAGTCGCATTCTGAGAGGGTGGGGAATGGGCGAGATGATCGATTACCTCGTCTGCGATGGCGTCGCCACGCTGACGCTGAACACCCCCGCCAAACTCAACGCGTTCGACGCGGCAAGGCTGCTCGCCTTGCGGCACGCGCTCGACCGCGCGGAGAGCGACGAGAGCGTGCGCGTGGTGGTGCTGACGGGCGCAGGACGGTTCTTTTCATCGGGTCAGGATCTCGCCGCCCTGGAGCAGGAGGGGCTCGATCTGGCACGCACCCTGGAGGAAGATTACGCGCCGTTGATTCTGCGCCTGGTCGGCTTTTCCAAGGTCACCATCGCCGCGCTGAATGGCCCAGCGGTGGGCGCGGGCGCCAATCTCGCGCTGGCCTGCGACATCGTTGTGGCGGCGCGTTCAGCCTATATGCAGCAGGTCTTCGTGCGCATCGGCCTGATCCCCGACGTGGGCGGCACATGGCTTTTGCCGCGCATCGTGGGGGCGAAGCTCGCGCTTGCCCTGGCGATGACCGGCGACCGTGTGGCGGCGGAGGAGGCGCGGGCCATGGGGCTGGTCTATCGCGTCTTCGAGGACGATGCCTTCGCAGCCGACCTGCAGCGCTTCGCAGGCGGCTTCGCCAGCGGCCCCCTTACAGCCTATCGCCTCATCAAGGAGGCCTTCCGCAAAAGCGGCGGGCAGGATCTGGAGGCCCAGTTGCGGCTTGAATCCCGATTGCAGGGTGAGGCGGGCCGCACGCCTGATTTCCGCGAAGCCGTCGAGGCCTTCAAGGCCAAGCGCCCGCCGGTGTTCGGGGGCGTGGGGTAAACTTGGGCGACCTCGCAAAAATCCCACAAAATGGGATTTTGATCAGGATCAATGGCTACCAACCTCTTGCATGGTTGAAATGATTTGGGGCGCACTCGTCGCGTCCCCTGATCATCATGCAGGGAGGGGCAGCCATGGACACGCAGGTTCTCATCATTGGCGCGGGTCCGGTGGGGCTCACTCTGGCGCTGGATCTGGGGCGGCGTGGGGTGCCCTGCGTGATCGTCGAGCAGAAGAACAAGCCGGCCTTTCTCCCCAAGATGGAGCGCGTCAACGCCCGCACCATGGAAATCTACAGGCGCATGGGCCTCGCCCAGAAGATCCGCGCCGCTGGCCTGCGGGCGGATATTCCCATGGACGTCTTCGTGGTGCTGGACCTCGCCCAGCCCCCGCTCCTGCGCCTGCCCTATCCCAGCGTCGCCGAGGCGCAGGCCGACATTGCGGCGACTCGCGACGGGACCTCGCCGCTGGAGGCCTATCAGCTCATTTCCCAATATACGCTGGAGCCGCTGCTGGCGGCCGAGTGCGAACAGCATCCGCTCGTCACGCTCCACTGGAGCACGGCCTTCGTGGATTGCGCGCAGGATGGGGAGGGCGTCACCACGACCCTGCGCGGCGCCGATGGGTCCACCCGCACGATCCGCTCGCCTTACATGGTGGGCTGCGATGGCGGGGCGAGCCCGGTGCGTCATGCCCTCGACATCAAGCTGCGCGGCGAGCCAAATTCCCTGGCTCTGCGCCAGGGGCTTTATCGCTGCGATGAACTCTATGACCGCCTGCCTCATGGCAACGGGCCGGGCCATGGGCGACACTACCATGTGGCCGATGACAAATCCTCCTTCCTGATCATGCAGGATTCCACCCGACACTGGACTCTTCATGCGCAGGCGCAATCGGACGAGGAGATGAAGGAGCTTTTCCGCAAGGCGGTCGGCTTTCCCGTCAACTTCGAGATGCTGTCCTGCAATCCCTGGCGACAGAATCTGATGCTGGCGGAGCGCTACGGCAGGGGCCGCGTGCTGCTGGCGGGGGACGCGGTGCATCTGGTGATCCCCACGGGCGGGCTTGGCATGAATTCGGGCGTTGGCGACGCCATTGATCTCGCCTGGAAGCTTGACGCCGTGCTCAAGGGCTGGGGCGGGCCGCAGATGCTGGCCTCCTATGAATGGGAGCGCCGTCAGATCGGCGACCGCAATGTCGGAGCCTCGCGCTACGCCACCATAGGGCGGCGCAAATGGCGCTCCATGTGGCGGCCGGAAATCCGCGACGACTCCGCAGAGGGCCGGAAGGCGGGCTATGTGCTCGCCAATGTGGCCGATGTGGAGCAACGCAAGACCAATGAGATGATCGGCGCGGAACTGGGCTACCGCTATGTGGATTCGCCCATCATTTGCGACATTCCCGGCGGGCCGGAGCATCTCTTCCGCACCTATGAGCCCACGACCTGGCCGGGGGCCCGACTGCCCCATGTCTGGCTCGACGACGGGTCGGCCATGCAGGATCGGCTGCCCGCCTTCGGCTTCACCATCCTGCGGCTGGGCAAGTCCACGGTGGACGCCACCCCCCTGCATCAGGCCATCGCCGCCTATGGGGCGCCGGTGACGACCCTCGACATCCCCGACCAGATCGCCCGGGACATCTATGGCTGCGACCTCCTGCTGCTGCGGCCGGACATGCATGTGGTCTGGCGCGGGGACGCGGCGCCGGATGCGGTCGAAGTGGCGCGGATCGCCACGGGGCATTGACGGTTTCTCCTTCGCAAAATGCAGGAAAATCGTTCCCGTCCGCCACAGGTGTGCTAGAACGCGCCCGACCGGGCCTTTGGCCCTGCTGTTTGGAGGGCAATGCCTATGACTGATCTTGCGAAACTCAAGGATGATCTGGTGACGGCGAACCGGGTGCTCGCCTATCACCACGTGGTCGATTCCTTCGGCCATGTGTCCATGCGCAATCCGGAAAATCCGAATCACTTCTTCCTGTCCCGCGCCCGCGCCCCCAATTGCGTGGAGTTGCACGACATCACCGAATTCACCTTCGATGGCCAGATCGTCGGCCACAACCCCGGCAAGCCCTATTCGGAGCGCTTCATTCACGGCTCCATCTACGAGGCGCGCCCGGATGTGATGGCGGTGGTCCATAACCACAGCCCCAATGTGGTGCCCTTCACCGTTCAGTCGAAGAAGAAGATGCGCCCGATCATGCATATGTGCGCGCCCATCGGCAACGACATTCCCACCTGGGACATCGCCCACAAGTTCGGCACGACCAATCTGCTCGTCACCAATATGGAGATGGGCCGGGACCTCGCCGTATCCTTGGCGCATCGCAACGTGGCCTTGATGCGCGGCCATGGCAGCGTCGTGGTCGGCAAGAGCCTGCGCGAAGTGGTCTTCACGTCGATCTATATGGAGATCAACGCTGAAATGCTGATCAAGGCCTACCAGCTGGGCGATGGCGACATCGAACCGCTGAGCGACGGCGAAGTCGCCGCCAATTCGGGCGGACGCGCGGGCTTCACCCTGGAGCGTGGCTGGGAGAATTGGTGCCGTCTGACGGACCGCCCCTATTATTCCCAGGACTGGAACATGGGCCCGGGCTTCTCCAAGACCGACAAGTAAGTTCGCATCGCATTGTTTGACGGCGCGGTGCGTTTGACGCCCGCGCCGTTTTCACAGGAAAAGGTGACATATGTCGACTGTTCTGCGCGGCGCCCTTGGCGCAACACTCCTCGCTCTCATGACGGTCGCTTCCAGCGCGGCCGACAAGGTCACCATCGGCATCGTCAATGCGGTGAGCGACGGCACGCTCTTCATCGCGCAGGACAAGGGCTACTTCCAGGCCGAAGGCGTCGACGCCGAATTTGTCGAATTCGACACGGGCGCCAAGATGGTGGCGCCCATGGGCGCGGGCCAGCTGGATGTGGGCGGCGGCGCGGCCTCCGCAGGCCTCTACAACGCGGTTGAGCGCGGCATCACCATCAAGCTCGTCGCCGACAAGGCCACCAATGTGAAGGGCGCGCCCTTTCAGGCCTTTCTGGTGCGCAAGGAGCTGATCGACAGCGGCAAGGTGAAGAGCCTCGC
>CANGTC010000127.1 GCA_947456505.1 Beijerinckiaceae bacterium
GGCAAAAGCGCCAGCGCGGTGAGCACCATGGGCGCGGCGAAGGCGAGGGGCAGACCGAACATCAGGCGGCCCCCTGCCCGGCTTCGATGCGCATGCGCAGGGCCAGCAGGGCCTGCGCGGCGGGGCGATCCGTGCGATGGACCGTGAAGCTCCAACCGCGCGACAGGCAGGCCTCGCGCACGGCCTCGCGATGGGCGGCGAGGCGCGCGATATAATCGGCGCGGAAGCTCTCCGCCTCGCCCACGCGCAGCCTGGCGCTGGAATCCACGTCGAGAAATTCCGTATGGCCGGTGAAGGGAAAGGTCTCCTCCACGGGATCGGCGATCATCACCACATGGCCCAGCGCGCCGCTCGAGGCCATGGCGTGGATGGTGGTGCGGATGTCCTCAGGGGTCGAGAGAAAGTCGCCGATCAGCACCGCCTGGGTGCGCGGCGCCAGAGCCTCGGCGGGGGGGAGTTCAGCGGGACTGTCGCCATTGCGGCGCTCGTCCTCGATCAGCACCTGAGCGAAACGCTCCACGATGCCGCGCGTCGCCAGCGCCCGCGTCAGGCCCGGCATGCCCACACGCTCACCGCCGCGCACCAAGAGGTCGGCGATAGCGAGGCCCAGCACCAAAGCCCGATCCACCTTGGGCTGCATGGCCAACGTCGAGACATAGGCCATGGAGGGGGAGCGATCCATCCAGACCCAGACCGTATGGGCCGCCTCCCACTCGCGCTCGCGCACATAGACCCGGTCGTCGCGGGCCGAGCGGCGCCAGTCGATCCGCGTGGTGGATTCACCCCAGACGAAGGGGCGGAACTGCCAGAAGGTTTCGCCCACGCCCGCCCGCTTGCGCCCGTGGACGCCGTGCATGACGGTCGCAGCCACCTCCCTAGCCGCCACGAGCAAGACGGGCAGACGGCGCGCCAGATCCAGCGCGCCGCGCTGGTGGCGGGCCTCGGCCGCTCTTTCGCTGGGGTCCAGAAGGCGGGCGTCCACCATGGGGTCAGCCAAGCCGCGCGGCGAGCCGCGCGATGACGCCGGAAATGGTCTCCCCCTCCGCCCGCGCGGAGAAGGTCAGGGCCATGCGATGTTTCAGGATCGGCTCGGCGAGCGCCCGCACATCGTCGATGGAGGGGGCGAGCCGCCCGTCCACCAGAGCCCGCGCGCGGGTGGCGAGCATGAGCGACTGGGCCGCGCGGGGGCCGGGGCCCCAGGAGATATGTTTGGTGAGGGCCGCGTCGCCATCGCCGGGGCGGGCGGAGCGGACGAGATCGAGGATCGCGTCCACCACGCTGTCGCCCACGGGCAGGCGGCGCACGAGGCGCTGAACCATCATCAGTTCTTCCACGGTCATGGCGGCGCGGGCGCGGGCGTCGTTCTCGCCGGTCGTCTCGATGAGGATGCGCCGCTCGGCGGCCCGGTCGGGATAGGTCACGTCGATCTGCATGAGGAAGCGGTCGAGCTGGGCTTCGGGCAGCGGATAGGTGCCCTCCTGCTCGAGGGGGTTCTGGGTCGCCAGCACATGGAAGGGGCGCGGCAGGTCGTGGCGCTCGCCAGCAACCGTCACATGATATTCCTGCATGGATTGCAGCAGGGCGGACTGGGTGCGCGGACTGGCGCGATTGATCTCGTCGGCCATGAGCAGCTGCGCGAAGATCGGGCCGCGCACGAAACGGAAAGCGCGGCGACCGCCCTCGCCCTCCTCCATGATTTCCGAACCCAGAATGTCGGCGGGCATGAGATCGGGCGTGAACTGCACGCGGCGGGCGTCAAGGCCCAGCACCACCCCCAGCGTATCCACAAGCTTGGTCTTGGCGAGGCCCGGCACGCCCACCAGCAGCCCATGACCGCCCGCCATGAGGGTGACCATGACCTCCTCGACCACCTTCTCCTGCCCGAAGATCACCTTGCCGATGGCCTCGCGCGCGCTCGACACCCGCTCCAGCGCAAGCTCGGCGGTCTGGGCGATGGCGTTTTCCAGCGATGTGGCGTTTGAGTCCGGGGTCGCGCTCATCACTTCTCCTCAAGGCCGTTCCAAAATGCCGGACCACTGTAGGCGCGGACCGTGAACAGGACTAGTTTAGGCCCTGCGCGGCGCTTGTCGATCCATTCCCGGATCAAAAAACAGGATCGACCGCGCCACCCCGTGACCCTATTGACCTCAGACCATGACTGTTGACGTGCCCCCAACCACCCCCACCCACCCAGGCCTTGATGGCCTGGCGCAGGCCGCCGCGCGCGCCAAAACACGGGGGCTGCCGCCGATTCATCAATGGAATCCGCCACATTGCGGGGACATCGGGCTGAAGATCGCCCGCGATGGGGTCTGGTCCTATCAAGGCTCCCCCATCGGGCGACCCGCTATGGTGCGGCTTTTTTCCACGATCCTGAGGCGCGATCCCGAAGGTCATGTGCTCGTCACACCGGTGGAAAAAGTCAGCGTGGAGGTGGAGGACGCGCCTTTTCTGGCGGTGGAGATGCAGGTGGAGGGCGACGGCGAGGCGCGGGCGCTGCGGCTGCGCACCAATGTGGACGATTGGGTTAATGTGGACGCCGCCCATCCCCTGCGCTTCGAGCCCGGCCCCTCCGGCGGGCTGAAACCCTATGTGCGCGTGCGCGATAACCTCTGGGCGCTGGTGGCGCGGCCCATTTTCTACGATCTGGCCGCGCTGGGCGAGGTTCGGGAGATCGAGGGACGGGAGATGTTTGGCGTCGCCTGCGGGGGCGCCTTCTTTCCCATGAGCCCAGCGGACGCGCTGGAGGATCTGGCGTGATGGAGACCCCTGCCCAGATCGCCCCTTTCTCCGCCGAAGACCTGCGCCAGCGGGCGCTGGCGCGCCTGCGGCTCGATCTGGCGCCCGACGCCATGCATGGGCTGGTGAGGGGCGGCGACCATGTTCTCTCGCCCCAGGCCTTCGCCGCCGATGTGACGCGGCCCTCCAAGCCCGCCGCCGTGCTGGTGCCCATTGTGGCGCGGGAAGAGGGCGCCACCGTGCTGCTGACCCAGCGCGCCACACGCCTGCGCCAGCATTCCGGCCAGATCGCCTTTCCCGGCGGCAAGATCGATCCGCAGGATGAAAGCCCTGTGGCGGCGGCGCTGCGCGAGGCATGGGAGGAGATCGGACTGCATCACCGCCATGTGGATCCGCTGGGCTATCTCGATCTCTACGCCACCGGCACGGGCTTTCGCATCTTTCCGCTTGTCGCAATTGTGCGGCCGCCCTTTGAACTGACGCTCAATCCCGAAGAGGTCGATGACGCCTTCGAAGTGCCCCTGCGCTTTCTCATGGATCCCGCGAACCACCAGCGGCACACGCGCGAGGCTGAAAGTGGCCCCCGCCATTTCCACGCCATGCCCTATGAGGGACGTTTCATCTGGGGCGCGACCGCAGGCATGCTGAAGAACCTCCATGCGAGGCTCTATTGCGATTGATCCCGGCCCAAATCGAAAGCCCATCCTTTCTCGATGACGAGAAGGTGCGGCGCATCTTCGGCGTCTTCGATGGCGCTGGCGAGGAGACTCGCGCGGTCGGCGGCGCCCTGCGCAACGCCCTGCTCGGGGTTCCCGTCAGCGATGTGGATTTCGCCACTACGGCCACGCCGCAAGTGACCATGGATCGCGCGAAGGCGGCCGGCCTGCGCCCCATTCCCACGGGCTTCGAACATGGCACGGTGACGGTCATCGTTGAGGGCCAGCCCTTCGAGATCACGAGCCTGCGCGAGGATGTGGAGACCGATGGCAGACGCGCGAAAGTGCGCTTCGGCCGTGACTTCAAACAGGACGCCCTGCGCCGCGATTTCACCATCAACGCGCTCTCCTGCAATCGCGACGGACATATCTTCGATTACGCCGACGGGCTCGCCGACATAGCGGCGCGGCGGGTGCGCTTCATCGGCGATGCGCAACAAAGGGTGCGCGAAGATTATCTGCGCATCCTGCGATTCTTCCGCTTTCATGCGGCCTATGGCGAGGGTGCGCTGGATGCGCAGGCTTTCCATGCGGCGGTGATCGAACGCGAGGGCATGCACAATCTGTCGCGCGAGCGCATCCGCGCGGAATTGCTGAAACTGCTTGGCGCCAGAAACTGCGCGCCCACCATCGCCATCATGTGCGGAGCGGGCCTGCTGCTGCCGGTGCTGGCGGGCGTCGCGATCCCGGCGCGACTGGCGCGGGTGATCGAGATTGACCATGCGCGCGGCGCCAAGGCCGATCCCCTGCTGCGGCTCATCGCGCTTTGTGTCCTGGTTCGTGAAGACGCCGAGAGACTGCGAAACGAACTGCGGCTCTCCAATGCGGAGGCGCAACGCGCGCACGCGGCCGCGCAGGCGCTTGAGCAATTGCACGGCTGCACGGCCCCTCCGGAGCCCAAGGTCCTGCGCGCTCTGCTGTATCAGCATGGATCTCAGGCGATGCGGGACGCTCTCGCACTCGCGCAGGCGGAGGCGGACGTTTCAACGCTTGATGAAATCTGGACCGGTGCTGACGCCTTTGCCGCGACCACGCCCAGGCCGCAACTGCCCTTCAGCGGCGCCGATCTTCTGGCGCGCAGCGTGGCGCCGGGGCGCGGCATGGGCGAGGCCCTCAAGGCGATGGAGAGGCTCTGGATCGCGGCGGATTTTCCAACCGATGCGGCCACGCTCACCGATTTGCTCGACAAGGCTTTGACGCAGCGAGATTAATGTTTTTTCACGAATGGACTCCTCGCGGAGGCGAAGGCGCCCTAAAGTAGCCGCTTGTGTGGAGTTACCTATGGCGTTCGAGCGCAAGAGTCCCCGCGATGTCGCCCGCTCCCTGGGAGAGCGAAGCCGCAACCACAAGCGCGAGCAAAATCAATCAGGCTCGTGGCGGCGGGAAACCTTCACCCTGTCGCGCGCCGAGGCCCGCGCCAAGGCCCGGGAATGGTTCGATCAATATCCCAAGGCCGCCTATATGACCGAGATCGAGTCCTGGCGCGCGCTTCCTGAAGACCGCATCGAATTCACCATCAGGCGTCTGCCGACGGCGGATTAATCGAGGACGTCCGGTGTCTTCCACGCCAGATGCTGCCCCCCATCCACCGCGATCATTTGGCCGGTGACGCTGCGGGCCTCCAGAAGAAACAGCACCGCCGCCACGATTTCATCGGGACTGATGGCGCGCTGCATGGGAATGGCTTGCGCCTCCCGGCTAAAGTCCTCGGCGCGCTGCATATGATTGGCCAGCGTCGGCCCCGGCCCCACCCCATTGACGCGAATGCGTGGCGCAAAGGTCTGGGCCATGGTCTGGGTCGCCGTCCAGAGGGCTGACTTCGACAGGGTATAGGTGAAGAAATGCGGGTTGAGCCGCCACACCCGCTGATCCAGCAGATTGACGATCAGGCCCTCGCGGCCCTCGGGCAGCTGGGCCGCGAAATCGTTGGCCAATTGCAGGGGCGCCCGCAGATTGACCGCCATATGCTGATCGAAAAGCTGCACATCAAAAGCGCCGGCGGCGTCCGCTTCAAACAGCGAGGCGTTGTTGACCAGCAGGGTCACAGGCCCCAGCGCGGCGCGCGCGGCAGCCAGCAAGCCCGCGACCGCCCGGGGATCGGCGAGATCGGCCGCCAGCACGCAGGCGCGCCCGCCTGCGGCGAGAATATCCGCGCAGACCACATCGGCCTCCGCCCGTGATCTTTGGCTGGCATGGAGCGCCACAGCGAAGCCTTTTTGCGCCAAAGCAAGGGCGATCGCCCGCCCCAGACGGCGCGCTGCCCCCGTCACAAATGCGCATCCCTGATCCAAAGCTTCGCCCATATCGCCCTCGCCCTGTCTTTCTTCGCCTTGATGGCCTTGCGGATCAAGGGCCGAAGCAAAAAGGCTACTCATGACAGGATGCTTTGACGCAAAGTCGCCACGATTAACACATTTTTAAATACACTATTCAGCCACAATCACGCCTTAATTAGAAATATAGAATACATATTCAGGCCACTTAACCATTCGGTAACCGTGAACTTCATAAATCATATTGCGTTTTATATTGTCAAAATCGCGCCACTTTTGAAATTGATACTACGTCATCAACGCGGAATGATTTAATGATTCTTAAATCTTTTCCGCCGAGAAGAGATTATTGCTGGCCGTGATTATGGCCTTGAGGAGTAGATGAAATGAACGCCAAGCTTTCCCTCGCCGCCGCCCTGTCTGTCATCGCGCTCGGTGGCGCTGCTGTCGCCGCCGATCTGCCGCGTCGCGCCACGGCTCCCGCCCCCTATGTGGCGCCGGTTCCCGTGTTCACCTGGACAGGTTTCTACGCTGGCGTCAACACTGGCTACGCCTGGGGCTCCCAGAAGGGCTCCGCTGACGCCAGCTATGGCTCGCTGAATGGCGCACAGCTCGGCGGCACCGCCGGTTATAACCATCAGATGGGCCAGATCGTGCTTGGCATGGAAGGCGACTTCGACTGGAGCAACGCCAAGAACACCAATGGCGCCTTCATCTCCAAGCAGACCAGCATCGGCACCGCGCGCGGCCGCGTCGGCTATGCGATCGACCGCGTGCTGCTCTTCACGACCGGCGGCTATGCGGGCGGCAATGTCGAGCGCACCAATAGCACGGGCTCCGCAAGCAACTGGCACAATGGCTATGCGCTGGGCGGTGGTCTGGAATATGCCGTCACCAACAATGTCTCCGCCAAGGCCGAGTATCTCTACACGGATCTGTCCTCCAAGACCGACACCGGCAGCCTTCCCTCGCGCGCTGGCATTACCCAGAACACAGTCCGCATGGGCGTCAACTATCGGTTCTGATCGCCCTCCAGCGATAAGACCAGAGGCTCGGCGGCTCCAACCGCCGGGCTTCATTCATTTTGAGGATGCGAAATCATTAGACGCGGATGTTCACGGCTTTGGGGCCCTTGCCCTTTTTGTCTGGCTCGATGTCGAAAGTCACTTTCTGCCCCTCATTGAGGGTTCGCAATCCCGCCTGTTCGACGGCTGTGACATGCACGAAAATATCGCCGCCGCCGTCATCGGGCTTGATGAAGCCATAGCCCTTGTCGGCGTTGAAAAATTTGACCACACCCGTTTGCGTCATGGCTGGTTCCCTTTCCAGTCCTCGCTCCGGTTGGGCATATGGGGCGCAGCCGCGCGCCTGACAGGGCTTACTCCCCTGTGAGCCAGCCGATGCGCCAGGCAGCGCCGGGACCCTGCGCGAGGCGCGACGCCAGGATGGGCAGCAACTCGCGGGCCTCCTCCTCCAGCACGAAGGGCGGATTGACCACGACCATGCCGCAGCCCTTGAGCGGCCCCACCTCGCGCTGATGGTCGACGTCCAGCTCGAGGCACAAGACCTTGCGGACGGGCCCTTCGGACAGATAATTGCGAAACAGATCCGCACCGCCCTCAAGCTTGAGCGGATACCAGAGCGCATAGGTTCCGGTGGGCCATTTCTCCCAGGCTTTTTCCAGCGCCAGCGCCATACGTTCGAATTCGTTTCGCTCCTCAAAGGGCGGATCCATGAGCACGAGGCCCCGCCGCTCGATGGGCGGCACGCCCGCCTTCAGCGCCTGATAGCCATCCATCGTCAGGATCTTGCATCGCTTTTCAAGACCCAGCGAGCGCACCAGACGGCGCGAGTCATGCTCGTGCAGCTCGCTGAAGGTCATCCTGTCCTGTTTGCGCAGAAGGCTCTGGGCGATCAGGGGAGAGCCCGGATAGGGCCCGGGCGCCTGAGCCGCGCCGGGGATGAGGCTAAGATAGGGCTCCAGCAGCGCCGCTGTGGCGGGCGGCAGGTCCGCGCCCATGAGACGACCGATGCCGTCGCGCCATTCCCCCGTGCGCAGCGCCTCCTCGGATGACAGATCATAGCGCCCGACGCCGCTGTGGGTGTCGAGGTAGCGCAGCGGCGCATCCTTGCGCATGAGATAGAGCAGAATGCGGGTCAGCAGCGCATGTTTGAAAACATCCGCGAAATTGCCAGCGTGGTAGGCGTGCCTGTAATTCATGCCCGCAGGCTTAAACCCTCAGAGGCTCGGCGTCACCTTGATCGATGGGGCGCGACAGGAATTGCGCGTGACTTCCGGACAGGGGCGGAACTCTCGCAGATCCTTGCTGAGGCACAGGCGCACCTCCTGTAGATAACCCTTGGCGCAGGCCACGGCCGCCATGCCCGCCCGCAGGCGCGGATTGGCCTTGCCGAAGGCGCGCAGGAGCTCGGCGGGAGCGACCTCCTCCTCCTGTTTCAGGCGCTCGAATTCGGGCGGAATGCGAACGAGGTCGCGGGCGGCGCGCACATCGGCGAAATAATCCTGCGGCGAGCGACCCGAGCAGCTGCCATGTTTGCGCCATTCATAACGCGCCAGACCCTCACTGGGAAAAAGACCTTTGGCCGCTTCGAGCGCCACGCGGGAGATCGGCCGCCCCGCCCCGTCGCAATCGCTGGGAAAGCCCCGCTCGAACTGGGGCCAGAGGCCGTGGACCACAAAGCCAAGCCCGATGCCCGCCTGGCATTGCTCGCGCGCCTTTTCCGCGCCGCCGGTGGCGCAAAAGCCCGGCGACCAGGACAGGGAGAGCACGTAGAAATCAAACTCGCCGCCCGCTGTCGGCCTGCGGAAGGCCCGCTCGGGAGCAGGCTCGCCTGCGGCGGGGGCGGCCTTCTGTTCACAGCGGTCAAGGACGCACTCCGGCGCCTTCTGGGCGAAGGAAGGCGCAGAGGCTACGCAGATGGCGCAGAGGAGCAGGGCGAAGGCCCAGCAAGGCCTTGAAATCAAACGAGGTGAAATCACGCGCACCCTCCCTGAGAAAACTCAGGGGCGCGCGGCCATGCACCCCTGACCATAAGCGTAATGTCGATCGAGGCCATTGACGCAAAAAGTCACGCCCCAGTTGCTGAACACATTGGTGCGGCCGGTGAGCGGAAGCAAGCCCAAATAGTCGCCGCCCGCAAAGCCCAGATCCTCGCCGATCCAGTAGGTGAGCTGACGGGTTTTGCCATCGTTGAGGAAAACGCGCGCGGTGCAATAGCGGCGGGGAATGAAATCAGTCCCATTGGTGCGGTATGCGGTCTCACGGAAGCGGTCGAACCCCACCATTTCGAGCCCCGACTTCCAGTACTGGGTTTCCGCATCATAGAAGCGGGTCTGGATGTTCCAGAGCACGTTGGGCTCGTCGCAAGCGGGAACCTCGCCGGTCCAGGGCATGA
The DNA here is from genome assembly GCA_947456505.1 of Beijerinckiaceae bacterium. Classification (GTDB taxonomy): domain Bacteria; phylum Pseudomonadota; class Alphaproteobacteria; order Rhizobiales; family Beijerinckiaceae; genus Terripilifer. The sequence continues at coordinate 9,146 of CANGTC010000127.1, forward strand.
AGCGCTTTTCGGCCGGCGTCTGCGGACGGGCCTGCGCTTCGGGCGACGCCCACAGACATACGCTGGCGAGCGCCAGCAGGCTTGCGACAAAAACGCGTTTCATGAGCGCACCTTTTCCCTCAGGATTCGCTCATCATGTTTCGGCCCATCGCAGGGGTCAAGGTCCAGCTTCACCATTGTAAACAGGAGAGCGTCACTGCGGCTTCTTCTGATAATCCTTCACATCGTTGAAATGGATCTGCGGCCACTTCTCCTGCTCATAGCGCAGCGCCCAGGCCGATTGCGCCAGATAAACGGGCGCTTGATCGAGATCCTCCGCGATGGAGGCCGGGAAGGCGCGCTGGAACTTGTCGAGATCGAGAGGATCGTCGGCGCTGATCCAGCGGCAGATTTCGAAGCGGCTCTGCTCGAAGCTCACGGGCAGGCCATATTCGGCCTGCAGGCGCTCGGCGAGCACATCGAGCTGCAGGGCGCCGACCACGCCAACGATGGCGCCTGAACCGTCATTGGGTGTGAACACCTGCACCACGCCCTCCTCGGCCAGTTGCTGCAGGGATTCGCGCAGCTTCTTGGCCTTCATGGCGTCGCCCAGCTTCACCCGGCGCAGGATTTCCGGCGCGAAGCTCGGCACGCCCCGGAAGATGATGTCCTCACCCTCGGTGAGGGTGTCGCCAATGCGCAGGGCGCCATGGTTGGGAATGCCCACCACATCGCCCGCATAGGCCTCCTCGGCGATCTGGCGATCCTGGGCGAAGAAGAACTGCGGGGCGTTGATGGGCATGGCCTTGCCCGTACGCACCAGCTTGGCCTTCATGCCCCGCGTCAGCTTGCCCGAGCAGATGCGGGTGAAGGCGATGCGGTCGCGATGGTTGGGATCCATGTTCGCCTGAATCTTGAACACGAAGCCGGTCATCTTGGGCTCGCGCGGCTCGACGCGGCGGGTGGCGGAGTCTTGCCCGCGCGGCGGGGGCGCGAATTCGCCGAGGCCATCGATGAGATCCTGCACGCCGAAGGTGCGCAGAGCGCTACCCCAGAACACGGGCGTCAGATGGCCCTCGCGGAAACTGGCGAGATCGAAGGGCTTGCAGGCCTCCACCGCCAGGGCCAGCTCCTCGCGGAAGGCCTCGCGCTGATGCTCGGGCAGGAGATCGGCCACGGCGGGATCGTCGGGGCCATTCACCTTCTGCATGGGCGCATCGGAATCCACATGGCGGATGGCGCTGGCGCGCAAGTCATAGGTGCCAGCAAAATCGCGTCCCCGGCCGATAGGCCAGGTGAGGGGGGCGGTGTCCAGCGCCAGAGTCTTCTCGATCTCGTCGAGGAGATCGAAGGGATCGCGCGTGTCGCGGTCGAGCTTGTTGATGAAGGTGACGATGGGAATGTCGCGAAGGCGGCAGACCTCGAAGAGCTTACGCGTGCGCGCCTCGATGCCCTTGGCCGCATCGATCACCATGATCGCCGAATCGACGGCGGTGAGGGTGCGATAGGTGTCCTCGGAGAAGTCTTCGTGACCCGGGGTGTCCAGCAGGTTGAAGACGCAGCCGCCATATTCGAAGGTCATCACGGAGGTGACGACCGAGATGCCGCGCTCGCGCTCAATGCCCATCCAGTCGGAGCGGGTCTGGCGACGGTTGGCCTTGGCGCGCACCTCTCCGGCCAGCTGGATCGCGCCGCCGAAAAGCAGCAGCTTTTCGGTCAGCGTGGTCTTGCCAGCGTCCGGGTGGGAGATGATGGCGAAGGTGCGCCGCCGGGAAACGGGGTCGATGTCTGCGGTCATGGTCCTGAAATCCACGGCCCGCCGGAGGGGCGGGCCGAAAGGGGCTTAACAAATGCGAGGGGGATAATGCAAACAATCCCGCCTATTCGGCCGCCTTGGCCTCTTTCACTGGGGCCAGCGTCGCCCGCTCCGCCGCCTCCCGCGCATGGTCGCGCGCCAGGAAGGTGTAGATGGCGGGGGTGACGAAGATGGTGAAGAGCGTGCCAATCGCCATGCCCGAGCCGATGACGAGGCCTATGTCGAAGCGGCTGCGCGCGCCAGCGCCCCCGGCGAGGATCAGCGGCAGCATGCCCGCCACCATGGCGGCGGTGGTCATGAGGATGGGGCGCAGACGCACGCCCGCCGCATGTTCGATGGCCTCCCGGCGACCCATGCCCTGCTCCTCCTGCAGGCGGTTGGCGAATTCCACCATGAGGATGCCATGCTTCGAGATGAGGCCGATGAGCGTCACGAGGCCAATTTGCGTGTAGATGTTGATCGAGGCCATCCCGAAGGTCCCCAGCACGTTCAGCGGCAGCAGAGCCCCGAACATGGAGGTCGGCAGGGCGATCAGGATGATCAGCGGATCGCGGAAGCTTTCGAACTGCGCCGCCAGCACCAGGAAGATCACGACCAGCGCGAAGATGAAGGTGACGGCGAGGGTATTGCCCTCCTGCACATATTGGCGCGCATCGCCCTGGAAATCATAGGTATAGCCCTCGGGGAAAATTTCCTTCGACTTGGCGGTGAGGAAGTCGATGGCCTCGCCAATGGTGCGGCCCGGGAAGGGCACGCCCGAGAGCGTGGCGGAGCTGAGCTGCTGGAAATTCGTCAGCGCATTAGGCTGCACGGTCTGGGTCACGGTGGCGATGGAGGAAAGCGGCACCAGCTCGCCGGAGGTCGTGCGCACCTGATAGCGCAGCAGCCAGTCGCCGGTGATGCGGAACTCGCGCGGCGCCTGGGGAATGACCTGATAGCTGCGGCCATAGAGACTGAA
>CANGTC010000128.1 GCA_947456505.1 Beijerinckiaceae bacterium
CCATGTTGGACGCGATATGCACGACGATCTTGTCCAGACGCGCCTGTGGGCTGACCGGCTCCGCCATGACTTCGCGGAGCCGGCGCAACAGGAGTCGCGGTCCGGCGAGTGCGCCACGCAATGGCATCGATCCCTCTCAGCGCCGCCAGTGCTGGCCTGGCGGCCGCCGCCTCTTCTGGACCGGCGGCGTGATAGCCGCCAATCCCAAGAGAGCCGTATAGGCAAGGGTCGAGCGCCCCGCAAGCGGAACGGGAGCCTTATGCGCCGCACAGCCCGCGCAGGGCGAAGAATCTTGGGGCGCGAGGCCCTGACGCGCGCCCGCCGGGGGCCGGGGCCGTTCGCCCTATTGGACGGCAACCACCGAAGTCCCCACGGAGACGCGGTCGAAAAGGTCAACGACATCTTCATTGTACATGCGAATGCAGCCGAAAGAGGCGGCCGAGCCGATGGAGGCGCGCATGGAATTGGTGGTGCCGTGGATGGCGATCTCGTCGCGATCAAGGGTCAGAGCCCGGGCCCCCATGGGATTGCCGGGCGATCCGCCCCGAATCAGATTGGGCAGGCGGGGATTTGCCTGCTTGACCATGGCTGGCGGGACCCAGTCCGGCTGAACATATTTGCCGTTGATTCGCGCCCAGCCCGACCAGGCCTTGCCCGCCTTGCCCACCGCGATGGGATAGGAGAGCGCCATGCCATTCCCCTGCAACAGGAACAACCTGCGCTGGCTCTGGCTGATGATGAGCGTGCCTGCGGGCAGGCTTGAGTGGGCCGAGGGCGCCTGCATGACGGAGGGCCGCGCCTCGGCGCCATGGGGCGCTGTGAGAAGGGCCGCGAAACCGAAGATAGCGAGGGCGCGGGAGACGAAAAGACGCGTGTTGGCAGGTGAGGTCATGGCGGAATCCCGTCGGAGAAGCGTGACGGTGGATCAATGGCCAAGCCAGACTGGGGTTCCGCCAAGCCTCGCCGGATGCCCGCAAGCATGAGAGGCGGCGCCCCGGCGTGACCGGAAGTGGCGCCCCGTTGCGCCAAAGGACGAGGGGGCGCCATTCAGATGGCGCAGGCCCGTTGAGGGCCGGGGCAGGTGATGGTACAAGGCCCGGCGCGGTTCCGTAGCTCAGCAGGATAGAGCAGCGGTTTCCTAAACCGAAGGTCGGAAGTTCGAGTCTTCCCGGGACCGCCAGTTGTCCAATTCAGCCCCGTTCTCCCACGCCTTGCCCTTTGCCCCGGGCGCAGGCAGATTAAGGCCTATGGTGCGGCGCCCGCCGGATCCGGCAAAACATCGGGAGGGAAACATGCGGCTTTTAGCGCTCGCCTTGGGCTTGCTGGCGATGGTCGGGCTGACGCCCCCCGCCGCAGCGCAGGACTATCCCAACAAACCCGTCACCGTGATCCTGCCGCTGGCCGCTGGCTCGGGCCTCGATCTTATCGTGCGGCTCTATGGGGAGAAATTGCAGGAGAGCCTGGGCAAGCCTGTGGTGGTGGAGAACCGGCCGGGCGCGGCCATGATGATCGCCACCCAGGCCGTCGCCAGCGCACCGCCCGATGGCTACACCCTGCTGGTGGCGACCTCTTCCGCCATCGCCATCAACCCCGTGCTCTTCAAGCAGATCGGCTACGACCATGTGAAGGGTTTCGCGCCGATCTCGCTCTATGTGAAGTCGCCCTTCATTCTCGTGGTGAATCCGGACCTGCCCGCAAAGACCGCGCCCGAACTGATCGCGCTGGCCAAACAGCGCAAGGACCTCAGCTTCTCCTCGCCCGGCGTAGGCGTGGTGCCGCATCTGGCCATGGAATACATGAAAGGCCGCTTCGGGCTCGACATCGCCCATGTGCCCTATCGCAACACACCCCAGTCCATTCTCGACATAGCCTCCGGCCATGTGCAGATGGGCTTTGTGGAAGCAGGCGCCTCTCTGCCGCTGATCCAGGAAGGCAAGCTGCGGGTGCTGGCGGTCTCCTCGGCAAGCCGCCTGCCGATCCTGCCGGACGCGCCCAGCTTCGCAGAGGCAGCCAATGCGCCGGACTTCGAAGCCGTCTCCTGGCACGCCCTGCTCGCCCCCGCAGGCACGCCCAAACCAATCCTCGACCGCCTGCATGCGGAGATGAAGCGGATCATGGCCGACCCCGTCATCAAGGCCAAGGTGGAGGCCATGGGCCTCCTGCCCATCGACACCCCTTCGCCCGAGGGGATCGAGGCCTATTTCGCCGGGGAGCGAGAAAAATGGGGGGCGTTGGTCAGGAAGCTGGGGTTGGAGGGGTCGCAGTAGGGGGTACTCAGGAGCCTCTTGACAGCGGGAAACAAAACAGGAACATTGAAAAGCCGCTAGGACATTTCATGTCAGCGTGACACAAATCGACACAGAGATGATTCGGGGGCGGTGTGATGCGCGGGAAGAAACAATCAGAATTTGCGAGATTGCGCGAACAGGCTGGCCTCACGCTTGAAGAAACAACCGCGCTTCTGGAGGTCTCGGCCAGAACTGCCTATCGCTATGAAAGCGGCGAAACAGCTGTGAGTAAACTGGCGTTGAAAACACTTCAAGCCGCTGCTGAAAAACGCTTGAGCGCCCCGGAAGCGCCAGCCTTTCGTTTCATTGACCTGTTCGCCGGGATTGGCGGACTTCGCCTCGGTTTCGAAAGCATTGGCGGGCGCTGTGTCTTCACCTCCGAATGGGACCCGCACAGCCAGAAAACCTATGCGCTGAACTTCCCCGACAATCACCCGATTGGCGGCGATATTCGGGAGTTCTCGAAAGACCCCGATCTCGTGCCGCAGCATGACGTGCTGCTCGCGGGATTTCCCTGTCAGCCTTTTTCGCTCGCCGGAGTTTCCAAGAAGAATTCTCTGGGTCGACCTCATGGCTTCCTTTGCGACACGCAAGGGACCCTGTTTTTCGATACCGCACAGATTATTGCGCACCATCGACCTACGGCTTTCGTTCTGGAAAATGTGAAGAATCTTGAGAGCCATGATCAGGGTCGAACCTTTGCAACCATCATCAATGTTCTGACGAATGAACTGGGCTATCATGTTCAGTATCGCATAATCAGCTCAGAGCCTTGGGTCCCGCAGAAGCGGGAGCGCATCTTCATCGTGGGATTTCGCGAGCCGACAGCCTTTGATTTCAAGACGCTGAAAATACCTGCTGCTCAAACTGGCCCCAAGCTGGGAAGCATTCTTCAGCCGCACGATGAGGTTGATGCGAAGTACACATTAACACCTCGGCTCTGGGAATACTTGCAGGCCTATAGAGACAAGCATCTGGCGAAGGGAAATGGTTTTGGCTTCAGTCTTTTTGGCCCTGATGATGTCGCCCGTACCCTGTCGGCACGATATTATAAAGACGGCTCCGAAATCCTGATTGATCAGCCGGGCAAACGGCCGCGTCGGCTTACACCTCTGGAATGCGCTCGCCTGATGGGCTTTGACCAAGGAAATCGGCGGTTCCGCATCGGTGTGTCGGATACGCAAGCCTATCGGCAGTTCGGCAATGCTGTTGTGGTCCCCGTTGTCGAATTTATTGCAAAGTCGATAAGGCCACATCTGGAGGCGGCCATTGCAGCTAACACCGCCAATCCCGAGCCATCGCGTCCGGCGCGCAAGGTGACGCGGCCTGATCCAGCGCCCAGCGTCTATGCCTGACGTCGTTGCCCCGGCGGTGCGAAGCCGCATGATGGCGGGCATCAGAGGCGCCGACACGAAGCCGGAACTGATCCTGCGTCGCGGTTTGCACGCCTTGGGGTTCAGGTTTCGGCTGCATGACCGCAATCTGCCAGGCAAACCGGATATTGTATTCCCTCGCTACAAGGCGGTGCTTTTCGCCAACGGCTGTTTCTGGCACGGCCATGATTGCCACCTCTTCAAATGGCCCTCAACGCGGGCTGAATTCTGGCACACAAAGATAAATCGAAACAGGGAGGTCGATCAGCGAACGTCCTCCGCGCTGGCTGAGGCCGGATGGCGGCAGGGAATAGTTTGGGAATGCGCCTTGAAAGGGCGCGGAAGACAACCATTTGATTCTGTGATCGCTGATTGTGCTACATGGCTTCGCTCGGAAGTCCCATATTTTGAGATACAGCGAAAGAAATAACGTCAGATTTACCTACAGAAAAGCACTTACTAAATTATCCATGTGCCATTCAAACGCTTTTGCAACTGGCGAAAGTGAAGTGTTCGATGGCGGATGTAAAGGCTTGGCATCAAAGACAACAAGGTGTGCATTCTGTGGAAGAACGGAGACTTTGCCAGGGACCAGTATTTGACCATCAGGCTTGACGCCAAACAATCCGCGATCAAACGCCCAATGATGGGAACGACATAGAGCGAGACCATTGCGAGCGTCATCTGCTCCTTTTAGCCCTCGCGGAACAATATGCGCAGCCTCGACTTCTGAGCTGCCTGTTGGACTAAGAAAAGCCCTACCACATACTGCGCATTTAGATTTATAAATCTCCAATATTCGGGTTTGAAACGCGCGGGACCTTGCTACTCGCGTTGATCTTACTTCTGTAACAGCCGCATCGTTATCAAACAAATTTAAGACTTCCGCCTCCCTGAGCGATTGTTCTGCTAACGCCTTATCAACTTCCAATTCAGAAACAGGTCGATCATTGTTATAGACAGGTCCAGAGGTTCTTGAACCCACCTTTCCCAAGAAATTCGCATACTCAACCGTGCCTGCCTTGAGCAGCGTGAGCCTATAGAATTTGGGATCACTCAAGCTTCGTTCGATGACAAGATAATCGCCACCAACCGCCAAACTTCTGATTGGGCCGAGATTTTGCGTTAATCTCCGCTCTTTTCTGGTGCCGCCCCAAGTTTGATATTGATAACGTGCCGAAACAATTCCCTTCGATGAATTACCTACAAAAAGCGCTGCCCAGATGAACTCTTCGACAGTAGGACTTTCGGAGGTTATTCTTTTACTTAATTGCGGGAAGAATTCATCTAAATTTGTTGGAATGACAATGCCGCCTTGATGACCTTTCGCCGCGCTCGTATCATTGTGAGCAAGCTTCTTAAAAAAAGGCCTATCAAATTCCATTGCCAAATCCTCCAAGCTGTTCTCTATATTTAAAATTGGTAAGAAAAATTGCAAGCCTTTCGGGTCGCTCCGACATGGGGTTGGATCACAATCACGAAGACCCCGTAACCCTTGTCCAACGCTCGCGCAGCTCCACACGCAATCGCTCGACATGCTCGATCGCTCGCGCCCCCCCGCCTCTCATTTCAACACACCCCTCTTCCGCGTCTTTTCCTTGCGCAGGACATCCTCAATGGACTCGAAGGCCACGGGTGGGAAAAGGGCCGCGAATTCGCGTTCCGCATTGAGCGCAAAGGCGATCCGCACAAGGGAATCGAAGGCGATCAATCCAGTCCGCTCGAAGCGCTTGAGGCTGGCGGCGCTCATGCCGGCGCGCAGGGCCAGACCCTCCTGCGTCAACCTGGCCTGCAGCCGGAGCGCGCGCGCACGCCTGGCGACTTGAGAGAGGACATCACCGGGAGAATTTGTAAAAGATAACATATTATCTTCTATATCCTTTTTTCTGATAAAAAGATAATATTTTATACGTACTAGAAAAACAGATTGCGACCAACAACGTCCCCTCCTGCCGATTGCCAAGCACCCCAACCCATAGCAAACTCTCCTCAAACCCGCGCCACAGCAGGATCAGGAGGACCACCCATGCAGGCCTGGCACTTCACCGAGATGCCCTATCCCCATCTGCCGCCTTTCGAGGATGTCTCGACCATCCGCGTCACCCTGCCCAACAAGCATTTCGATCCCAGGATCGGCGCCGACCTCTACAATCGCTATCTCGACGAACACATGATCGCCGATGACCTCGGCCTCAACATGATGGTCAACGAGCATCATCAGACCGCCACCTGCCTTGACGTGGCGGCGCCGCTGTCGCTGGCCATTCTGGCGCGGCAGACGTCCAAGGGGCGCATCTGCATTCTGGGCAACCCCATCGCCAACCGGGGCGATCCCATTCGCATCGCCGAGGAGATGGCGATGATCGATTGCATCTCGCGCGGGCGGGTGGAAGCCGGTTTCGTGCGCGGGGTGCCCTATGAGATCTTCGCCGCCAACACCAACCCCACCCAGACCATCGAGCGCCTGTGGGAGGGGATCGATCTATGCGTGAAGGCCTGGACCTCCCATGACGAGCCCTTCAATGTGGAGACGCGCTTCACCCATCGCCGGGCGGTGAATGTATGGCCGCGCCCCTATCAGGCGCCCCATCCCCCGGTCTGGGTTACGGGCTCCAGCGATGTGGAGTCCGTGCGTCGGGCGGCGTCCCTTGGTTATGTCTTCGCCACCTTCCTGCAACCCTGGCAGAAAGTGCGCATGCTCTTCGACGCCTATCGCGCCAATTACGTGGACAACGGCCAACCCGGCGGCGGGGGCCTCGCCTTCATGCCGCTGCTCTATGTGGGCGACACCGAGGCGGAGGCCGAGCGCGGCGCACGCGAGCTGACCTGGTATCTGCAGGCCAAGGTGGAGCCGCAGTTCCGCAACCCCCCGGGCTATGTGCCGGTCTCCGCCACCGCCAACGCCCTCAAGGGCAGCCGCGACGCCCGCGCCCTCACCATCGACGGGTTGCGGCAGGTGACGCTGGAACAGCAGCGGGAGCTGGGCGTGGTGATCTATGGCACGCCCGACCAGGTGGCGGCGCAGATCAAGCATGAATATGAGCGCGTTGGCGGTTTCGACCACCTGCTCATGATGATGCAGGCGGGCTTCCTCGACCACAAAAGCACCGTTCAGAACATGACCCTCTTCGCCAAAGAGGTCTATCCGCAGATCCGCGACCTGCCGGGCACAAGGCAGATGCTGGCCGCCGCCGCAGAGTAGGCGCGCGCGGGGTGGTCAGCGGGCCTCCCCGCTGATCATTTCAGGTGTCTGGCGAGATGCTTGTTCATCTCGAACATGCTCACCTTGTCCTTGTTGTCGAAGATGGCCAGTAGCTTGGCGTCCGAGAGGATCTCGCGCTTGTTCTGCTCGTTCTGGAGCTTGTGCTCCTTGATATAGGCCCACATGCGGCTCACCGCTTCCGAGCGGGCCAGAGGCTCGGCGCCCACGATGGCCGCGAGTTCCCTGGAAGGGTGGAGTGGTTTCATGAAAGCGCCCACCGCCTTGGGGGTGGGCTTGGCCGTACCGCTATCGCTTGGCGCCATTGCAACCTCCGATCATCAGCGGTGGAATGCCTGCGGAGGGGCGATTGTTCCCGGGGAACCGTGAAGGGCTACCCCCTCACGGCAGAAGGTAATGCCCGCGCGCGTCCCGCGTCAGCCCCCGGCTTTGGCGCAGCTGGTCCAGCACGCGCACAACCTCGCGGCCGTCGCGACTGCCGACGGCGGCCATCAGGTCCTCGAAGCTCTTGGGCCCATGGGCCAGCGCCGCCTCCACGCTGGGGAAGCGCGCGCCCTCGAAGCGCGGCGCCTCGGGGACGGACATGTCGAGCCGACCGCCGGACCCGAAAGGCCAGGTGAGATCATAGCCCGCCTTGCCGCCCACGCGCGCCTCGCCGAGGGAGGGGTCGAGCGGCAGGGTGCGCATGCCCGACATGATCACCAGATCCCGGTCCGGCTGGAAGCGGGTGGCCAGCGCCCAGTCGATCTGTTCATCGGAGTAGATGTCGATGTCGGGATCGACCACGAAAACGTTCTTGATATTGCCAAGGCAAGACAGCGCCGCGCCGATGGCGTTACGCGCCTCGCCGGGCACCCGCTGGCGGAGCGAAATCCGCACATTGAACATGCCGCCGCTGGAGCCGGTGGCGTAGACGCCCAGGGGCTCGCGCACCGCCGTCTCCAGCGCCCGCCAGACCATGACCTCCGTGCGGATGGCGTTGAGCTGGGCGGTGTCCGTACGGCTCATGGCCCGCCCGCCAATGCTCATGCACTGGAACAGGGCGTCCCTGCGATGGGTGATCGCAGTGACATGGAAAACCGGGTTGCGCTTGAGGGCGCCGTAATAGCCCAGGAACTCGCCAAAGGGCCCTTCGGGCTCCACATGGCCGCGTTCGTCCAGATAGCCCTCGATCACATATTCGGCGTCGGCGGGCACGCGTATGTCGTTGGTCACGCATTTCACCACCGGCAGGGGCGCGGCGCGTAGCGACGACACAAGACCCAGTTCATCCACGGGCACGCGCATCATGGCGGCCATGTAGTCGATGGGATGAGCGCCCACCACGAAAGCCACCGGAAAGGGACCCTCCTTCACATTGGCTTCATAGATCGCGCGAAAGTCGCTGGGGGAGACCAGATCAATCCCCGCCTCGCGCGGGCCGCGCAGCATCAGGCGGCGAATGCCGGAATTGGTCATGCCCGTGCGGGGATCGACGACAAAATCAATGCCCGCCGAAATATAGGGCGCGCCATCGGCGCCATGTTGCAGATGGGCGGGCAGGCGGGTCAGATCCGCCTCCTCGCCGCGCAGCACCACCTGCTGCACAGGGGCGCGGGCGGAGGCCATTTCAACGATCTGGGGCGCGAGGCGCAGGCGCTTTTGCACCTCCTCGCGCACCTTGTCGGGCGCCACGCCAAAGGCCATGGCGAGACGCGAGCGACTGCCGCAGACATTGGCGACCAACTCCTGCGCGTCGGCGCCCACGCTGGTCACATGCACGGCTTTCGCCTGCCCATCGATCAGCTCGGGCAGATCCACGAGATCGCAGGGCGCGTCATGGGTGATCAGCTCGCCTGCCGCAGACAGGGTTTCAACGAAACGACGCAGACGAAAACGTTCGAGATCGTCGTTTGAAATGGAATCCTGTCCCGACACTTGAACTGCTCCTGTCATGCGCTGCCCCAGACCTCGCGCGCGGTCTCCACGATGAGCTGGAGTTTTTCGAACTCGCGCTCCACCGTCATGGTCTCGCCGCCGATGCCGCTGGAGAAGCCGCATTGGGCGCTGAGCGCGAGCTGATCGAGCGGCGCATATTTAGCGGCCTCTTCGATGCGGCGCTTGAGATCGTCCTTGGTTTCCAGAGCGGAGTTCTTGGTGGTCACGAGGCCAAGCACCGCCACCTTGCCCTTGGGCAGGAAGCGCAGGGGCTCGAAACCGCCAGCGCGCTCGCTGTCGAACTCAAGGAAATAGCCGGTGACGTTGACCTCGTTGAAAAGCAGGTCCGCAACCGGCTCATAACCGCCTTCGGCGATCCAGGCGCCTGCGAAATTGCCCCGGCACAGATGCATGCAGATGGCCATGTCGGAGGGCTGGCCCGCGATGGAGTCGTTGATGAGCTTGGCGTAGGTCTTGGGCAGCTGGTTGGGATCCTCGCCAAAGCCTGCGGCCTGCTCGCGCAGCACGGGGTCGCAGAGATAGGCGAGGTTCACCTCGTCGATCTGCGCATAGCGGCAGCCCTTGGCGTAGAGGTCGGCGAGCTCCTCGCGATAGACCTGGGCGAGATCGGAAAAGAAATCCGCCATATCGGGATAGGCGACCTCATCCACCGAGCTGCGCCCGCCACGGAAATGCAGAATCGTCGGCGAGGGCATGGTGACCTTGGGCGTCGCCTTGGCGATGGAGGCCAGATATTCGAAATCGCCCACGAACATCGGGGCGGGGCGGGAAATCTTGCCGCGCACTTCCAGCGTCGGCGGCTTATGGTCGCGGGCGCCGGCCTTGGAGTGGAAGCGGACGTTGAGCTTGGCTTCGGCAGGGGCGACATTCTTGATCTTCAGCAGGAAGTCGCGCTGCCAGGAAAAACGGTTGAATTCGCCGTCGGTGACGACTTTCAGCCCCACCTCTTCCTGCATGCGCACGACCTCGCGGATGGCGGCATGCTGGATGTCCAGCAGTTGCGCGGGGGACATCCCCCCGGCCGCAGCGGCCTCGCGCGCATCGATGAGCGCCTGGGGACGGATGAGGCTACCGACCTGGTCGGCGCGGAAAGGCGGCGTAGCGCGAGCGGACATTTCGACTCCCTGACGATGATGGCCCCGAGGACGGAGCATAGGCGAATGCGCCTCCTTAAACGAAGGCCGGGCTGAGGCAAAGCCCATCCGCTGGATTACCCCTTGCGCAAGCACCCCCGAACGCGAGACAAGGGGCGCCTGAAAAAAGGGACGCGACGCGAGGCGGCGGCCCAAAGGAGGACCGATCATGCATCTGCGCGTCATTCGGCGGCTCGTACCCCTCGCCCTGATCGGCCTTTCCTGCCTGGCCTGCGCAGCGCAAGCGGCTGACAAGGTCAAGATCGCCATCATCGGCGGCACCGGCGACATTCCCTTCTATCTCGCGGACGCCAAAGGCTGGTTCGCGCAAGAGGGGCTTGAGGTGGAGATGATCACTTTCGACTCCGGCGCCCGCATGATCGCCCCCATGGCCAGCGGCGACATCGATGTCGGCACAGGCGCGGTCGCGGCGGGGCTCTACAACGCCTTCGAGCGCGAGATCACCATTCGCGTCGTGGCCGACAAGGGCCGCAATGTGAAGGGCATGTCCTTTCAGGGGCTCATGGTGCGCAAGGCGCTGGTGGAGGCGGGGACAATTCGCAAGGTGGCGGATCTCAAGGGCCGCAAGATGGCCTTCACCGGGCCAGGCGCCAACGATTCGGCGGTCATCGACGAGGCGGCGCGCAAGGCGGGCTTCACCTTCAACGACATTGAATCCGTTTATCTCGGCCTTGGCGCCCAGCTGACCGCCTATCAGAACGGCGCCATCGACGCGAGCATCATGCCCGAGCCCTTCCGCACCAATGTCATGAAGACCGGCGCAGCGGTGGAGCTGATGCCTGTGGCGGATCTGCGTGACAATGACCAGACCGGGGTGGTCATGTACAGCGACTCGCTCATCCGCAAGCGCCCGGAAGTGGCCGCCAAGCTCATGAAGCTCTATATCCGCGCCGCCCGCTACTACAACGACTCCCTAAAAGACGGGAGAATCGCCGGCGCCCACGCCGATGAAATCATTGACGTGATGGCGAAATATTCATCCCTCAAGGACAAGGACGCCCTGCGCGCCATCGTGCCCAGCGCCATCGATCCGGATGGTCGCCCCAGCCTCGAAAGCCTGCGCGCCGATCTCGATTTCTACAAGGCCCAGGGCCTGGTGAAATCCGCCATCACGGTGGATCAGGCGGTGGATATGTCCTGGGTGGAGCGGGCCGTGAAGGAGCTCGGCCCCTATAAAGCGAAATAACGAACCCTCGAAGAGGACAGACGATGAAACCCAGAGCTCTCGGTTATCTCGGCGTCAACGCCAAAAGCCTCGCCGATTGGGGCGACTACGCCACCCGCCTCGCGGGCATGCAAATCGCGGAGACGGCTGGCGGCAGCATGGCCCTGCGCATGGACGACCGCAAGCAGCGGCTCGTCATCGAGGAGAACGGCGGCGATGGGGTCGCCTATTTCGGCTGGGAGATGGATGACGCGGACGCCCTGGGCGCCTTCTGCGCCACCCTCGACAAGGCGGGCGTCAAGGCTGAGCGCGGCACGCGGGCCCTGGCCGATCAGCGGCGGGTGAAGGATCTCGTCATCGTCACCGATCCCATCGGCTATCGGCTGGAATTCTTCCATGGCGCGGAGATCAGCGACCGGCCCTTTACGGGCGGACGGGTCCATTCAGGCTTTCGCACGGGAGCGCTGGGCCTCGGCCATGTGGTGACCACCGCCGAGCGGGTCGCGGACGCGGTGCCCTTCTATCGCGACCTCATGGGCTTTGGCCTCAGCGATTACTACTACAAGCCCTTCGAGGCCTATTTCTTCCATGTGAACCCGCGCCA
>CANGTC010000129.1 GCA_947456505.1 Beijerinckiaceae bacterium
ATTGTTGAAGAGGATGGAGAGGATCGGGATGCGGTAGCGGGCCGCCGTCTCGAAATCCATGCCCGTGAAGCCGATGGCCGCATCGCCCCAGACATTGATGCAGAGCTTGTCGGGCGCGGCGAGCTTGGCACCCATGGCGAGGCCGAGACCATAACCCAGTTGCGTGGTCTTGCCCCAGCCGAGGTAGGACAGCGGCGCGGTCGAGACCCAGAAGGGCGAGAGCTGGTCGCGCGGGCTGCCTGCATCGTGGGTGATGATGGTGTTGGCCACATCGACCGTCGCCAGCAGATCGGCGATCACGCGGTAAGGCGTCAGCGGCGTCTCGCTGGAGGTCAGCTTGGCCTGCCATTGCACCATCCAGGGATCGCGCACGGCGGCGATGCGCTGGGCCGTTTCGCGCTGATCGCGCGGGGCGGGAATGAGCCGCGCCAGTTCGATCAACAGCGCGTCGAGCATCAGCCCGGCGTCGCCGATGAGGCCCACATGGGCCTCCACATCCTTGTTGAGATGCTTGGGGTCGAGGGTGGCGTGAATGATGGTCTTGCCCTTGGGCATGGTGACGCCGAAAGCCGTCTCGCCGAAGGAGCAGCCGACCCCGAAGATCACATCGGCGTCGTCGAGGAACACGCGCACCGCGCGCGGCATGGCGGCGCCGCCGGAGCCCAGAGCCAGCGGGTGATTTTCCGGAAAGGAACTCTTGCCTTCGAGCGAGGTGCACACGGGCGCCGCCAGCAGTTCGGCGAGCATGCGCAGCTGCGGCCAGGCCTGAGCGTAATGCACGCCCTGGCCTGCGTAGATCACGGGATTCTTCGCCTTGGCGAGACGCTCGGCGGCTTCGCGGATGGCGGCGGGATCAGGCATGTAGCGGGTCGCGATGACCGGATGATAATCGAAATTCTCCGGGACCTCCTCGTTCCAGAGATCCTTGGGGATCTCGACGACGCAGGGCCCGCCGCGGCCATTGCGCAACTGGGTGAAGGCGCGGCGGAAGACGTTGGAGAGTTCCGCGCCGCTGGTCAGCTGCTCCACCAATTTGGTGTAGTGTGCCATGTTCTTGGGCGCGCTGAAATTGGGGTCCACATGGGCGAGGCGCCGGTCATAACCGCCGGGGATCACCAGCAGGGGCACGGATTCGCTATAGGCCTGCGCCACCGCGCCCAGGGCGTTCTCCAGGCCCGGCCCATGCTGCATGCAGAACACGCCGACCTTCTTTCCGGAGGAGACGCGCGACATGGCGTCGGCCATATGCAGGCCCGTGCGTTCCTGACGCACGATGATCGGCTTGATGCCCGCCGCCGCCGCGCCCTCGAAGAGATGATTGACCGGATAGCCGAAGAGCGTGTCCACACCCTCGCGTTTCAGAACTACGGCTATGGCGTCACGGACTTTCATGGCGTTCCCTCGGTTTATGTCGTTCGAGTACTTCTTATCGCAATCGCAGCGCCCTGATGCAATCCGTTCAGGCCAGCGCGATGGCGGAGACGAGGCGCCCATAGTCGGGCTCCCTGAGATGGGTGGTGCGGCGATAGCTGAAGAAACGCGCGGGATCCGCATAGGTGTCAAGACGCAGATCCTCGAAGGCCGCCACGCCCGCTTTTTGCAGGCGCATGCCGATGAAACCCGGCAGATCGAACATGGCGTGGGCCTCGCGCGGCGAGGGCGCGAAGAAACGCATGTAGGCTGCATCCACGTCGCGAAAGCGGGCGACGAATTCCGGGCCGACCTCATAGCTCGCAGCGCCAATGGTGGGGCCGAGCACGGCGGTGATCTGATCGCGCCTGGCGCCCAGCGCCTCCATGGCGCTGAGGGTCGCCTCCAGCACGCCGGTGAAGGCGCCCTTCCAGCCGGCGTGGCAGGCGCCCACGACGCGCGCTTTTGGGTCCGCGAAAAGGATCATGCCGCAGTCGGCGCCCGTGACGCCCAGCGCAAGGCCCGGCACATCGGTCACCAGGCCATCGCAGCGCGGGCGGGTGTCCGGCGCCCAGGGCTCGCGCACCTGCAACACATCGGCGGAATGGATCTGGTAGGGCACCAGCAGATGGCTGGGTGCGACGCCAATCGCCTGCGCCATGCGGGCGCGGTTTTCCGCCACGCAGGCCGGATCGTCCTGCGAGCCGACGCCCCCGTTCAGGCTCTCGTAGACACCGGTGGAGACGCCGCCTTGACGGGTGAAGAAACCATGGGCGAGGCCCGGGGCCGCAAGCATGTCGGAACGGATGAAAATCGCCGAAGACATCATGGGCCCACCGTCTCAAAACCGGCGGGCGCGGCCATGCCTGGCGCCATGACGCAGAGGGCCTTGAAGAGCGAGCCCATGCCATCCACCCGGCCGCCATCCACATCGACGCCCACCTCGCTTGACACAAGGCGCGTCACCGCCGCCGAAATCTGCGCGGTCTGCGCCGCATTGGCCCGCCGCGACAGGGCCCGCGCCCGATCAAAGATCCCCAGAGCCGTCAGCAAGGCGCCCTGGCTCACGGGACCGAAGACCTGCGCGCCAGCCGCGCGGGCGGCGCGGGTCAGCGCGGCGAAATCCACATGGGCCGTCAGGTCGGCCTCGCCGGGCTGAGCCAGCGGATCGACGAAGCGATGGCCCTGCAGGGCTTGCAGGGTCTCGCCGAGGGAAGTCTGGGCGTAGCCATAGTCAATGATGAGCGCCGCCCCGCCCTGGGTCGCCAGACGGCCCGCCAGGACGTTCATGATCTGCTGGCCTGCAGGGCAAATCTCGATCACCGAACCTTCGGGCGCCTGCGCCCTTATGCTGGGCTCGGCCATGCGCGACAGGCCGAAAATGAAGCGGCCATGATTGTCCAGGCCCACCAGACGCTCGCGCCAGGCGCCTTCGTTTTTCATGTAATGACGCACCGGGAGCGCGTCGAAGAATTCATTGGCGATGACGATGGCTGGCCCCGATGGGATCGTCTCGACGCCCCCATGCCATGTGACGGGGACGCCAGCATGGGCGAGGCTCGTCCGCTGGACCCGGCTCAGGGCGGGCGAGGTCTCCACCAGATGCACGTCGATGGCCTTAGCGAAGGCGGGCACCACGCTGGCGGCGCGCAGGGCGTCCTGCATGAGGGTGCCGCGTCCCGGCCCAAGCTCCACCAGACGCAATTCCTGCGGCGCGCCCATGGCGACCCAGGTCTCCGCCGCCCACAGACCGATCAACTCGCCGAACATCTGGCTGATCTCCGGCGCCGTGGTGAAATCGCCCTCGAGGCCCAGAGGGTCGCGCGTCATGTAATAGCCCATGGTGGGATGACCCAAGGCCAGCGCCATGAAGCGCTCCAGGGTCAGGGGACCTTCCTGCGCAATCAGTTCGCGCAGATGGGCCGACAGAGCGCTCATGGCGCCCTCGCCTGACGCTGGGCGTGAAAGACGAAGCCCGCGCCGATGGCGATCAGTGGCAGGGAGAGCAGCATGCCCATGGTGGCGCCGCCAAACAAGAAGCCGAGCTGGGGATCGGGCTCACGGAAACATTCGCAGAAGATGCGCGCCAGCCCATAGCCGATGGCGAAGAGGCCTGTGACGAGGCCGGGTCGGCGCAGGCCGCCCGCCCGCACGACGAACCAGAGCGCGATGAAGAGCGCGATCCCCTCAAGGCCCGCTTCATAGAGCTGGCTGGGGTGGCGCGGCAGGGGGCCAGCCTCGGGAAAGACCATGGCCCAGTCCACATCGGTCTCGCGGCCCCAGAGCTCCGGCTTGATGAAATTGGCGATGCGCCCCAGAAACAGGCCAATGGGCACGACAGTGGAACAGATGTCCGCCACCGTCAGCGCCGAAATCTGCGTGCGCCTTGCGAAATACCAAACGCCCAGCGCAGCCCCCGCGAGGCCCCCATGGAAGGACATGCCGCCATGCCAGACGGCGATGATGTCCTGGGGATTGGCGAGGTAGAAGGCTGGATTATAGAACAGCACATAGCCAAGGCGCCCGCCCGCCACGACGCCCAGCGCCGCATAGACGAGCAGATCATCAAGGCTGATGACGCTGGGCCGCGCCATGGAGTTCCAGAGGCGATCATCGCTCACCAGCTTGCGCGCATAGGCCCAGCCCAACAGCAGGCCCGCGATATAGGCCAGCGCATACCAGCGAATGGGGATCGGCCCGAGGCTGAACGCCACGGCGTCGATCTGCGGATAGGCGATCACCGCTGGGAGCATCTGGGTTTCCGAAAACAACTGGTTCCGTGATGCGCGCGCCCGGCGCCGCCGTCAACCTCCCGCGACGGCTTCTCCCGTGACGATCCGCTCCACAGCGCCCGCGATGGCGAAAAGCGCCGCGTCCTGCTGCTCGAACCCGAGCAACTGGACGCCCACCGGCAGCCCGCCTTCCGACAGCAGCGGCAGGGACAGGGCGGGCACGCCCAGCAGCGACCCGGGCACCGCGAACGAGGGATCGCCCGTGGACAGCAACCCGACCGGCGCCGGGCCGGTCGCCGAGAGGGCGATGCAGCCATCCGCCCCCTCCGCGAGCCTGGCGTAGAGCGCGCGGATGGCGGCGCGGCGGGCGAGGCAGCGCCGATAATCGTCGGGACGCATGGCCAGGGACTCCTTCAGCCGGTCCCGCATCTGGGGGCTGAGCTTGGAGGCGTCCCGCTCGCTGTAGATGTTCAGGGGCCAGATGGATTCCCAGCCATTTATGTCGCGCGTCACCGGCAGGGCCTCGCAAATGGCGGCCTCGACTTCTGCGACTTCCGCCGCATTGGCGCGGCCCACGATCTCGATCCCCGCCGCCCGCAGGCGCGCCAGCGTGCCCTCGAAGGCCGCCTTCAGGGGCGCGGAGACCGCCCCCCAGCCCGGGGTTTCCAGAAACACCAGCCTGCGGGGCGCCTTGGCCTCCGGCAGGGTCATAGGGCCCACGATGCCGGGATAGCCGGGGTCGCCGCCCGTGCGGGCGACGATCTCGATAGCGGTCTGCCAGACGTCGGCGAGGCTGGCGGCCAGCACGCCCTGACAGCTCTGGCTCATGTAATCATGGCTGCCGCCCCGGTTGATGCCGCCAAGCGAGGGCTTGTAGCCATAGACCCCGCAGAAGCTCGAAGGGCGCACGATGGAGCCCACGACCTGCGTGCCCAGCCCTGCGCTGAAAAAGCCCGCCGCGACGCCCGCCGCCGAGCCGCTGGAGGAGCCGCCGGGCGTGCGGGTGAGATCATGGGGGTTGCGGGTGGGGCCGGGCACGGAGGCCGCGAACTCGGTGGTGACGGTCTTGCCGAGGATCAGGGCGCCCGCCTCGCGCAGGGCCTTCACGCTGGCCGAATCCCAGCCCGACTGCCAGCCCGTGAAGAGCGGCGAGCCCTTGCCGGTGGCCATGTCGGCTGTCTCGATGACATCCTTGACCCCGATGGGCATGCCATCGATGGAGGAAAGCTGCCTGTTTTCGCGCCAGCGCGCCGTGGCCGCATCAGCCGCGCTGCGGGCGGCGGGGATCGCCGTCTCCACGAAGGCCAGCACATCCTTCTCTCGCGCCTCGATCTGTTCAAGGCAAAGCTCCAAAAAAGCGCGGGGGGTGTCCCGCCCTGCGGCGAAGGCGGGGGTGGCGGCGATGAAGCTGTGGCGGAGGGGCTTGGAGGGCATGACGAAAAGTCCCGCTTATGGTCTTGGGAATGGCCCCAACCTGCTGGCGTCAAGCAAGCCGCAGGGGGAATGTCGCATCATCTTCGCCCTTCAGCGGCGCGCTGTCGAGCGCCGCGCGCTCTTTGCGCTTGCATCGAGGCCCGTTGCGGACCATCTGTGCCTTGGCGCAGCCGCATCGAAGGAGCTTGAAGCATGTCCCAATCCCGCAACTCCATCGTCGAGGAATTCGCGCGTCTGGCCAGCGACGCGGCGGGCATGGCCACCGGCGTGCGCCGCGAGGCCGAGACTCTCCTCAAGACCCAGCTGGAGCGCTTGCTCTCCACCATGGATATGGTGAGCCGCGAGGAGCACGAGGCCGTCAAGGAAATGGCCGCCGCCGCCCGCGACGATAACGAGCGCCTGGAGGCTCGCATCGCCGCGCTGGAAGCCAAGCTTGAGGCCAAAGGCTGAGGCGGCGCTCTTGCCCGGCCCATTTGGGCTGGCTTAGATAGCTGAACGCTTGGCTCATTTTTTCAATCGGCGCGCATGATCCATGCGCCTCCGGAGAGATCCATGTCCGCAGATAAAGCCCCGCTCCACGCCCGCATGATCATCGTCGGCTCCGGCCCTGCGGGCTATACGGCCGCCATCTACGCCGCCCGCGCCATGCTCGAGCCCGTGATGATCGCGGGTTTCGAGCCGGGCGGGCAGCTGATGATCACCACGGATGTGGAGAATTACCCGGGCTTCAAGGACCCGATCCAGGGCCCCTGGCTGATGGAGCAGATGAAGGCCCAGGCCGAGCATGTGGGCACCCGCATGATCTCCGACCACATCATCAACGTCGATCTCTCCAAACGCCCCTTCCGCCTGCAGGGCGACAGCGGCGAGGCCTATACCTGCGACACCTTGGTGATCGCCACAGGCGCCAAGGCCAAGTGGCTGGGCATGCCCACGGAAGAAAAGTTCAAGGGCTATGGCGTCTCCGCCTGCGCCACCTGCGACGGGTTCTTCTATCGCGGCAAGGAGGTCATCGTGGTGGGCGGCGGCAATTCGGCCGTCGAGGAGGCGCTCTATCTCGCCAACCTCGCCGCCCGGGTCACAGTTATCCACAGGCGGGATCATTTTCGCTCCGAACGCATCCTGCAGGAGCGCCTGTTCCGCCATCCCAAAGTCGAGGTGATCTGGGACACGGTCATCGACGAGATTTGCGGCGACGACCAACCGCTCGGCGTCACCCATGTGAAGCTGCGCAATGTGAAGACAGGCGAGGCCACCGAGCGTCCCGTCCACGGCGTCTTCGTCGCCATCGGCCACCAGCCTGCGTCCGAACTCTTTGTGGGCCAGCTCGACATCAAGCCCAATGGCTATATTCGCACAGCCGCCGATTCCACGGCCACCAATGTGCCCGGCGTCTTCGCGGCGGGCGATGTGACCGACGACATCTATCGTCAGGCGGTGACGGCCGCCGGCATGGGCTGCATGGCGGCGCTCGAGGCCGAGCGCTGGCTGGCGGCCGAAGAGAATGCGCGCGCGGCGGCTGAGTGATCGGCCCCGCCAGAGAGGCTTGAGATGGACTGGGACAAGCTGCGCATCTTCAACGCGGCGGCGGAGGCGGGCTCCTTCACCCATGCCGGCGAAGTGCTGGGCCTCAGCCAATCAGCCGTGAGCCGTCAGGTGAGCGCGCTGGAGCAAGACCTGCAGACGCCGCTGTTTCACCGCCATGCGCGCGGCCTGATCCTCACCGAACAGGGCGAGCAATTGTTCCGCACCGTGCAGGAGGTGGTGCAGAAGCTCGAGGTGACGCGCATGCGCCTCACCGACAGCCGCGAGCGGCCCCATGGGGAATTGCGCGTCACCACCACGGTTGGCATCGGCACCAACTGGCTGGCGCCGCGTCTGGGCGAATTTCTGGAGCTCTATCCCGACATCACCGTGAAGGTGATCCTGTCCGACGACGATCTCGATCTGAGCATGCGCGAGGCGGACATGGCGATCCGCGTGCGCGAGCCCCAACAGCCCGACCTGATCCGGCGGCGGCTCTTCACCATGCATTTCCACGCCTATGCCTCGCCCGCCTATATCAAGCGCCACGGCCAGCCCCGCTCGCTGGAGGATCTCGACAAGCACAGGATCCTGATCTACGGCGCCTCGGCTGGAAATTACCTGAACAATATCAATTCGCTGCAGTATACCGGCCGCGACTCCCACGCGCCCCGCGCCTCGGCGCTGACCATCAACAACCTCACGGCGGTCTGCAATGCGGTGGGCGCGGGCGTGGGCATCGCCGTGCTGCCCGACTATCTCGTGCAGACCCAATCAGAGCTTCTGCCCATACTGCCGGAAGCGGACATGCCCGAACTCGAATGTTTCCTCGTCTATCCCGAGGAATTGAAGAATGTCGCGCGTGTCCGGGTGTTCCGCGACTTCCTCGTCTCCAACGCCCAGCGTTGGGATTTCTAGGCGCACAGGCTTTGGCGCAGGGCTGCGCCGTGATAAGCGGAGGCCGCGCCAAACCCCAAGGGAAGACACCATGAATTTCTCAAAACTCGCCGCCTACGCCCTCGCCGCCGCGTTCTGCTGGAGTGGAGCAGCCGTCGCGCAAACGAAGGTCAGCGTCGGCGTGACCGGCTCGGCCACCGATGTGGGCCTTTGGGTCGCTGACAAGAAGGGCTTCTTCCGCGAGGAAGGCGTCGAGGTCACCTTCACCACGTTCGATTCCGCCGCGCGCATGATCTCGCTGCTGGGCACCAATGAGCTTGATGTGGGCGCCGGCGGTCATTCGGCGGGGCTCTTCAATGCAGTGGGGCGCGGCATCGACATTCGCATTGTCGCCGACAAGAGCCAGAACGTGACGGGACGCGGCAGCCAGAAGCTGCTGGTGCGCCAGGCGCTCATCGATTCAGGCCGCTACAAGAGCTTCGCCGACCTCAAGGGCATGAAGATCGCGGGCTCGGCCCCGGGCAGCGCGGCCTCGACCGTGATCTTGAAATTTCTGGAAAAGGGCGGCGTGAACCCTGACGACATCACCAATGTCTACATGTCCTTCCCACAGATGGGGATCGCCATGCAGAATGGCGCGGTGGACGCGGCGCTGCCTGCGGAACCTGCGGTGAGTTCGGCCCTGCGCCTTGGGGGCATCGTGTCTGTCGGGAACGACTATGACGTCTATCCCGTGCATCAGATCTCGGAGATTCTCTACGCGGGCAAATTCGCAACCAGCAAGCCCGAAGTCGCACGCAAGTTCATGCGCGCTTATCTGCGCGGCGTGCGCGCGCACAATGATGCGCTGGGTCCCGACGGCGCCTTCCTGGGCGAGAAGGGCGACGAGATCGTCTCGATCCTGACGGAATATGGCGCCTTCAAGGATCCGAAGGTCTGGCGCTCCTTCATCTTCAGCGCCTGCGGTCCTGATGGAACCCTGCATGTGCCCAGCATGAAGGAAGATCTCGCCATCTGGCGCCAGCAGGGGCTCATCGAAGTGCCCATCGAAGTCGAAAAGGCGCTTGATACGAGCTTTGTCGAATGGGCCCTGAAAGATCTCGGACCCTATGTGAAGAAATAGGGGCGAAGCAAGCCGCAACGTCGGCAGGGAGGAAGAGATGAACAAAGGCTGGAGCGCCGCCATGGCCCTCATGGGTCTGGCGGCCATGGTCACCGAGGCCTGCGCGCAAAATGTGCGCGTGAATGTGGGCATCGCCAATTCAGCGACCGACGCGGCGCTCTTCGTCGCCGACAAGAAGGGCTATTTCAAAGCCAAGGGCCTCGACGTCAATTTCATCGCCTTTGATTCCGGCGCGCGCATGATCGCCCCCTTCGCCTCGGGCGATCTGGATGTGGGCGCGGGCGGCCCATCGGCCGGGCTTTATAACGCTGTGGCGCGCGGCATCGACATCCGCATCGTCGCGGACAAGAGCTCAACCCCACCGGGGCGGCCCATCAATTTCCTGCTGGTGCGCAAGGATCATGTGGAATCCGGCCGTTACAAGACCCTCGCCGACCTCAAGGGAATGAAAGTCGCGGGCGCAGCCCCCGGCGGCGCGGCGACCACAACCCTCGACAAACTTCTGGAAAAGGCGGGCCTGCGCATCGCCGATGTGGAGCGCGTCTATCTGGGCTTTCCTCAACAGGTCATCGCCCTGCAAAACAAGGCGGTGGACGCCGCCCTGCCGACCGAACCATCCGCCAGCGAAGGCGTGAAAAACGGCTCGGCCGTGCGCATCATCGGCGATGACGAGATCTATCCCAACCACCAGCTCGCGGCGATCTTCTATGCGGGCCAGTTCGCCGCCAACAAGCCGGAGGCGGCCAGGCGATTCATGCGCGCCTATATTCGCGGCGCGCGCGATTACGCTGACGCCATCGTGAATGGCAAATTGAGCGGGCCGAAAGGCGAGGAGATGATCGCCATCCTCACCGCGTCCAGCCAGATCAAGGACCCCGAGATCTACCGCGCCATCACCGCCGCCAATATCGATCCCGATGGGAAGCTTGGCGTCGAAAGCCTGAAGGAGGATCTGGCGATCTTCACCAAGGAAGGGCTGATCGAAGGCAAGGTCGACATCAACAAGGTCATCGACACCTCTTTCGCGGAAACTGTCGTCAGAGAGCTTGGCCCCTACAAGCGAGGAGAGAAATAATCATCATGCTGGCTCGCAGATTCATCCTCGCCGCCGCGCTCTCGGCTTTCATGGCGCCAGCCCTGGCCGCTGATCTCATCCCCGTGACCGTGGGCACGGCGAACTCGGCCACCGACATCGCGGTCTATGTGGCCGAGAAGAAGGGCTTCTTCCGTGACGAAGGGCTTGACGTCTCCTACATCGCCTTCGACTCCGCCGCGAAGATGATCGCGCCCTTCGCCTCGGGCGATCTCGACGTGGGCGGCGGCGGCACTTCTGCCGGCCTCTACAACGCGGTGGCGCGGGGCATCGACATCAAGATCGTCGCCGACAAGAACCATACGCCGCCCGGCCAGGGCATCCAGCCCTTGCTGGTGCGCAAGGACCATGTGGAGTCCCGCCGCTACAAGACCATCGCCGATCTCAAGGGCATGAAGATCTCCACGGCGGCGCCTGGCAGCGCGGCCTCCACCACCCTCGACCGCGCGCTGAAGATGGGCGGCCTGACGATCAAGGATGTGGATCAGGTTTACATGGGTTTTCCGCAACAGGCGGTTGCCCTCGCCAACAAGGCGATTGACGCTGCTTTTACGGCCGAGCCCTCCGCCACGCAGGCAGTCAACAGCGGCTCTGCGGTGCGCGTGATGGGGGATGACGAAATCTATCCCATGCACCAGCTGGCGGTGGTCTTTTATGCGGGCGGCTTCATCAAGAAGAAGCCCGAGGCCGCGCGCCGCTACATGCGCGCCTATCTCAAGGGCGTGCGCTATTACAATGACGCCATCGTCAATGGACGTTTGAGCGGTCCGCGCGGCGAGGAGATCGTGGCGATTCTTTCGGATAAGATTCCGATCAAGGATAACAGCCTCTATCGCACGCTCATCGCGCCCGCCTGCGATCCCGATGGCAAGGTGCAGTTGAAGAGCCTTGCGGAAGATCTCGAATTCTTCCGCGCCGCCGGCCAGATCGAGGGCGCAGTCACTCTGGAGCAGGCGCTCGACAGCTCCTTTGCGGAAGCCGCCGTGGCGCAGCTTGGGCCCTACACGCGCGGGCGCTGAAGCTCAGAGATAGAGCTTCTCGCCTTCGAGCCCTTTGTAGAGGTCGGCGACGAATTCGCCATAGCCGTTGAAAAGCACCGTCGGCTTGCGATCGCCCGTGCCGATCACTTCTTCGCTCGCCTGACTCCAGCGGGGATGGGGCACCTGCGGATTCACATTGGCCCAGAAGCCATATTCGCCGGGGCCGGATTCTTCCCAGAAGGTCTTGGGGCGCGTGTCGACGAAGCTGATCTTGGTGATCGACTTGATCGACTTGAAGCCATATTTCCACGGCGTATGCAGACGGATCGGCGCGCCGAAGACATTGGCCAGCGGCTTGCCATAGGCGCCCGTCACCATGAGGGCGAGGTCATTGGTGGCTTCCGCCATGGTCAGGCCTTCCACATAGGGCCAGGGGAAGAAGCTGCGCTGGCCCGAGGCCATCTTGGGGTCCATGAAGGTCTCGAAGCGCAGATATTTCGCGCCTGACAG
>CANGTC010000130.1 GCA_947456505.1 Beijerinckiaceae bacterium
GCTGCGATGCTGTGCTTAGAAAACGTGTGACAGTCAGTTATCTCTCGAAAAGGCCAACTCTCTCAAGATGGCCCCGCAAGGATACCGCCGTCCACGTTTCTCTTTCTTCCGATTCAATTGTCAAACAGCGCATTCATCGGCTGAGCTTTCGCTCTCAACAGTCGAAACAGCATCTCCCCGACGAACTGGTCAGGATGTGAACGCCCGGAGGAGCTCGAGAAACACTGGATCGCGTCGGCCGCACAGGGCGGCGTCGCCGTCAGTGGGTGCTGTATATGCGGGGCTTTCCGGCCTGTCAACCGCTTTTCGAAAAAACTTGGCGCCCATCCGCATTTCCCTGGATTTCTGGGGTTTGTCGCTTGTAGTCAGC
This sequence comes from Beijerinckiaceae bacterium, assembly GCA_947456505.1. Lineage (GTDB taxonomy): Bacteria > Pseudomonadota > Alphaproteobacteria > Rhizobiales > Beijerinckiaceae > Terripilifer. Next base: position 371 of record CANGTC010000130.1, read on the forward strand.
AGATTTGAGGTGGCTTTTGGTGACGCCTGGCGGCCAAACGGGAGGTTCAGGCCGCATTTGGGCCACCTTCGCAAAGCATTTCTTCGCGCCTGCGGTTACGTTGACGCGGGATCGCGACGCAGTCATCTTGTGCGGGCCATAACGGCGTCTTCTCAACCTTCTGTGGCCAGATATCAGGACAAGCGCTTTGGCGAGCACCATGGATATGCAGGCGCGAGTGAACGGGGGCCACCTGGAGCGCCACAGGGCGCGGGTGGATCTCGGCGTCGAGCCCGCCATAGAGCTGGATGGCGAAGATCACACGCCTGCGAGCCGGTGGCGCGTATCCGTGCGCTGGCTTGTTGGGACGGCGCTGGCGGGGCTGGCGGGCGCTCTGCTCATTGGGTCGGCGCTCTACGCTGCTCTGGGACGTCAAAACTACTTCGCAGAGGCGCCGGCTTTCGCAGTCACCAGCCGACGCGACGCGGGAGCGGAGCAAACCAATGGACGCAAGGGCGACCGCCTCTTGAAGTCGGTCGATCTTGTCGCCGCCAAGCAGAGCTTTCGCACGCCCACCCCCATCAGCATTGGCGACCGAGAGGTGGTGCGCACTCGGGGCTTCACCCGCGTCGCCACAACTCTCAGCCTGACAAGCACGGGTCTGTCCGAGGACGTACCGCCCTTCAACCCCATCAAGATCCTCAACGACGCCCGCAATCCCATCGCGCTCGAGGCCGCCGATCCAGGCCAAAGGCAGGACGATGCGGAGGTCTCCTTCACCAGCCGCGATCTTGCGGTGCTCGATTTGCCGGTCGGCGGACCACGCCTGTCGGCGGAGGAAGCGCAGGCGCAGGTGACGGAAATGCTCAAGAGCCCCTTCGTGGGCGGCAACCCCCTGCCCGTGCCCCCCCAACTCCTTCTGGCCCGCACCAGCCGGACTGGCGCGGATCTGGGCGCGGGGCTTGGCTTCGCCTCCATCGGAGCGGGCGCGCTCTCGGGTCCCTTCTCCAATATTCAGGTTCGGATGGTGCCCGAAAACGTCACGCCGATCCCGAAGGCCACCGCCGAGGCGAAGGATTCTGATGAGCGGTTGGTTCTGGTGCGCAAGAACGAGTCCATTGAGGACGTGCTGCGCGCCAATGGTGCGAGCCGCGAGCAGATCGCCATCATCATCGCGGCCATGAAGCGCGCCGGCCAGGCGCCCCTTGTGGAAGGCCAGAAGCTCAAGCTGCTCTTCGCCGATGTGAACGGCATGGGCCGGGATCTCAGGATCGCGCGGGTCTCCGTCTATACGGACGAAAAGCTGGGGGCCACCGTCGCCATGACGGACAATGGCGATTTCGTGCCTGTGGCGCGCTCCGAAACGCAAGCGCCAGCCCCCCGCCGCAAGCCCAGCGACGACGATGACGAAGATGACGATGAGGGGATGCGCCTCTACGATTCCTTCTATGAGACGGCGCTGAAATCAGACATTCCGCGCATCATCATCAATGACCTCGTGCGAATCTTCGCCAATGACGTGGATTTCCAGAGGGCGGTGAACGCGGGCGACGCCTTTGAAGTGCTCTATGAGGATGGGGAGGAAGGGGAAGCGCGCAACGATCTGCTCTTCGCCTCCATCACCACCCGCAACGAGACCTTCCGCTATTACAAATTCCAGACGCCGGACGACCAGATGGTCGACTTCTACGACGAGAATGGACGCTCAACGCGCAAATTCCTCGTCCGCAAGCCCATCACCCAGGGCGAGACGCGTTCGGGCTTCGGCATGCGCCGCCATCCGATCCTCGGCTACACCCGCATGCATACGGGCGTGGACTGGGCCGCGCCCACGGGCACGCCGATCTTCGCCGCCGGCAACGGCACGGTCATCAAGGCCGGACGCGAGTCGGGCTATGGCAACCGTGTCGAGATCCAGCACGCCAACGGCTATATCACCACCTACAACCATCTTTCAGGCTATGCGCGGGGCCTGACCGAGGGGCAGCGCGTGCGGCAGGGCCAGGTGGTCGGCTATCTGGGCATGACGGGCCTGGCGACCGGCCCGCATCTCCATTACGAGGTCATCGTCAACGGACACTTCGTCGATCCGCTGCGGGTGAAGCTCGCCCGCACGCGGGAACTCGACGGGCGCATGAGCGCCAATTTCCGGCGCGAGAAGGACCGGATCGACGGGCTCCTGGCCAAGGCCCCGGGGGCCGCGCGGGTGGCGGCGACGCGCGTCAACTGATCAGGCGAAGCCCAGACGCCGACGCAACTCAAGCGGGCTGACGCCCTCGTTGCGCAGGGAGCGGATAGCCTTGGCGCGGGTGCTTTTCGACAGTTTTTCGCCGCCCTTGTCGCGCAGCAGTTTGTGATGGCGGTAGTTGGGCGCCTCCAGCCCCAGCAGCGCCTGCAACAGGCGATGCAGGCTGGTGGCGTTGAAGAGATCCTGCCCGCGCACCACGTCGGTGATCCCCTGAAGATGATCGTCGATCACCACGGCGATGTGGTAGCTCGTGGGAATGTCGCGCCGACCGATCACCGCATCTCCCCAGAGCGCGGGTTCGGCGGTGACGTCCCGGGGCTCGTCCTCCTCCCCATATTCGCGCCAGCCCAACCGCATGCCCGCCACCGACAGGGCCTCGTCCATATGGATGCGCAGGGCCGCATGTTGTCCCGCCGCCAACCGCTGCGCCCGCTCATCGGCGCTCATCTGCTTGCAGGTTCCCGGGTAGAGCGGCCCCCCATCGGGATCGCGCGGCCAATCGCGGGAGCCATTGACCTTGCGGGCGATGTCGCTGCGCGAGCAGAAGCAGGGGTAGAGGAGACCACGGCCGGTCAGATCCTCAAGCGCGCAGGCGTAATCGGAGAAATGTTCGGACTGGCGGCGCACGGGCTCCTGCCAGATGATCCCCAGCCAGGCCAGATCTTCGAAAATGGCGGCCTCGTAGTCCCGGCGGCAGCGGTCAAGGTCAATATTTTCGATTCGCACCAGCAGCTGGCCCCCCAGCTTGGCGGCCACGCGCTCGTTCTGGAGCGCCGAATAGGCATGCCCCAGATGAAGATAGCCGTTCGGCGAGGGCGCGAAGCGCAGGGTCGGTCTGTGTGGTGTCGTCATGGTCCAGCCAGTGCGGGGACTCAAACTGGCGCGGGGAGGCGGAGATGGCAAGACAGGGGGTGGCGAGATAGTCACGTTTCTGCTGCACGCCCCCCCCCCGCTTGACGCCGCGCTTCCGTCGCTTCACAGAAACACCCATGACAACGCCTCCGCAAACCACCCTCACCGGCCCCCGTCTCGCACCCCGCTCGGGGGCGCCGAAGCAGTTGGTCGTCTTCCTCCACGGCTACGGCGCCGATGGGCGGGATTTGATTGATATCGGCAAGCAATGGCAGCGCATTCTGCCGGAAGCCGCCTTTCTCTCCCCCCATGCGCCCGAGCCCTGCGGCATGGCGCCCACGGGGCGGCAGTGGTTTGGGCTCACCATGCGCGATCCCCATGAGCGCTGGCGGGGCGTGACCCAGGCGCAGCCGACCCTCGACGCCTTTCTAGACGCCGAACTTGAGGCGGCAGGTCTCGACGACAGCAAGCTGGCGCTGGTCGGCTTCAGCCAGGGGACCATGATGGCGCTGCATGTGGGCCTGCGCCGTCGGCGCGCCCCCGCCGCGCTTCTGGGCTTTTCCGGCGAGCTGGTGGGACCTGAACATCTTTCACAAGCCACTGCCCGCAACCCCAGAGGCGGGGCGCCCCCTGTGCTGCTGATCCATGGCACGAAGGACGAGGTCATCCCCTTCGACGCCCTCTTCGACAGCGCCGAGCATCTCGCCAAGGCTGAGATCCCGACCCAGTGGCACATTTCCGCCGGGCTGGGCCACAGCATCGATCAGGCGGGCCTCATCCATGGGGGCCTGTTTCTGGCGAAGGCCTTTGGCGTCCGCCTGCCCAGCCGCTGAACCCATCCGCAAACGAATTTCAAGGAGGAAACCCCGGTGAACAAGCTCAAGCTCTCGATCGCAACAACCGATTACGATCATTTCCGCGACTTCCGCTTCGGCCTCGTGCAGGCCGAGGGCATTGAGCATACCTGGCTCAACCTCGGCCATCACGAGGTCTTCGCGCGCTTCACCTTCAACCGCGAATGGGATGTGACGGAATTGTCCTGCGCCAAGTTCACCGCCCAGGTGACGCGCGATAACCCGGACATCGTGGGCCTGCCGGTCATCTGCTCGCGCCTGTTCCGCTTCTCGTCCTTCTATGTGAACAAGAACAGCGGCATCAAGACCGTGCAGGATCTCAAGGGCAAGCGCGTCGGATCGCCTGAATGGGCCCATTCGGCCGCTGTCTACATGCGCGGCTGGATGCACAATGAATGCGGCGTGAAGCTGCAGGATGTGCATTGGTATCAGGCGGGCGCCAATGCGCCGGGCCGCATCGAGAAGGTGGAGCTCTCCTTGCCCGAGGGCGTCAAGCTGACCCGCGTCTCCGACAAGTCCCTGTCGGAAATGCTGGCCTCCGGCGAGATCGATTGCGCCATCATCGCCCGCCCGCCCACCTGCTTCCTCGAAGATCATCCGGATGTGGAGCGCCTCTATCCCAACTATCTGGAGATGGAGGAAGACTATTTCGACCGCACCAATGTCTGGCCGATCATGCATATCATCGCCATCCAGAAGCATATTCTGGACGCGAATCCCTGGGTCGCCCGCAACCTTTTGAACGCCTTCAATGAATCGAAGCGCCGCTCGCTCGAGCGCCTGTTCGATCCTGCGGTGTCGCGCTATCCCCTGCCCTGGCTGCCCACCTACGCCCGTCGCATGCGCGACCGCATGCATGGCGACACCTTCCCCTTCGGCGTGGAGGCGAACAGGGCGACCTGGGAGCAACTGCTGCTCTATACCTACCAGCAGGGCATAGCCCACCGTCACGCCAAGGTGGAAGAGGTCTTCCCGGCGGGCATCGACACCGAAATCATCGTGTGATGTCGGTGGAGCGTTCGTCAGTGTTTCAGAACTGACCGAGCAGCCATGAGGGTGCGGCGACAGATCCCGGAGACAAAAGCTCCAGGAAATGCGCCGTCACCGTCTCACGGGACTCAGAACGATGCGCGCGGTAAACGGTCTGCGCATCGCCCTCCGTGAGAGCATAATTTTTCCAGTGACGATTGCGCCTGGCGCTCTCTTCAAGAGAGACATAGGCCAGATGGATCAAATACAGATCATCCAGCACGACATTTTCCTGCTCGGACAGGTTCTTATGGAATCCAAGGCCCCATGTCGTCGGGATTGATGACAAAGCCGGCTTGTTGTAGTGCGCAGCTACGACGTAATGATTGCGTTGCGACGTGATGGGCGCATCAGCGTTGATCTCGCCTTCTGTTTTTGGATTTTGAACGAGATTAAGCCCCACGCGAGGCTGCAGCACGCAACCATTATATTGATCGAGAAGCGCGTTTCGAAAATAAGCCGGCCCCTCTTTGTGCACCAACAGTTCATCACAGTCCGCTTGTAGCACCCATTCATATTGCGTCAGCAAAAAGCGCTGAAAATATTCGACATAGCGCTTCATATTCAGATGATCGACTTCACCTTTGGGAATTCTGATGACCTGGCAGCCTGTCTCGGCCTGCAACCACCGGGATTTATAAACGCTCCCATGATCGACGATGTAGATATGGGCGCGGTCCGTCATCTTGCTATAATAATCGATGAAGATTTTAAGGAAAAAATCCTCATTGGAGACATGGGTGAAAACAGCCAGCTTCTCCGGCCTCTTGTAGGCTGAATAGTTGAAAGGCGGCAAAGCCTCGCTTCTCGAAAAATCGATGTGAGGCGCAAAAAATGAAGGCTCGAAAGACACGGGCTCAAGATCATTTACACCAGAAGCACGACTGAGCCCCTGCAGATAGATTTGACCGCCAGCCGCCAGACACGCGTTCTCGATGCTAAAGAACGGGCTTTGCAATTCAAACAGGTTCGCCGTCCGCTTGACCGCAGACAGCGCAAGAATTTTTTTATCGTGAGAGAGCAACGAGAGTTCGATTGGATCATCCGCTAGTGATTTGTCTGTTTTCAGACAAATGACGCCCAATTCGTTTCGATATAAAAGTGCCATTCAGGCGCTCCCGTCCTGGCGCCACCTTCCCACAGAGGGGCGACGCTGATGGGAATTCTAGATTCAATAATCGTAATTGTTTGTAAAAAAGAGCCGCCCGAAGCTTAACCTGGCTTTTGCTGGTCTGTACTTCAGACTTGAGCAACTCATTTTTGCGACCTTTGGTGGGCAGGGTCTCGCCTCGCCCGCTTAAAAATGCCAAAAGAGGCGCATGTCTCTCGACGTCGTCGATCTCCGCGCCTTCTACGCCTCGGCCCTTGGCCGGGTGGCCCATCGATTCGTGGGCGCCATCATCGGGCGGCGGTGGGAGAGTTGTGCGGGCCTGTCCATGCTGGGCGTCGGCTACGCCACGCCCTATCTGAACACGTTTCGCGACGGCGCCCTGCGGGTGCTGGCCTTCATGCCCGCCGAGCAGGGCGTGGTGAACTGGCCGGAGGATGGCGCCTCTTCCTCCGCCCTGGTCGACGCCACCATGATGCCCCTGCCAGACGCCTGCATTGATCGGGTGCTTTTGGTTCATGCGCTTGAACTGAGCGAGGCTCCTGGCGAACTGCTCTCGGAAATCTGGCGCATCCTGACCCCAGGCGGGCGGCTGCTCATCGTCGCCCCCAACCGGCGCGGAGTCTGGGCGCAGCTGGAATCCACCCCCTTCGGGCAGGGCCGACCCTATTCGCGCGGCCAGTTGCGCGAATTGCTGCGCGACACCCTGTTCTCGCCGATCCACGAGGCGGAGGCGCTCTATGTGCCGCCCTTCGCGCGGCCCTATCTGCTTCGCATGGCCGGGGTCTTCGAGCGCATGGGCGAACGCTTTGGCCTGCCGGGCGGGGGCGTGCATGTGATCGAGGCCACCAAGCAGGTCTATCGCCCCATCGGCGCGCGCAAGGTGGCTCGGCGTCCCATTCCCCAGCTCGAGCCCGCCCTCTCGCCGACCCCAGCGGGCATAGGCTTTGGCGGCAGTCGGCGCGCGGGGGATAATCAGGCCGCGCGATAGAAGGGACGCCCTCCCGCCACTGTCGTGCGGTGCATGCGGCGCGTATCGGGATATTGATAGCCGCCGCCCGCCATATGGTTCAGGCAGGCGTTGTCCCAGAACACGAAATCCCCATCCTTCCACTTGTGCGTATAGCGCCAGGCGGGATTGGAGAACATGAAGCGGAAGAGCTCGTCGAGCAGGGGCTGGGCCTGCGCGTCGTCCATATCCTCGATGGCGATGGTGAAGCGCGGCGAGATATAAAGCGTGGGCGCGCCGGTCTCGGGATGGGTGCGCACCATGGGCTGCACCACGGGCTTGGTCTCCTTCTCCCGGCGCTTGTAATATTCGACAGCGGCTTCGCGTTCAGCCGAAACCGTCACGCGCGGGTTCAGGGTCTTGGACACATGATGGACTGCATTGCGCCCCTCGATCTGGCGCTTCAATGACTCCGGAAGCGCCGCATAGACCTGATTGGTGTTGATGAATTCCGTATCGCCGCCCTGCAATGGGTTCTTCACGGAATAGAGCATGGTGATGCGGCAGGGGTCGGTCATGTGGGAGGAATCCGAATGCCAGAAATCCCCGGCGTCCACGATGCCCACCTGCGACCCATCGGATCTGCGCTCGTTGGAGAGGATCAGCACGTCATTGTCATCGGGATGACAATAGGCGCTGCGGTCCTGCGACTCGAGGCTGCCCCATTGGCGGGCGAAGTCGGCCTGCGCCTTGGGGGTGAGATGCTGGTCGCGGATACACAGGATCGGATGATCGCGAAAGGCCTGCTGGAGCGCTGCGAAATCCTCCGGCGAGACGGGCTTTGAGCAATCGAAGCCGACGATTTCGGCCGCGCCTGCGGGTGAAATCTGGTTCAGAGTGAAGGCCATGCATCCTCCGGATCGTTGTTGCGCGCCGCGCTCGATTGCGCAGACCCTAGAAGGGGGCGGGAAGCGCTGTCAATTGGTTGTGCGCCGCTTTGACCATGCTGGCGCAAGCGATAAGCTGCGCGCAGAAATCGGGAGGACTCCATGGCGAAGATCCGGGCCTTTGGGCTCATCAGCTTTCTGGGCCTGTGCGCGCTGGGCGCAACGGGCGCTCAGGCGCAGAGCCCCGAGAGCTTTTACCGGGGACGCACCGTCAGCATCTACATCGGCTTTGGCGGCGGCGGATCCTACGATTTCTATGGCCACCTCATCGCCCGCCACATGGGAAAGCATATCCCCGGCAACCCCACGGTGGTGGCGCAGTCCATGCCGGGCGCCGGCAGTTTCAAACTGGCGAACTGGCTGACTTCGGTGGCGCCGAAAGATGGAACCGCCATGGGCATCGTCTCCCAGGCGGCGGCGTTGGAGGAGGCGCTCGGCAGTCAGGGCGTCCAATTCAAGGCCCGCGAGTTCAACTGGATCGGCCGCGCCACCTCGGTCATCGAAATCATGATGACCGGGGAAAAGGCGAAGGCGAAGACCATCGACGACGCCTACAAGACCGAGGTCATGATCGGCGGCACCGGACCGGGCTCGCCCTCCGAGGGCTATCCCAAGCTGCTCAATGCGGCGGCGGGGACGAAATTCCGCATCATCGCGGGCTATCCCGCCTCGGCGGAGGTGCTGCTGGCCATGGAGAAGGGGGAGGTCGACGCAGCCTTCACCTCCTTCGGCTCCCTCAGCGCCTATCATCAGGACTGGCTCGATCAGAAAAAGGTCCATCTGCTGGCCCAGGGCACGGTGGCCCGCACCCAGGAATTGCCCGATGTGCCCGCCGTGGGAGAACTGGGCAAGACGCCGGAAGATCGCCGGATGCTGCAACTCTACGCCTCCACCGCCGACATCGGCCGCTCCTTCATCGCGCCCCCCGGCCTGCCGCCGGAACGCGTGGCCTTGTTGCGCACGGCCTTCGACGCGACCATGAACGATCCCGAATTCCGCGCCGAGGTGACCCGCGCCAAGGTGGAGTTTCATCCCCTGCCGGGCGCCGAGTTGCAAAAGCTGATTGAACAGGTGGCGCAGACGCCGCCGGAGATCATCGCGCGCATGAAGGGGCTGCTGCAGGGCGCCAGGTAGAGCGCGTCCTATCGTCCGATTGATGCGCGCCGGCCCACCCTGTAGAAGACCTCCCACCTTGGGCCTTCGCCCATCAGGAGATATTCCATGGTTCCGTTCTTGCGTCCGCTGGCCCTCGGCCTCTGCGCCGCCCTGCTCCCCGCGTCAAGCTTCGCCCAGAGCCCGGAGTTCTACAGAGGCAAGACCGTCAGCATCTACATCGGCTTCTCGCCCGGCGGCACCTATGACCTCTTCGGCCGTCTGGTGGCCCGCCATATCGGCAAGCATATTCCCGGCAACCCCACGATTGTGGCCCAGTCCATGCCGGGCGCAGGCAGCTTCACCCTCGCCAACTGGATGTATCGCATCGCCCCCAAGGACGGCACGGCCATGGGCATCGTGGCCCAGACCATGGCCATCGAGGAGATGCTGAAGACCCCGGGCGTCAACTACAAGGCCGCCGAATTCAACTGGATCGGTCGCGCCACCTCGAATGTGGAGATCACTCTGGTCTCCAGCACCGCCAAGGCCAAGACCATTGAGGACGCCAAGACCATCGAGACGACGCTGGCCTCCACTGGCGCAGGCTCGCCCGGCGAGGGCTACCCCAAGCTCATGAATGGCGTCATCGGCACCAAGTTCAAGCTCGTCGGCCCCTATCCTGGCTCCACCGATGGATTGCTCGCCATGGAGCGCGGCGAAACCGACGGCGCCTTCACCTCCTGGAACACGCTCAACGTCACCAAGCATGACTGGCTGGAGCAGAAGAAGGTCAATGTGCTCGTGCAATACGCCCTCGAGCGCCTGCCCGACATGAAGAACGTGCCCACCATGGTCGAACTGGCGAAAACGCCGGAAGACAAGGAGCTCTTCGCCTTCTACGTGAGCGGCGGCGAGGTCGGGCGCTCCTTCCTCGCGCCCCCCGGCGTGCCCGCCGAGCGCATCGCGATCCTGCGCAAGGCCTTCGACGACACCATGAAGGACCCCGAATTGCTCGCCGAAATCGAGAAGGCGAAGCTCGATTTCGTGCCCGGCACCGGCGCACAGTTGCAAAAGCTCATCGCCGACACCGCCGCCGTGCGGCCCGAGGTGATCGAGCGCATGCGGTCGATCCTGCAGAAGTGAGGCGCGGGGGCGCGGTTCATCGCGCCCTGCTTGCTCCGCTCAGGCGCCTCCGTTACCCTCGCCTCATCTCGTGGAGCATCCCATGACAGCCCAGGTTCATCAGTTTCCCTGTCTCTCCGACAATTTCGGCGTTCTCGTCCATGATCCCGCCACTGGCGCCACCGCCGCCATCGACGTGCCGGAGGCCGCGCCTGTCCTGAAGGCGCTGGCGGACAAGGGCTGGACCCTCACAGACATTCTCGTCACCCACCGTCATGCGGACCATGTGCAGGGCATTCCCGAGGTGAAGGCCCACTTCCCCAAGGCCCGCGTCATCGCCCCCGCAGGCGAAGCCGACCGGGTGCCCATGGTGGACGCCACCGTGAAAGAGGGCGATGTGGCGAGCGTCGGCTCCTTGCGCGCCCGGGTCATGGAGACCCCTGGCCACACCATCGGCCATATCGTCTACTGGTTCGAGGCGGACAAGCTGCTCTTTGCGGGCGACACCCTGTTTTCCATCGGCTGCGGACGGGTCAACGAGGCGCCCATGGGCGTCATGTGGAATTCCCTGCTCAAGATCGCGGCCCTGCCCGAAGACACCGCCATCTACTGCGGCCACGAATATACCCTGGCCAACGCCCGTTTCGCCCTGACCATCGAACCCGGCAACGCCAAGCTGATCGCCCACATGAAAGAGATCGAGGCGCTGCGGGCGCGCGGCGACTGGACCCTGCCCACCACGCTGGGCCTCGAACTTTCCATCAACCCCTTCCTGCGGGCGGAAGATCCGGCCGTGCAGGCGCAGCTGGGCATGGTCGGCGCGGCGCCCGCCGACGTCTTCGCCGAGATCCGCGAACGCAAGAACAGGTTCTGACCCATGGGCGCCGCCTA
>CANGTC010000131.1 GCA_947456505.1 Beijerinckiaceae bacterium
CGGAATAAGCCTTTCGGACCCGGGGGCGGTACCCGGCGCCTCCACCCAAGCCCGTCAAGGCGGGCTCCGGGGGGGCGAAATAGGTTCGACGGGGGGTGTAAAGGGTGCGCTTTTGCCCGGCATGATACCGCCGTTATCGGGTCAAACTTGTAGTTGCCAATGACAACTATGCTCCGGTGGCCGTCGCAGCGTAATGCTGCGCCTGTACCGAAATCAAAGTCCTAGGGGGTAGCACCTCTAGGCGGGGCCCGGAGGCGCCTGGCAACAGAAGCCTCCACTTTATCCTGAGACGGAGCTTCATCCGCGCATGCCGACAGATATCATCCGCTACGATCTTCTCGTTCAGGAAGCGCTGCGGAGCGTTGTGCGCAAGGTCTTGGGCGACGCCGCTCGCGACGGCCTTCCCGGCGACCACCATTTCTTCATCACCTTCCGCACGGATGCGCCTGGCGTGCTCATCTCGCAGCGGACCCGCGAGCGGTTCCCCAAAGAGATCACCATCATCCTCCAGCATCAATTCTGGGACCTGAACGTCACGGAATTCGGCTTTGAGGTGGGGCTGTCCTTTTCAAACGTGCCGGAACGTCTGAGCGTTCCCTGGGAGGCCCTGTCGGGCTTCTTCGATCCCTCCGTCGAATTTGGCCTGAAATTCGAGCTTCAGGACATTGAGCCCGAGGAGGGCGCCAACGACACCGAGCCCGCGCCCCGCCCGACCGCCCTCCCGGCGCAAAAGCCCCCGGCCCGGTCGGAGAAGGCGCCACGCGGCGCAGGCTCCGAGCCCGCGGAGGTCGCCCCGACCGCCCGGCCCAAAGGCAAGGCTGCGGAAAGCAAGCCCGAGAAAACCGCCCCCGTCGCAAAACCCGGCGATGGCGACGATCAGAAGGTCATCTCCATCAACGCCTTCCGCAAAAAGACCTGAGCGCCCTCATCTCCTCTGGCGCAAGCGCTGCAAATAGCCCTATGCTGGCGCTCTGAGGGGTGTGCGTAGGAGATCTGGTCATGGGCGAGATCATCAATTTACGACAATTCCGCAAGGCTCAGGAGCGCAAGCAAGCCGAGCGCAAGGCCGAGGCCAACAGGCTCGCCTTCGGGCGCACCAAAGCCGAGCGCGAGATGACGGAGGCTGCGCAAGCCAAGGAGCAGCAAAAGCTGGACGGCCACCGGCTCGATGGGCGAGGGCCCGCCAAACAAGAACCCGCAAAAGATGAATGACGCGCCGGATCTGGCCCGCACGCCCGCCACCAGACTTGCAAAACACTCGCTTGTCATCGCCGGGCATCGCACCTCGATCTCGCTGGAAGACGCCTTCTGGACGGGCTTGAAAACCATCGCCGCCGCTGATCGGCGGTCGCTCGCCAGTCTGGTGGCTGACATCGACGCCACGCGGGGAGCGGCCAATCTCTCCTCCGCCATAAGAGTTTTCGTGCTGGAGCGCCTGTGCTCGAAAAACCCTATTGCGGGTGAGCGATCTCCGGCGGCAGGGAGCGAATGAGTTTCTCCAGCTCCCCTTTTTCGATCTCCGACTGCTCGCGCTCCCGCCTCGCCTGTTCCTGACTTTCCAATTCCTGCCGCTCGTGATCGAGCTGCGCCTGCTCCGCAAGGAAGGTCGCGACCTCACGCTCGCGTTGATGGAGAAAGTCGAACCCGCGCTTGCGGCGAGCGAAGAGGGCGCGCTCGCGCATGTCGGCCTCCAGCGCCTCGATACGCGCGCTCTCGCGGGCGATGGCGCGCGCCGCCAGCGCATTCACAAAGACCCCGGCTTCTAGATCGCGCTGGGGCGCGATGAGCGGCCCACGCCAGAGCGCCGCAATCTGGGGCGGCGTCCCATTCCAGTTTTTCGGCAAGTCGCCCGTGGGCAGCGGGGCTCTCGCTTCGAGGCTCATGCGGCGCAGGTCGATGGCGGCGCTGACCTGCGGCGCCTGAAGACGCGCAACGCCCCCCGAAACCTGCGCGGTGGCCTCCAGCGCATCGAGGCTGAGCGGAGCCCTGATGATTTCGCGGCGCAAGGCGCCCATGAAATCATTTTCGGAAATGTAGAGAGCGCCGGATTCCGCCTCCGCAATGACCCGGGCGGGGGCGCCCGGATCCGCCTGGGGGATGACAAGGCCGCGCAGTTGCAAATTCCCGGACCCCGCCAGGCCACCGACCAGAGCGGATGGCGTGTCGCCGGTGGCGGTGAAGTCCAACTTGCCGCCCCATTCGCCTTGCGCCCAGGCGCCGGGGATCGGCTGGCCGCTGACTGTGGCGGCGCCAGAGACCGACACCGAAGCCCCATCGCGCCGGAACGAAGCCCGGCCCTCGATGCGCCCCGGCCCCAGGGCGCCCGTCATTTCTGAGAAGGCGAGAACGCCCGGCGCGAGGTTGAGGCGCAGGCTCGCCCTTGTGGCGGAAAGGCCCTCCAGAACCGTCACCTGCCCGGCCTTGATCGCAAAATCGGCGTCGGGAAGCTCGGCGAGGCCTGGCCCGAACCGTCCCTCGCCCCAAAGAGCGCCGCCGCGCGCGGGAACCGGCGGGCCCAGCAGGAGGGTGGCGAGGGCGGGCAGGTTCGCCCGGTCGAGCTCGAGCGCGCCCGAGAGCTTTGGGCGGGCCTGCCCCATCTGCGCCTCAAGGCCGCCGCCGAGGGAAACGCCAAAAGCCGAACCGGAAAGCGCTGTCAGCGCCAACCGCCCCTCGGCGAGGCCAAGGGCGGCGCTGGCCTGCAAGGGAAGAGCCTGGGTGATCTCGGGCGAACCATAGCCGACCATACGCAGGAGGGGACCCACATCGGCGGTCTTCAAGCGCAGGTCGCCCGTGGCGCGCGGCGCGCCGAGAGAGCCCGAGAGCCGTCCCTTGAACCCCAGATCAAGGCCCGCCAGAAGACCCGACGCATCAACCGCATAAGCGCCGTCTGGCGAGTCGGCGATCTTGGCGGTCAGCAAGGCGCCGCCAGCCCCCGCGATTGGGATTGTCTCGATCCCCAGTTGACGCATGAGCATGGGCGCATCGCGCGTCTCAACCGACAGCCGACCGGAGACCCTGCCCGCTTGCCCCTCGGGTTTGAGCGAGGCCTGCCAGCGCGAGCCCCGCGCGGTGGCGTCGAAGGCCAGGCTCGCCAGCAGCAGGGGCGCGGCGGGCCCGGGGCGCCGGGTCTGCACAGTCATGGACAGGGCCAGGGGCGACAGCGCCACGGCGCGGGCCACCAATCCATCTGCGACGGGTCCCGGCGCCACGCGGCGCAGGAAAGCCGCGAGATCGACAAGGCGCTGGGCCTCCACCCGAACGGCGAAAGCGCCATCCTGCGCGGCAAGATCGCCGGAGACCGAGACGTCAGCGCCACCAAGGCCGGAGATCGACAGGGAATCGAGATGTAGCCCCGAACCGTTCCGACCAAGCTTCACGCGGATGCGACCGGCGTCAATCAGGCCTTCACCGAACCGCGCGACCCGAATGGCGCGGGCGTCCAGCGAGAAGGCGAGTTCCGCCTGACCCAGGACGCCGCCGAGACCGGAGAGATCGGGAACGCCGTCGAGATCAAGGGCGTCCGAGGTCAGATCAGCGAAAAGCCTGGCGGGGTCGTCGCCAATGGATCGCGTGAAGGCGGCCGCCCCGGCGAAGGCCGAACGATCAGCCTTCAGGCGCAGCTCGCGCGCGGCGAAGCCGGCTCCCGACCAATCCATAGCCCCGGCGACCTCGATGCTGCGAAAGGGCGCCGCACGCAGGGCTTCGGCGACCTGCGGGAGCGTCGGCGCGAGCCATTCGCCAAGGCGCGGCAGATCCCCGACCGCTCCGTCCACCTGCCCTTTGAACGCGGCCGCCGGGCCGGTCTCCAACTGGCCATCCAGCAGCAGGCGGAAGCGCCCCGGCCCGCCCCCCGAGATGCGCAGGCCCAGGGGCCTGCCCGGCGAAAGCCGCGTCTCCATAGCCAGGTCGGTGAGGGTTTCACCGCCGAGGAAAACGGCGGGGGAGGTCAAAAGGATCCGCAGTGGAAACGGGACAGAGCCCGGCGCCGCGCCATCGCCGAGCCAGCCCCGCAAGACCGGCTCAAGCCTCGCCGCCCCGACCTTGGGACCAAAGACGCGCTCCAGATCAAGCTGACGGGCCGACAAGGCGATCTCGCCATTGGGCTCGCGCCCGAATGCGAACCGGGCCGAGCCTGCGATGGTCAGAGGCGCGTCGTCAGCGCCCAGTCGCAACTCCAGAGGCTCGATGAGGAGACCGGCGGGGTTGAGATTGGCGACCCCCACGGCCCGCCAGGGCGCGGGAAGAGCCCCCGAAAGGATCACCGGCCCCTCGAACGAGGGGCTTGCGCCGATCAGCAGCGCCCCATCCGCATCGATCCGGGGCAGGCCGCCGCCTTCGTCGCTAACGAGCTTCAACCGCAGCTTGTCGCCATCTCGCGCGCCGGTGTTGAACCGAAAGCCGACCCGTGCGCCCTCCCGAGCGAAAGAGCCTGCGCCGCGAAAGGGACCATTCAGCGAGGTGGCTTCCGCCCGCAGGTCAAGGCCTGCAAGGGTCAGGGATCCGCTCGCGAGATCCTCCAGGATGAGCTTGCCGCCGCGAATATCGATCCGGTCAAACTGCACGTCGCGCGCGCCATCGCCCAGGGCCAGCGCAGGCCAGCCGCCCGAGCCATTGAGGGGGACGCGCAATTCGGGGGCGTCCACAGCAGCTTCCAGAAAGCGCAATTCCCCATGGAGCAGCGGCGCCACGGAAAGTTCGAGCCGCACCGCCCCGGTGCGCAGGCTGACAGACTGTCCTTCCCCAAGCCAGACCCCGTCCAGTTCAAGGCGCGGGCTGGGCAACAGGACCACGCCTATGGACCCACGGGTGGTTACGGGAGCGCCAACAGCCTGCGACAATTGGGCTTCGATGAAAGCGCGCTGGGCTGTCCAATCGACGAACCAAGGCCCCACCAGCGCCAGGGTGAGCGCGGCGATGAGGACAGAGGCGAGAATGGTCAGGCTTTCGCGCAAAGTGGGGTTCCGAACCGATGTAAGCGCACTCTAGCCTAATTCATGGCGGCATCGTGAAGCCCATGTGGAAATCATGGGCTGCGACATGGAGCCGCCAGTCGCCGCCCTAGGCGCCCAGCGCCTGGACGAAGCTGTCGAGCACCATCTTGCGGCCCGCCTTGTCGAATTCCACCGTGAGCTTGTTGCCATCGACCGAGGCCACCGTGCCATTGCCGAATTTGATGTGGAACACCCGCGCTCCCGCCGCAAAGGCCGAGGCGCTGCTGGATTTGGCGACAAGCTCGCCCTCGATCAGAGCAGGCGCCTTGCGCCCGCTCCAGGCCTCCGAACCCCGGGACTGACCACCGAAGCCCTTGGACTGATTGCCGGAAGCGCCCTGCTCGGTGCGCCGCTGCTGCGCCCTCTGCCAGCCAGGCGTCGAATAGGTGGAGACATAGGTGTCCTGATTGGCGAAGCGCGACTGGGCGTAGCCGCCATAGCTTGTGCCGCTGGCGGCCTCCACCACCTCCACATGGTCAGCGGGAAGCTCGTCGAGAAAGCGCGAGGGGATGGTCGTCTGCCACAGGCCATGGATACGCCGGTTGGTGGCGAAAAAGATTTTCGCGCGGCGCTTGGCGCGGGTCACGCCCACATAGGCGAGGCGGCGCTCTTCCTCGAGGCCGGCCCTGCCGCTCTCATCGAGGGAGCGCTGATGAGGGAAGAGCCCCTCCTCCCAGCCCGGCAGATAGACCGTCTCGAACTCAAGGCCCTTGGCCGCATGGAGCGTCATGATCGACACATGGGCGCCACCCTCGCGATTATCGACGTCCATGACCAGCGAGATATGTTCGAGAAAGCCGCCGAGATCCGGAAACTCCTCCATGGAACGCACGAGCTCTTTCAGGTTTTCGAGGCGACCCGCCGCATCGGCCGAACGATCCTTCTGCCACATGTCCGTATAGCCGGACTCCTCCAGAATCATTTCGGCGAGTTCGCTGTGGCGCATATTGTCGACCAGCGAGGACCAACGGGTGAAATCATTGACCAGCGCGCGCAGCGAACCGCGCGCCTTGGGCTTCAACTCCTCGGTCTCGACGATGACGCGCGCCGCCTGCAGCAAGGGAACGCGCGAGCTGCGCGCATAATTGTGCAGCACCTGCAAGGTGGCGTCGCCAAGACCGCGCTTGGGCGTGTTGAAGATGCGCTCGAAGGCCAGATCGTCAGCGGGCTGGGCGATGCAGCGCAGATAGGCCAGAGCATCACGAATTTCCGCGCGCTCGTAAAAGCGCGGGCCGCCAATGACGCGATAGGGAAGGCCCAGGGTGATGAAGCGCTCTTCAAATTCGCGCATCTGGAACGAGGCGCGCACGAGAATGGCGACCTCATCGAGATTGGCGCCCTTGCGCTGCAATTGCTCGATATCCTCGCCGATGGTGCGAGCCTCTTCCTCGCTATCCCAGACGCCGGTGACCGTGGGCATCTCGCCATCTTCGCCATCGGTGAAGAGGGTCTTGCCGAGGCGGCTGCCATTATGAGCGATGAGATGTGCGGCGGCGGCGAGAATATGGCCGGTCGAGCGATAGTTGCGCTCGAGGCGGATCACCTTGGCGCCAGGGAAGTCCTTGTCGAAGCGCAGGATATTGTCCACTTCCGCGCCGCGCCAGCCATAGATCGACTGATCGTCGTCGCCCACGCAGCAAACATTATGGCGTCCCTGCGCGAGCAGGCGCAGCCACAGATATTGAACCGTGTTGGTGTCCTGATACTCGTCGACCAGAATGTAGCGGAAGCGGTCCTGAAACTGCTTGAGCACATCGGGATGCTCGCGCAGCACCCGCAGGCTCTCCAGCAGCAGGTCGCCGAAATCGACGGCGTTGAGGGTCTTAAGCCGCGCCTGATACATGGCGTAGAGCTTGCCGCCTTTGCCATTGGCGAAGGCCCCCGCCTCGCCCGCTGGCACGCGGGCGGGATCAAGGCCCCGGTTCTTCCAGTTGTCGATCTGATGGGCCAACGCCCGTGCGGGCCAGCGCTTGTCGTCAACATCCTCCGCCTGCAAGACCTGTTTCAACAGGCGGATCTGATCGTCAGTGTCCAGAATGGTGAAGGTGGATTGCAGACCCACCAGTTCGGCGTGGCGGCGCAGGATCTTGGTGCCGATGGAGTGGAAGGTGCCGAGCCAGGGCATGCCCTCGGCGCCCGCCCCCACAAGGGCGCCGATGCGCTCCTTCATCTCGCGCGCGGCCTTGTTGGTGAAGGTGACTGCGAGCAGTTCATGGGGCCGCGCGCGACCGGTGGCGATGATATGG
The DNA here is from genome assembly GCA_947456505.1 of Beijerinckiaceae bacterium. Taxonomy (GTDB): domain Bacteria; phylum Pseudomonadota; class Alphaproteobacteria; order Rhizobiales; family Beijerinckiaceae; genus Terripilifer. Next base: position 7,238 of record CANGTC010000131.1, read on the forward strand.
GCGATGCGGGTGGTGAGCACCCGGGTCTTGCCCGTGCCCGCCCCCGCCAGCACCAGCACGGGACCATCCATGGCCTCCACGGCCTCGCGCTGTTCAGGATTGAGCCCTTCAAGATAGCGCGGCGCCCCGACCGCTGCGGCGCGGGCGCGCGCGGCGATCCCGCCCTCGCGGGGGGCGGGCGCTACGGCGAAATCGGGCTCATCGGCGCCAGACAGGTCAAAGGGATCGGACAAGGAGAGCGGCTCCAGGCGAGAACAGAATAAGAATCTTCTACGCTGATGCGCGCCCGCTGACCACCCCCGAGAATCCCCTCAAGGGGCTTGATTAACCGCCAAAAGCGCGAAAGCCAGCAGTTTCGCCAGATGCGCCTGCCCCTTGGCGTTGTGGTGGCACTCCCCGCCCCTCAGTTCCTCGGCCGGAAGCTGAGCATCCGAATCCGCCCCGGGATAGAGCCCTCGCACCGGATCGGGCAAGCTGCGCTGGACCAAAGCCACGGGATTGTCCGGCTTCCAGGCTGGATCGCAGCGCGTTGTGACGGAGACAAGCACCGGCGCCGCCATGCCCTGCGCGCGCCATCGGCCGAGCAATATGTCGAAGCGACGCCGATAGTCGGCCGCGTTGGTTCCTTGTTCCGCATCGGCCTCGCCCTGATGCCAGATCGCGTGGGTGACCCGGTAGCGCGCCTGCACCGCCTCCAACGCCTGACGCAGAAGTGGGGCGAGATCCCCATCCACCCAGCGGGCGATTTCGGTTCCCCCAACCGCGACCGGCGCCAGCACCACCCGATCAAAACGGCCAGAGCGCAGCAGTTCATCGGCCATGGGCGTCAGGCTGTCGCCCTCGAGCGCTGTCGCGCCCAGCAGCGGCGAGCTTGCGATGGAGCAGGCGCCCTCGAAGAAGGACACGACGCGATCCCCGTAGGCGGTCGCCTGGAGCCGCTCCGCATGGTTGGCGACGTTGGACTGCCCGGCGACGAAAATGACCGCCGTACGCGCGTCCTGGGGTGGACAGGGCGCATTGACCTTTCCGGGATAGGAGATGAGGCGGCCATGCCGATCATATACAGCCGTCCGCGCGGCAGGGCGCATCAGGAAAACGACCAGCAAAGCCGCGCTGGCGACCAGCAGGCTGACCACAAGCCAAAAGACGCGCCTGTTCATCCCCTAGAGCCCCGTCACGAATTTCGCCATGACGACGATCATGGCGACCTGCATGACGCCCTGAAAACCCACGAGATAGATATAGCTTTTCAACAGACGACCGATTCGCTCGCGATCAGGCGCGGGCTTGCGCAGTTCCAGATAGACGCGGACATTGGTGGGCAGCAAGAGGCCGAGACCCTGCACCGTGAGAATGGTGATGATGATCAGCGCCGCCAGCACCCAGCCATATTGCGGCCAGGGCGTCTCCAGAAAACCCAACTGCTTCGCATGGAACCAACCTGTCGTGCCCGTGATGATGGCGAGGGTGGGCATGAGGAACAGGGTGCGCGGCACCAGCCGCATGGTCACGGCCCGACGCGCCTCGAAGGGGGCGGAGCGCAGGGCCGGACCCACATAAAAGCCCATGAAGAGGTCAATGCCAGTCCACAACACGCCGGACATCACATGCATGAAATTCAACACGAAACGATCATCAAGCCAGATCACGAAGACCATCAGCGCAAGCAGCCCCACGTAGCCCACGAGGTGCCAGGGATTGACGGAGGGGGCGGCCTCCTCGACGACGGCGGCTTGCGACATGGAATATCCTCGGGGAACGGGCGTGGTATAAGGGAGCAGACGCCACACAGCGGATGCGCAGCCCCATGTATACCGTAACGCCAAACGACGTCATCTCCTTCTGGCGAGAAGCAGGCCCCGCGCTCTGGTTCGCGCAGGACCGGGATTTTGACGCACGCCTGCGCTGGAGCTTCTTCGGCGCCCAGCAGGCCGCCGCGCGAGGCGATCTCGACGACTGGCAGGCGACGCCGGACGGCGCGCTGGCGCTGATTCTGCTGCTCGACCAGTTCCCTCGCAACATCTTCCGGGGCCTAGCCCGCGCCTTCGCCAGCGACTCAAAAGCCCTCGCAGTGGCCCACCGGGCCATCGCGGCGGGCTTTGACGCCCGGTATGAACCGCCGCTGCGGCGCTTCTTCTATCTGCCCATGATGCATGCGGAGGATCTGGCGGAGCAGGATTTCTGCATCGAACGCTGCAGGGCCTGCGGCGACGACGAGGGTGTGAAATTCGGCCTGATCCATCGCGAGGCAATCGCCAAATTTGGCCGCTTCCCCTATCGCAACGCGGTGCTGGGACGGGCGAATACACAAGAGGAAATTGCTTTCCTGCAAGGAGCGCCCCATGGCGGATGAGACGACTTTTTCCCCGGCGGCCACTGCGCTCGTGGTGCACGAACTCGGCCAGCATTTCGGCGAGCGTCTCTCCACCAACGAGACCCTGCGCCGCCAGCACGCCCATACCCTGACCTGGGGCGAGAACCAGCCGCCGGATGCGGTGGTCTTCGCTCAAAGCGCGCGGGAGGTGGCGCGTGTGGTGACGCTCTGCGCGGCGCATGGCGTCCCCGTGGTTCCCTATGGAACCGGCACCTCTCTCGAGGGCCATGTGAACGCCCCCCATGGCGGCGTCTGCATCGATCTGTCGCTCATGAACCGCGTGGTGGCGGTCCATGCGGAGGATCTCGATTGCGTGGTGGAGCCCGGCGTCACCCGCAAGGCGCTCAACGAACATCTGCGCGACACCGGCCTGTTCTTCCCCATCGACCCAGGCGCCGACGCCTCTCTTGGGGGCATGATCTCCACGCGGGCTTCGGGCACCAATGCGGTGCGATATGGCACCATGAAGGACAATGTGCTGTCGCTGGAGGTGGTGACCGCCAATGGCGAGATCATCCGCACCGCGCGCCGCGCGAAGAAATCCTCCGCAGGCTACGACCTCACCCGCCTCTTCGTGGGCGCGGAAGGGACGCTGGGCGTCATCACGCAAGCCACCCTCAAACTCCACAGCATCCCCGAGGCCATCGCGGGGGGAATCTGCCCCTTCCCCAGCGTGGAGGCCGCCTGCAACGCGACCATTGCGACCATACAATCGGGCATTCCCGTCGCGCGCATCGAATTGCTGGACGCCTTGCAGGTGAAGGCGGTCAATCTCTATTCGAAACTGGGCCTCGCCGAAACGCCCATGCTGCTTCTGGAGTTTCACGGCACGCAGGCGAGCGTGGAGGAGCAATCCGCCCGCTTTGGCGAGATCGCCGCCGAATTCGCAGGCGGGCCCTTCACCTGGACCGTGAAGCCCGAGGAGCGCACGCGCCTGTGGCAGGCCCGCCATGACGCCTATTGGTCAGGCCTCGCCCTGCGCCCCGGCGCCAAGGCGGTGGCAACCGACGTCTGTGTGCCCATTTCGCGCCTCGCCGATTGCGTAACCCAGACCCAGGCGGACATCGCCAAGACCGGGCTCGTGGCGCCGATTCTCGGCCATGTGGGCGACGGCAATTTCCATGTGACGCTGTTGGTGGACATGGACGATCCTGCGGACATCACGCGCGCGGAGGGCTTCCTGCACCGCCTCGTGCAACGCGGCCTCGCCATGGAGGGCACCTGCACAGGGGAGCATGGCATCGGCCAGCTCAAGCGCAAATATATGCGAGAAGAGCACGGCCCGGGCGCCCTCGCCCTCATGGGCGCCATCAAGACAGCCTTTGATCCCAAGGGGATCATGAACCCGGGGAAGGTGCTGCCCTGAGCCTCACGGCTCCTTCTTCAATCGGCACACCGGCGGGCCCGGCGTGCAGGCGATGCCCGGGGTCGAGCATTGCATCTCGCCTGCGGCGGGGCGGGTGCAGATCTGGCAGCCGTTGGTCCACTCGCCGCAGGTTGGGTTGTCGCGACCGAAGCTGAAGACCGTAGCGGGGGCGCCCTCGGGCGCGGGCGCTGGCGCCTCGGGCAAATCAGCGGCGCAGGCGAGCCCTGCAAGGCAAAGGCAGGCGGCGAGGGTGAGGATGGAACTGCGGAGGGTTACGATCATGGGTCCAGTCTAGCCCAGAGCCACCCCACCCGCCAGATCACGCAGCCTTGCGGGGGACCATGCGTTCGCTGCGCAGGGCCTCGCGCTCGCCGGAGGTTCCGCCCTCGTGATATTCGGCGTCCTCGTTCACATCCCAGATGTCATAGAGCGCCTCGCCCGCCACAATGTTCCGC
>CANGTC010000132.1 GCA_947456505.1 Beijerinckiaceae bacterium
ATGGTCATCTTCATCAACCAGATCAGCATGAAGATTGGCGTGATGTATGGCTCGCCCGAGACCACGACCGGCGGCAACGCCCTGAAATTCTACGCCTCCGTCCGCCTCGACATTCGCCGCACCGGCGCGATCAAGGACCGCGAGGAAGTGGTGGGCAACGCCACCCGCGTGAAAGTGGTCAAGAACAAGGTCGCCCCGCCCTTCAAGCAGGTGGAGTTCGACATCATGTATGGCGAAGGCGTCTCCAAGATGGGCGAACTGGTCGATCTTGGCGTCAAGGCCGGTGTGGTCGAGAAGTCCGGCGCCTGGTTCTCCTTTGACAGCCAGCGCCTGGGCCAGGGCCGTGAGAACGCCAAGACCTTCCTGAAGCAGAACCCGGATGCGGCGGCCCGGATCGAAATGGCCATTCGCGAAAACGCCGGCCTCATCGCAGAGAAGATCCTCGAAGACGGCGGCCCGGAAGACGACGCGGAATAGGAACGCCCCCGGAGCCTGCGGCTGGTGGAAGGTCCCCTCTTCCGTCCAGAGCGCCGCAGCCCCCGGGCGGAACGCCAAAACATGAGCATCCCTGTTGCGCGACAAGGGTTCTCACTCGACAGCCCAACTTCCCACCGTTAGAACAGCCCGGATCGAAAGATCCGGGCTTTTTCCTTGCGCCAGCCTCACGTCTTGACGAAGGTGGCGAAAGGGTCCGCGATCCCCAGGGATTTCCCGGGAACTTGGATAGAGCCGCCGGGGGCGGCTGAACAGGAACGGTTCGTCACATGAGCGGCGTTAACGAAATCCGGTCGACATTTCTTGAGTATTTCGCCGACGCGGGACACTCCGTTGTTGAGTCCTCACCCCTCGTGCCCCGCAACGATCCCACATTGATGTTCACCAATGCGGGCATGGTGCAGTTCAAAAATGTCTTCACCGGCGTCGAAAAGCGCCCCTACAGCAGGGCGGCGAGCTCCCAGAAATGCGTGCGCGCGGGGGGCAAGCACAACGACCTCGACAATGTCGGCTACACTGCCCGCCATCACACCTTCTTCGAGATGCTCGGCAACTTCTCCTTCGGCGATTATTTCAAGGCCGAGGCGATTGAACTGGCCTGGAAGCTGATCAGCAAGGAATTCGCCCTTCCCAAGGATCGCCTTCTCGTCACCGTCTATCACACCGACGACGAGGCCTTCGACCTGTGGAAAAAGATCGCGGGCTTCAGCGACGACCGCATCATCCGCATCCCCACCTCCGACAATTTCTGGTCCATGGGCGAGACCGGCCCCTGCGGCCCCTGCTCGGAAATCTTCTATGATCAGGGCCCGGCCCTGCAGGGCGGCCCTCCCGGCAGCCCGGATGAGGATGGCGACCGGTTCCTGGAGTTCTGGAACCTCGTCTTCATGCAATATGAGCAAGTCAGCGCGGGCCAGCGCATCCCCCTGCCCCGTCCCTCCATCGACACGGGCATGGGCCTCGAGCGCATCGCGGCGATCCTGCAAGGCGTGCATTCCAATTATGACATCGATCTCATGCGCGCCCTCATCCGCGCCTCGTCCGACGCCACGGGCGTGGATGCGGACGGGTCGCAAAAGGCCAGTCACCGCATCATCGCCGACCATCTGCGCGCCTCGGCCTTCCTGGTGGCGGACGGCGTGCTGCCCTCCAACGAGGGACGCGGCTATGTGCTGCGCCGCATCATGCGCCGGGCCATGCGCCATGCTCAACTTCTGGGCGCGCGCGATCCCCTGATGTGGCGACTCGTGCCGGTGCTGGTGCGCGAAATGGGCCAGGCCTATCCGGAACTGGTGCGCGCCGAGGCGCTCATCAGCGAGACCCTGCGGCTGGAGGAGACGCGCTTTCGCGTCACGCTGGCGCGCGGCCTGTCCATCCTCGATGAAGAGAGCCAGGGCCTCACCAGCGGACAGATGCTGCCCGGCGAGACCGCCTTCAAGCTCTATGACACCTATGGCTTCCCGCTGGATCTGACCCAGGAGGCCCTGCGCGCGCGGGGGGTGGGCGTGGATACGGACGCTTTCTCCAAGGCCATGGAGCGCCAGCGCGCCGAGGCCCGCAAGGCCTGGGCGGGCTCGGGCGAGGCGGCGACCGAAACCGTCTGGTTCGGCGTGCGCGATCAGGTGGGGGCGACCGAATATCTGGGCTACGAGACCGAGCGCGCCGAGGGCGTGGTGGGCGCGCTGGTGAGCGGCGGCCAGGAGGTCGAGGTTCTGGAGGCCGGGCAGAATGGCCTCGTGGTGCTCAACCAGACCCCCTTCTACGGCGAATCCGGCGGCCAGGTCGGCGACATGGGCCTGATGACCGGCGTGGGCCTGCGGGTCCGCGTCACCAATACCCAGAAGAAGCTCGGCGACCTCTTCGTTCATGAGGTCACTGTCGAGCTGGGCGCCCTGCGCAAGGGCCAGGCGCTGGAGCTGGAGGTGGACCACAGCCGCCGCAGCGCCATCCGCGCCAACCATTCGGCCACCCATCTGCTGCACGAGGCCCTGCGTCAGGTGCTGGGCGATCACGTGGCCCAGAAGGGCTCGCTGGTCTCCCCCGACCGGCTACGATTCGATTTCGCCCATCCCAAGCCCATCAGCGATGGCGAACTGGCGGAAGTGGAAGAGATCGCCAACCGCATGGTGCTGCAGAATGGCCCGGTGGAGACGCGCCTCATGGGCGTCGACGACGCGCGCGCCTCCGGCGCCCGCGCGCTGTTTGGCGAGAAATACGGGGACGAGGTCCGCGTCGTGACCATGGGCGTGGAGACAGAGGGCGAGCGGGCGGGCAAGCCCTTCTCCGTCGAATTGTGCGGTGGCACCCATGTGCGGCGCACCGGCGACATCGGGCTTGTATCCATCGTGGCCGAGACTGCGGTGGCGGCGGGCGTGCGGCGCCTCGAGGCCAAGACCGCCGATGGCGCGCGCCAGCATCTCAACGAGGAAGGCAAGCGGCTGCGCGAACTGGCGAGCCTGCTGAAATCGCCGGCGGATGACGCAGCCGAGCGCCTCGCGGCCCTCATCGAAGATCGTCGCAAGCTGGAGCGCGAATTGACCGAGGCCCGCCGCAAGCTCGCCATGGGCGGGGGCGGCGGCGGCGCAGAAGACGGCATGCGCGAGGTCGCAGGGGTCAAGCTCTTCGCACGCGCGGTCAGCGGCATCGAGATGAAGGACCTGAAGTCCCTCGCCGATGAGGCCAAGACCAAGGTCGGCTCGGGCGTCGTGGCCATCGTGGGCGTGGCGCCCGATGGCAAGGCGGGCGTGGTGGTGGGCGTGACACCTGACCTCACTGCCCGCTTCAACGCCGTGGACTTCGTGCGCATCGCCGCCGAGTGCCTGGGCGGCAAGGGCGGCGGCGGACGGCCCGACATGGCCCAGGCCGGCGGGCCAGACGGGGCAGGCGCCGACAAGGCGCTGGCCGCCATCACCGAGGCGCTGGCCGCGAAAGCCGCCTCCGCTTAAAAGTCGTGCCTCTTTGGAACCTCGCAACTGAGCCCCTGTTGACATGACGCGGCGCCTGCCGCGCCGCGTCCTGGCCCAGTTCGAGGAGATCCCACATGTGCGCAGCGCCCACCGAACCCATGGACACCGGCCTGTCGGAAAAACTGCGCGCCCATTTCGCGTTGCAGCTCAGCGGCGTGCTCGACGACGCCTATTCCTTGATGGTGCAGACCCATGTCTACCACTGGAACGTGCGCGGACCGCTCTTCGAGCCCATCCACAAGCTGTTGCAGCAGCATTACGAGACCCTGTTCGAGACGGCGGACGAGATCGCCGAGCGGGTTCGCCAGCTGGGCTTCGCCGCGCCCCTCGGCGCCAAGAGCTTCCCCAGCGGGGTGAAGATCCCCACCGCCATGCCCGATGAGGACGAGATGCTGGCGGATCTGCTCACCCGCCACGAGGCCGCCCTGCGCAAGCTGCGCCCGATCTCCACCGATGCTGACGAGAGCCAGGACTTCGCGACCCAGGACCTGCTGAACCAGATGCTCGCCTTTCACGAAAAGGCGGCCTGGATGCTGCGCTCGATCCTGACCAGCGGGCCGGGACGCCAGCCCGTCCGCGCAATCAAGTCAGCAAGCTGAGGAGAGCGCCATGAACTTCGGCAATCTCCTGCACTGGGCGGTGATTTTTCTGGTCGTCGCTCTGGTGGCGGCCGTTCTGGGCTTTGGCGGCGTCGCGGGCACGGCCATGGAGGGCGCGCGCCTGCTCTTCTGGGTGGCGCTGGCTTTCCTTCAGGTCTCCCTCGTCCTCGGCCTCATCCGGCGCAGCTGACTGAAGGTGGGGCTTGATCCGGCTCCGGCGCGCCCGACTTCGCTTGCGATAGCCAGGGAGCCCGCGCCATGTTCAGAACCATTCTCGCGCCCATCGATCTGGACGAACCCGAGATCACCCGTTCAGCCCTCGAAAAAGCGGCTGCGCTGGCCGAATGGTCAGGGGCCGCGCTCAGGCTTGTGAATGTGCAGCGGCTGCTGCCAGCCACCTTCATGGACTTCGTGCCCGCTGACTTCGACATGCAGCAAAAGACCGACGCCGAGGCGAGCCTGAAGGCCCTCGCCGCAAGGCTGCGCATGCCCCAGGACCGGGTCTCCACCGTGGTGCGTACAGGCGGCGTCTATCCGGAAGTGCTGGCGGAGGCCGACGCCTGGGGCGCCGACCTCATCGTCATCGGCTCGCACCGACCGGCCATGTCCACCTATCTTCTGGGCTCCAACGCCAAGACCATCGTGCGCCACGCCAAATGTTCGGTTCTGGTGCTGCGGGAGTGAGCGCGCTCAGCCCTTGGTGATCTTGTCGATCTCGGCCAGCTCTTCGGGGCTCATGACCCAGTCGAGCGCCTTGGCGTTGGCCTCGACCTGTGCGGGATTGCTGGCGCCTGCGATGACGCTGGTGACGGCGGGCTGCATGGCGAGCCAGCTCATGGCGAGCTCCAGCAGGCTGTGGCCGCGCTCCTTCGCATAGGCGCCGAGCTTGTCGGCGATGGCGCGCTTGCGATCCGACAGGTGCTTGCCCGCCATATAGGAATTGTACATCAACCGCGCGTCCGCAGGCGCGGCGCCGCCCGCATATTTGCCCGTGAGCAACCCGCCCGCCAGCGGATAGTAGGGCAGCAGGCCCACCCCATATTGCGCCATGGCGGGAAGAAGCTCCGCCTCGATCCCGCGCTCCAGCAGGCTATATTCGTTCTGGCAGGAGATGAAGGACACCAGCCCGCCCAGCCGCGAGGTCCAGAGCGCCTCGGTCATCTGCCAACCCGCAAAATTCGAGCAGCCGATGTAACGCACCTTGCCCTGACGAACGAGATCGTCGAGGGCGCGAAGGGTCTCCTCGATGGGGGTGGAGGGATCGGGCTTGTGGATCTGATAAAGATCGATCCAGTCCGTGCGCAGACGCGTCAAACTGGCTTCCACTGCCTCCATGATATACCGGCGCGAAGCGCCCTGCTTGCGGCCGGCGTCATCCATGACCATGCCGCATTTGCTGGCGAGCACGATGTCCTTGCGGCGCTCGCCGAGAATCTCGCCCATCAGGCTCTCCGACCCGCCGCGGGCGTACATGTCCGCCGTGTCGAACAGGGTGACGCCAAGATCAAGCGCCTTGTGAATGACGGCGCGCGTGGCCTCCTTGTCGATCCTCGCGCCAAAATTGTTGCAGCCGATGCCGGCGATGGACACATCGAGGCCAGAGCGGCCGAGTTTGCGCGTTTTCATGTCACCCTCGTTTGTTTGATGACGGAGTTTCGCGCCCGGCAGGGCTTCTGGCAAGGGCTTGTGCGCGGCCGAAGGGCCTTGCTAAACTGCTTTCAGTCAAGAACGAGGAAACAGGAATGGCAAGGATCGTCGCGGGCCTTGGGGCGCCCCATTCGCCCAATCTGCCCTCCACCGTCGCGAAAAATCCGGCCTTTGTGGAAAATGGCCTCTATGGCGAACTACGCCGCCATATCGAGGAGGTGAAGGCCGATGTGGTCCTCATTTTCTCCAACGATCATTTCAACACCTTTTTCCTCGACAATTTCCCTCTCTTCGCCGTGGGCGTGGCGGAGCAGACCTCCGGGCCGAACGACCAGACGCCCATGCCGCACTATCAGATTCCCGTGCATGAGGGGCTCGGCGCCCACATCCATCGCACGGGCGTCCAGAGCGGCTTTGACCTGACGCTATCCCAGGAATTCACCGTCGATCACGCCTTCGCAGTGCCCTGGCATTTCATCGCGCCCCACGGCAAGGTCGCGATGGTGCCCATCTTCGTGAACTGTTTCTCGAACCCGCTGCCGCAAGCGCGCCGCGCCCATGATCTCGGCCGCATGATCGGCAGCGCCATCCGCACCTACGCGGAGCCCCTGCGGGTGGCGGTCTTCGCCAGCGGCAGCTTCTCTCTGGAGATTGGCGGGCCGCAGATTCCCGTCAACGAGCGTTCCGGCGTGCCCGACCGCAAATGGGTGGACCGGATCGTTCATCTGCTGCGCACCCACGGAATCAACGATCTGATCGAGGAGGCGACCTCCGAGCAAATGACCCGCGCGGGCAATGCGGGCGGGGAATTGCTGAACTGGATCGCCATGCTCGGGGTCATCGGAGATCAGATCCCGATCACGCTGGAGCCGCAACCGCATGGTCACGCCTTCGGCGTCTGGCGCTGGGAGTAAAGCGATGAGCATCTATGGCGTGCACAAACTCTGCCGTTCCGCGCTGCATGACCTGAGCGTGCGCGAAGCGCTGAAGACCGATCCGGAAGCGGCGATGGAGCGCTTTCCCCTCACGGCGCAAGAAAAGCGCCTGCTGCTGGCGGGCGAAGTGGGCAAGCTTTGGGAGATGGGCGTCAGCGGCTTTCTGCTGAGCTATCTCACGCGCTGGGACCTCCTGGGCCTCACCGTCCCCGTCTATTGCGACCGCATGCGCGCGGCCAAGGACTGGCGCTATCCCGATGGCTGGCAGGGCGTGACGAGCGGACGCGAGGGGCGCTAACCCCTCAATGCCCGCCCTTGCGTGGGCCGCCTGGCGGGTGGGCGCGTTCGGCCTCGCCACGCTTTAGCGCCGCCACGTCCTCCGCCGCGCGCAAAAGCGCACCGGCGATGCGCTCGCTGGGTTCGGGGATCGGCAAGTTGCGAAGGTCAGGGCTGAGCGCCTGGTGAATCGTCACAACTCGTCCGGTGGGCGCCTTATACATGCTGGTCTCCTGCGCCTCGCAAGATTGCGGAACGCCTTTACTGCATGAACAAACGCGCATGCCTCAACCCGGTTCGCGTGGCAATAGGCTTTATTGATGAATTGCGGTTCAGCCCGCCAGCCTCGGAAACAGCCGCATGGCGTTGCCGCGCTCCACCGCCTGCAAAGCCTCGCCCTTGAAGCCTTGATAGGCGTCAAAGCCCTGCCGTTCGCGCGCCACCACATCCTCGGAAATATAGGGATAATCCGTGCCGAAGAGGATCTGGCTGTCGGGCACGAAGGCGCGAAGCGCGTCGAGCGGGGCGTGATGGCCTGACAGCGCGGTGTCGTAATAGAAGCGGGCGATATGGGCCAGCGCCCCATCGGGATAATTGTCGCGGAAGCTCGTCGTCTTGTCGAAGATCGAGATGCGATGGGCGAGCATGGGCAGGGTGCCGCCGGAATGGGAGAGGATGAAGGGAATGTCGGGATAGCGCGTGGTCACGCCCTTCAGGATCAGGTTGGTGGCGACCTTGGTGGTCTCGAAGGGATAGTCCACCAGCATGCGCGGCAGATCCCAGCCATCGGCCTCCTTGCCGGGCGGATAGCAGGGATGGATGAAGGTCACGATCTTGCGACGGTTCAGCTCCGCATAGAGGGGCTCGAAATCGGGATGGCCGATGTAGCGGTCGTCCACGCTGGTCAGCAGGCACACGCCCTCGAGCTTCAACTCGTCGTCGATTCGCGCGAGCTCCTTGAGGGCGGCGTCCACATCCGGCAGGGGCAGGAAGGCGAAGGCGCCGAAGCGCGTGGGGGCGCTGGCCACCAGCTCCGCCAGATAATCATTGAAGCGCCGGGCGAGATCCCGGGTCTGGGCGAGATCGCCGAACCAGATGCCCGGCGAGGTATAGGACACCACGGCGGCGCCGATGCCTTCGGCGTCCATCAGCGCCAGCGACGATTCGGGCGACCATTCGGGAAAGCCACGATAGGCCGAGCCCGCGATGCCGGCCGCGCGCTGCACGTCCTTGTAGAATTCGGGCAGGAGATGGTGGTGAACGTCGATACGGCCCTTGGCTGCGGTCATGATCTTTCCTCCGTTGCAGCCTTGTAGCTTCACGGGCGGGCTTTGCAAATGAGGGGGGCCCGCCCGGAGACTGCATCAGAGGGGTGAAAGGATCACCCCGCCTTGACCATCAACAGCAATTGCCCGCCCTCGACCAGCTGCGCCCCGGCGGGGATGGCGAGGTCATAGGCGAAATGGGCCTGCACGACGAGGAGCAGAGCCCGCGCATTGGGGCGGAACCACGGGGCGTCCTTGAAGAGGTCGGTCACGTCCAAAACGCCCGAGGTCTCCTTGTCGTCCACGAAGGGGGCGACGGTCGGCGTGTATTGGCCGTTGACGACATCGCCGAACTTGGCGGGATCGAATTTGGCGATGATCTCCAGCTTGCCGGTGTCGAGTTCATAAGCCCAGACCTTGCCGTTGTGGCGGCTGTTGCCGGGGTCTTCGCACAGGTAGATCACGCCATCGGCGGTGACGGTGACATTGTCGAACATCTCGCCGCCTTCGGTTCCGTCGAGCAGCAGCTCGATCTTGCCGGTGGGGGCGCCATCGGTGACGAGTTTGTTCACATCGTCGAAGGTCACGGCCCAGAGGCGGCTGCGGCCGATCTGCTTGACGTCCTGCCCCTCGCGCGCCGTGCCGTCGGCTTCAAAGTTGTTGCGATCGGTGGTGACGAAATAATAGCGGTTGGGATTGCGCGTATCCCAGGCGCCGTCCTCGGGACGCAGGAAGGAGGTGCCCTTGTTGGGCTGCGCGAAGGCGATGGCCCGGCCTGCGCCCTTGCCCGCGAGGGACTTGGCGATGCCGATATTGGCGTCGCGGGATTCGCTGGCGACGCCGGGGACGATCATGCTGAACAGCTTGCCGCCCGTGAGGCCGGCGCGCTCGATGGCTGCGCCCTCACGCGACTTGCGGCCGATGTAGAAATGCACCTGATTCAAGCCGCCATCCGAGTTGGCGGCCACAAGCGTCACATCGCCCGTGCCGGGATGGGCGAGCAGGTTCTCCCACGAAGGCGGCGGATCCTTCTGGTCGCCGGGCTTGCCGAAGCCGAAGGCGGGCAGCTCCCACGCAGCGCTTTCCTCCGCCACCCAGGCGAAGGCGCGGTTGGGGCTGGCGACGCCAGCCTCCTCGCCATTCAGGAAGATGTGGCCGTTGAAGCCAAGGCCCGTGCCTTTGTTGAAGAAGGCGGAGCTAGGGGCGAGATCGGCCGAGCAGAAACGGGAGAGATCGAGCTGCTGCGCGGGAACCTGATCGCCGCTTTTCCAGCCGTCGCCCGCGAAGAGATGGAACTTCTGCGGGCTCGTGACGAAATCCTGGCCGGAGCGAATCTCGAGGCTGTCCTTGGCGAGGGTCCAGCGGGATACGAAGGCGCCCTTGCCGCCATGGCCGCGCACCGCGCCCTTGCCGCCAGCAAGTTCATGATTGCACAGAATAGTGATGGAGCCATCGCCATTGTCGAAGGCGCCGAGGCCATCGGGAATGCCCGCGAAAGGATAGCCCTTCACCTCGTTGCCGGTGGTGAGCAGGGAGACGATGCGCCAGCCCTCGGCGACAGGCGCCAGATAGGGCGCGCCGCTGGCCGAAGCCGTAGCGCCGATGGCGGGAACGTCGAGGCTGGAGGGGCCGCGGCTGACAGGCGCAGCGAAAGGGTTGAAGGGGGAGGCGACAGCGCGGCCGGGCGCCAGCGCGCTCAAGGCCAGGGCGCTGGAGCCAGCCAGGAGGTTGCGCCGAGTGAGGGTGTGTTTGGCAATCATCGCCTGCTCCTGAAATGAACCGCCAGCACGATCATGCTGCGACGTTGAGGGGTTATGGCGGTTTTGCGACGGTCTGATGACAGATACCCAGGCGAGCCGAACCTGCGTCAAATCAAGGAAAGTTGAAGCGCCCTGGAATCAACTGAAGGCGAACAGGAACATCTCCATGAAATCCTCCCTGCCTCTGCTGCTCGTCTTCGCCATGACCTTCGCCAGCCCCGCTTTCGCCAAGGGCAATCCGGCGCGGGGGCTCAAGATCGCGCAGCGCAACTGCGCGCCCTGCCATGCGGTGGGCCGCACGGGGGAGAGCGTCAATCCGAAGTCCCCGCCTTTCCGGACTTTGGCGCAGCGCTATCCCCTGGGGGATCTCGAGGAATCCCTGGGCGAAGGGATCATGGTGGGCCATGAGGGGCCGGAAATGCCGACCTTCGAATTTTCGCCCGCCCAGATCGCGGATTTGATGGCCTATTTAGGCGCCATTCAGGTGAAGAAGCGTTAAGTGGTCTGCGGCGACGGCCCCTTGCATCCGGACGCCGTCTCGCCCACCTTCCGTTCCGGAGGAACCGATGATCCGCTTTTTCATCAGCAATGGCAGAAACCAGAGCGCCGCCATGGGCGGGCGCTGGGGCATGATTTTGGGCGTGGCCATGGCGGCGGCCCTCGGCCTGGTGCTGGTGACGGTGAGCATAGGGCTGCTGCTGGTGCTGGCGCCCGTGGTCATCATCGGCGGCCTCATCGCCCGCGCGCGCCTGCGCAGGATGCTGCGGGAGATGGGAATCGGGCAGCCCGGCGATGGCGACATGCCACGCGGGCCCTTCCAGCGCAGGCCTGCGGATGCGGATGTGATCGAGGGGGAATATCGGGTGGTGGAGGAAGAGAAGCCGAGGCGGCCTGCGCCCTGATCCTCGCAACCAAGCGGGGTATCGCTGATCCCTCTTATCGCCCACTCGCCTTTCTGCGCTCCGCCCGCTAATTTCTCCCCATGCGCCATCTCCTGCTGCTTCGCCACGCCAAAGCCGTCGCCCATGCTCGGGGCGGGGAAAAAGACATTGAACGGGAGCTTGCGCCCCGAGGGCGGCGGGACGCTGGCCTTCTGGGGCGGCATATGCAGGCAAAGGGCCTGCGGCCTGATCTCGCGCTCGTCTCCGCCTCCGCCCGCACCCGCGAGACCGTGGCCCTGCTGATGGCCCAATGGCCAGCAGCTGCCCCCCTCGACATCCAGCGCGGCCTCTATCTGGCCGAGGCGCCTGCCCTGCTGGAGGCCCTGCGCGCCGCGCCCGATGACGCCCACACCCTGATGATCGTGGGCCATAACCCCGGCATGGCGGATCTGGCTTTCAATCTCACGGCGGCGGGCGATCCTGACGCTCGCATGCGGATGATGGCGGGCTTTCCCTCCTGCGCGCTGGCGGTGCTGGCGTTTCCCGGCGAAAGCTGGGCTGAGCTG
>CANGTC010000133.1 GCA_947456505.1 Beijerinckiaceae bacterium
AGAGCGCCCATACCCAGGATTTCCTGCGGGCCATGGCGCAAAGCGTGGCCGAAATGCCGAAGATAGAGGCGATCACCCCCGCAAAGATCGACATGCTCGCTTGAGGACAACCCCATGATCCGCGCCAATTTCATCAGCGCCCGAGGCGCCTGGCAGGCCAAGCCCGCCGATACCGTCGTGCTCGATTTCGAGGAACGCCACCGCCGCCGCGTCGCCATGACCGGCGTGCGCGGGCTGGAGTTCCTACTCGATCTGCCCGAAGCCATGGTGCTGCGCCACGGCGACGCCCTGGTGCTCGAAGATGGCCGCCTTGTGGAAGTGGTCGCCGCCCCCGAGCCGCTGGCGGAAATCCGCATCGGCGAACCGCGCGACCTCGCCCGCATGGCCTGGCATCTGGGCAACCGGCACCTGCCGGTGCAGATCCTCGCCAACCGCATCCGCATCCGCCGCGACCCTGTGATCGAGGACATGGCCCGCAAGCTCGGCGGCAAGATCGCCCTCATCGAAGGGCCCTTCGAGCCCGAGGGCGGCGCCTATGCGCCGGAGCCCGAGCCTGAACATGTGCACGGGCCAGGCTGCGGCCATGATCATCATGACCACCATGGGCATGATCATCATGGACACGATCACCACGGACATGACCATCAGGGCCATGATCACAGCGGTCACGACCACACGGCGCACGGACACAAACATTCTCATGAGTGATGCGGCCTGCATGCAGCGGCCTTCGCCTTTGGACACGCAAGACAGCGCAGGCTCCGCCCTGCCGCTGCTGATCTGGCTGTCGCCCGCCTTCCCGGTCGGCGCCTTCGCCTATAGCCACGGGCTGGAGGCCGCCGTCGAGGCGGGGGACATCACCAACGCCGCCACCCTGCAAGCCTGGCTGGATGATCTCGTGCGCTACGGGTCGCTGCGCACCGACGCTCTGCTGGCCGCTTGCGCCTGGCGCGCGGCTGTCGCGGGCGACATGGCCGCGATCATCGAGATCAACGACCTGACCCTCGCCCTGGCGCCCTCCAGAGAGCGCCATCTGGAGACCACCGGGCAGGGCAACGCCTTCGTCACCGCCGTGCAGGCCTCCTGGCCCAGCGATGTCGTGGGGGAACTGGCGAAGGGCGCCGAGCCCGTCGCCTATCCCGTCGCGGTGGCGGTGGCGGCCGCCACGCATGGGGTTCCCCTGCCAGCCCTGCTCGACGCCTATCTCGTCGCCTTCGCGGGCAATCTCGTCTCCGCCGCCGTGCGCCTCGGCCCCGTGGGCCAGACCGATGGGCAAAAGATCATCGCCCGCCTGGTGCCCGCCCTGCGCGAGGCCGCGCAAATGGCCGCCAGCGGAACCCTCGACGATCTCGGCGCCGCCGCCCTGCGCTCCGACATCGCCGCCATGCGCCATGAAACCCAGTATTCGAGGCTGTTCCGTTCATGACCCTGGGCCTGTCGCTTTTTCTGTTCGCCCTGCTGATGAGCGTGGCGGGTCTTTATCGCTCCTGGGCGCGGGGCGGCCATTGGCCGGTCGCCAGCGAAATGGCGCTGGCCGCAGCGGTTGTGGGCGATCCGGAACTGCAACGCATGCCCCCGCCCCAACGACTGCGATTGATCGCCCTCGCCCATGGACTGGGCGCCCTCAGCGGGCTGGCGCTGGGTTTTGATCTGCCCGGCCCGCTGCAACTGATCGCCACCTGGGCGGGCGCGGGTTTCTGCTTCGCCTTCGGCGCGCGCGGGGTGCTCGGCTTCCTGCCCTTCTGGCGCAAGCGCTTCACCGCCGAACCCTTCAACACCATTGATCGGATCATCTATTCGCCCTGCTATGTGCTCGTGGCGGAGGCTTTCTTCACCATCATCTCCGACAGGTTCTGAACCATGACAGCATCATCCAATGGCCCTTTGCGGGTGGGCGTGGGCGGCCCGGTGGGCTCGGGCAAGACGGCGCTCATGGAGCAATTGTGCAAGCGCCTGCGCAACGTCTATGACCTCGCCGCCATCACCAATGACATCTACACGAAGGAGGATGCGCGCATCCTCACCGAGACCGGCGCTCTGGAGGCCGAGCGCATCATGGGCGTGGAGACTGGTGGCTGCCCCCACACCGCCATCCGCGAGGACGCCTCCATCAACCTGGCGGCCATCGCCGACATGAACAGGCGCTTCCCGAAGCTGGAGCTGATCCTGGTGGAGTCCGGCGGCGATAATCTGGCCGCGACCTTCTCGCCCGAACTGGCGGACCTGACCATCTATGTGATCGACGTGTCAGGGGGCGAAAAGATCCCCCGCAAGGGCGGTCCGGGCATCACCCGCTCGGACCTGCTGGTCATCAACAAGATCGATCTCGCGCCATACGTGGGCGCCTCGCTCGAGGTCATGGCCCGCGACGCCAAACTCATGCGCAAGGACCGGGCTTTCGTGTTCACGAACATGAAGACCGGTGAGGGGGTGGAGGAGATTATCCGGTTTATCGAGGCCAAGGGTGGGCTGAGCCAAGGGGCCTAATCGATCAGGGTCCCCTCCCGCAAAAATCCAATAATCCCCGAAAAATCCACCTCCACAGACCCCTCAGCCACAAACCGCTGATAAAGCCCCGCCGCAGCCGCCCCCATGGGCGTCACGGCGCCCGCGCTGGCGGCGGCCTCCTGGGACAAGAGCAGGTCCTTCAGCATCAGCGCCGCCGCAAAGCCGGGCTTGTAGCCGTTGTTGGCGGGGCTGGTGGGGACCGGTCCGGGAACCGGGCAATAGCTGGTCGTAGACCAGGACTGGCCCGACGAGGTCGAGACCACGTCGAAGAGGGCCTGATGGTCGAGGCCCAGCTTCTCAGCCAGCACGAAAGCCTCGCAGGTCGCCACCATGGTGGCGCCGAGGATCATGTTGTTGCAGACCTTGGCCGCCTGCCCGGCGCCCGCGCCGCCGCAATGGACGATGCGCTTGCCCATGGCCTCCAGCACCGGCTTGCCCGCCGCGAAAGCCTTCGCCGTTCCTCCGCACATGAAGGTCAGCGTGCCCGCCACGGCCCCGCCCGTGCCGCCGGAGACCGGGGCGTCCAGCGCCAGCAGACCTTGCGCGCCCGCCAGCTCATGCACGGCCCGCGCGCTCTCCACATCGATGGTGGAGGAATCGATCAGCAGCGCGCCCTCGGGAACCGCGCCCACGATCTCCTCCCAGACCGCCCGCACATGCTTGCCCGCAGGCAGCATGGTGACGATGACCTGCGCCTGCCGCACACAGTCCAGCGCGCTATCGGCCAGCGCAAGACCCGCCGCAGTCGCGGCCTCCCGCGCGGCTGGCGACAGGTCGAAGCCCGTCACCCCATGGCCCGCGCGCACAAGATTGAGCGCCATGGGCAGGCCCATGTTGCCGAGCCCCATGAATGCGATGTCCGCCATTCGAACCTCCCCTCAACGCCCCACGAGTTCACGCGCCACGATCAGGCGCATGATCTCGTTGGTTCCTTCCAGGATCTGATGCACGCGCAGGTCACGCACGATCTTCTCGATTCCATAGTCGGCGAGATAGCCGTAGCCGCCGAGCAATTGCAGCGCGTCATTGGCGGCCTTGAAGCCTGCGTCAGTGGCGACGCGCTTGGCCATGGCGCAGAGCTGGGTGGCGTCCTGCGCGCCCGCGTCCAGCGCCGCCGCCGCGCGCCAGAGGAGGCTGCGCGCGGCCTCAAGCTCCGTCGCCATGTCGGCGAGGCGAAACTGCAGGGCCTGAAACTGGTCGAGCCTGCGCCCGAAAGCCTTGCGCTCGGCCATGTAGTTCAGCGCTTTCTCGAGCGCCGCCTCGCCCCCGCCCAGCGAACAGGCGCCGATGTTGAGCCGCCCCCCATCGAGGCCGGACATGGCGATGCGAAAGCCCTCGCCCTCCGCCCCCAGCCGGTTGGCGACCGGCACGCGGGCGTCCTCGAAGATCACGGCGCGCGTGGGCTGGGCGTGCCATCCCATCTTGCGCTCGTTCTTGCCGAAGAAGACGCCTTTGGTTCCGCCCTCGACCACAAGGCAAGAGATCCCGCGCGGGCCCGGCTCGCCGGTGCGGACCATGACGATGTAAAAATCATGGGGATTGCCTGCGCCGGAGATGAAGCTTTTCTGCCCGTTCAGCACGTAATGATCGCCCTGCCGCTCCGCGCGGGTGGTGAGGGCCGCTGCGTCCGAGCCGCTGCCGGGCTCGGTGAGGCAATAGCTCGCCAGCCGGTCCATGCGCATGAGCATGGGCAGCCAGCGCTGGCGCTGCTCGCCCGAACCATAGGCGTCGATCATCCATGAGCACATGTTGTGGATGGACAGATAGGCCGCAACGCAGGGGCAGCCGGTGGCCAGCGCCTCGAAGATCAGCGCCGCGTCCAATCGGTTGAGCCCCGAGCCGCCCACATCCTCGCGCACATAGATCCCCGCCATGCCCAGCGTCGCCGCCTCGCGAAAGGTGTCGACGGGGAAGGTCTTCTGCTCATCCCAGTCCAGCGCATGGGGTTCGATGCGCGCGCGGGCGAAGTCGCGCGCCATGTCGCGGATGGCGATCTGCTCGCCGGTGAGGGCAAAGGTCATGGGCGGGGCTCCGGCTGCAATGGCGGGACGGTTTCATGGCCGGGCGCTGATTGCAACTGGACTTCCGACGGATTACTTCGCGCCCGCCACTGTCGAGACATAGATCGCCACAGCCTCGACCTGCTCGCGCGTCAGAATGGTGTTGGCGGGCATGGGGCCAATGCCCTTGGTCACGGCTGTGCGCACCCGGTCAGCGGTGGGCTTCAACTCGTCGAGCACCGGTCCAACCGCGCCGCTCGCCCCCGCATCCGCCAGGGTATGGCAGAGCGCGCACTGGGGCGAGGAGATCTCCAGAAAGACCTTCTTTCCCAGCGCCATCGCCGCCTCATCAGCATGCGCTGACACAAGGGGCGCGATGAAGCCGAGCGTCAGCATCAGCAGACCGGACAAACGCATATCGCATCCCCTCAAGAGCAAACGCCGATCAGGCGACCGTGATCTTCACGGCAGGCCCGCGCCAGCCATTGTAGCCATAACCGGAGCCATTGAGCGCGACATCTTCGGGCTGCACATGGCCCTTGGCGTCGCGGGCGCGGCTGACCAGGGTATATTCGCCCGGCTGTAGCATTGCGGGCAAGACAAAGAGCCGCCAGGCGAAACGCCCGAGATCCGGCCCCACGAATTTCGCCTTCTTCCAGGTCTTGCCGCCATCGATGGACACATCCACACCCGCCAGCGCATTCATGCCGCCAAGGGCGAGACCCGTAATCTGGACCTGCCCGGCCTTCTGGCCCGCCAGCGGCGAGGTGATCCAGGATTTGACCGGCTGCTCCCAGACCGCAGGCTGATCGGGCGAGGGCTTTTCCGTGATGGAATGATAGCGGTAATTGGCGCTCTGGATGCGCGCCTCGGTCTGGGCGGCGGTGAGCGCCACGGTCTTCACATATTTCACATTGTTCACGCCGGAATAGCCCGGCACGATCATGCGCAGCGGCCCGCCATGGGCCACCGGGAGCGGCTTGCCGTTCATCTCCCAGGCCAGAATGACATTGTCCAGATTGCTGAGCGGCACCGAACGCTCGACGACGATATCCTTGGCGTTAAGGCCCGCCGGAATCTCCTCCCCGCCCGTACCGGTGATATATTTCACGCCTGCGAACTGGCCACCCAGCGCGTCGATCACCGTCTTCAGCGGCACGCCGCTCCAGATGACGCAGCCGGAAGCGCCCACCGTCCAGGGCGTGCCGCTCATCTTCTGGTCGCCGGTCAGCTTGTCCATGAAATATTTGCGACCATTGCCCGAGCATTGCAGCACGGTGGCCACCGTGACCACGCCCATGCGCTTCAACTCGCCGACCGTGAGGGTCTTCGGCTGCTTCACGCCTTCGAATTCCACCCGCCAGCCATCGCGGTCGGCGGCGATGGAGTCCGGCGGCGCCTTCACATTGTTGCGCACGAAGAGGCGATCTTCCGGCGTGATCAGGCTGGAGCCGAAGAGCTCTCGCTTCATCTCGAGGGTCTGATCGGAATGGACAATCATGGCGTTCGGGTCTTTCCACCCGACATAGGCGGGAAGGGGCTTGGCGGGCTGCTGCGCGAGCGCCTCGCTGGCGCCGCCGACGCTGGCCGCCGCCACAGCAGTCAATCCGCCGCCCAGAAAGCCGCGCCTGCCAATCCTGAGATCTTCACTCATGCCCCACCCCTCCATGCCTGAAACGCCTTGTCTTTGTTGACATAGAGATAGCACAGGCCCACGCGCCCGCAAGGGCGGCCAAGGGGCGTCAGGGTCTGGCCCGCTGCGCCATCATTGCAACTCGCCCTGGTCCGTCTATGGTGCGCGTGGACGCAGGCGCGTCGCAAGGAGAGACCCATGAACCTGGCCACAGCCCTGCAGGATCTCGGCGCGGCGCGCGATCATCTGCCTGAACAGGCCTTGCACTGGCTGCGGGACAACTGGGACGTGGCCGGCCCCGCCGGCTCGCTGGTGTTGGCGCGCTGCGCCCGCGATCCCGAAAGCGCCGCCGATCACGACATGATCGCTGGCTATTTCCTGCTCCATCTCATGGCCGAAAAGCGCGAGCCTGCGGGCGCGGCCATGCTCTTGCGTCTGGCGAAATCTCCCGATGGGCTCACCGCCATTCTGGGCGACGCCATCGATTTCACCCTCACGCCCATGTTCATCTCCTATTTCGGCAAGGACGCCCGGGCCCTGCAGGAAATCGTGGAGAACGCCAGCGCCGATGGGGAGGTGAAGGCCTGCGCGCTCACGGCGCTGGCCTATGCGGCCGCTAGCAACATGACCGACCGAGCCGCTCTGGAACATTGGCTGATCGGCCTGCCCGTGCTCTGGGAGAAGGCGGAGGACTACGAGAGCTGCTTCGACGGCTTCGCCCACGCCGTCGCCCTGTTGGGCGCGGAAGATCTTGCGCCGCTGGCCCGCGCCGCCTTCGAGGGCGGGTTAATTCATGAAGAGCTGTTTGAACGCGAGGAGTTCGAAGAAATCTTCGCGCTGGCGCGGCAGGAAAGCAACCCGCTCGCCACCTTCGAACGCGAGGGCCTCGCGCCCTTTGACGACGCCATCCTGTCGCTCGCCGCCGTGGAGGCGGCGATCCAGATGGCCGCCGAGGAAGCGCCCGAAGATTACGACGATGGGCTGCCAGAAGAGGACGAAGCCGCACCGCAAAGCGTGACCAACCCCTACCGGGACGTGGGCCGCAACGACCCCTGCCCCTGCGGCTCAGGCCAGAAGTTCAAAAAGTGTCACGGGGCTGGGTAGGCCCCCTCACTCCATCGTCGGGATCACGAAGCTCGCGCCATCCTTCACGCCGCTGGGCCAGCGGGCCGTCACCGTCTTGGTGCGGGTATAGAAGCGGATGGAATCGGGCCCGTGCTGGTTGAGATCGCCGAAGGCGGAGCGTTTCCAGCCGCCAAAGGTGTAATAGGCGATGGGCACGGGGATCGGCACGTTCACGCCGATCATGCCCACCTGCACGCGCGCCGCAAAATCGCGGGCCGCGTCCCCATCGCGGGTGAAGATGGCGACGCCATTGCCATATTCGTGATCGTTGCAGAGCTTCAACGCGTCTTCATAGGTGTTGGCGCGCACCACGGACAAAACCGGGCCGAAGATCTCTTCCTTGTAGATGCGCATGTCCGGCGTCACGTTGTCGAAGAGGCAGCCGCCGAGGTAATAGCCCTTCTCATAGCCCTGCATCTTGAAACCGCGTCCATCGACCGCCAGCGTCGCGCCCTCCTTGACGCCGAGATCCACATAGCCGCGCACCCGCTCCAGCGCCTGCGCCGTCACCAGCGGGCCATAGTCGGCGGAGGAATCCGTGGAGGGGCCGATCTTGAGGCTCTCCACCCTCGGGATCAGGCGGCGCATCAGTTCGTCCGCCGTCTTCTGCCCCACCGGCACCGCCACCGAGACCGCCATGCAACGCTCGCCCGCAGAACCATAGCCAGCCCCGATCAGCGCATCCACGGTCTGGTCCATGTCGGCGTCGGGCATGACCACCAGATGGTTCTTGGCGCCGCCGAAGCATTGCACCCGCTTGCCCGTGGCGCAGCCGCGCGCATAGACATATTCGGCGATGGCCGTGGACCCCACGAAGCCGATGGCCTGGATGTCGGGATCATCGAGCAGGGCGTCCACCGCTTCCTTGTCCCCATTGACCACATTGAGAATGCCCGGCGGCAGGCCCGCCTCCAGAAAGAGTTCGGCCAGCATGAGCGGCACGGAGGGATCGCGCTCGCTGGGCTTCAGCACGAAGGCGTTGCCGCAGGCGATGGCGGGGGCGAATTTCCACATGGGAATCATGGCGGGGAAGTTGAAGGGCGTGATGCCCGCGACCACGCCCAAGGGCTGGCGCAGGGAATAGACGTCGATGTTCGGCCCTGCCCCGTCGGTGAATTCGCCCTTCATCAGATGCGGAATGCCGCAGGCGAACTCCACCACCTCCACGCCGCGCTGGATGTCGCCCTTGGCGTCGAGAATGGTCTTGCCGTGCTCGCGGGCGAGCACCTCGGCCAGCTTGTCGTTATCGCGCTCCAGCAGTTGCAGGAATTTCATCAGCACGCGGGCGCGGCGCTGGGGATTGGTGGCGGCCCAGGCGGGCTGGGCGGCTCTGGCGTTCTCCACCGCCGCGCGCACCTCGGCCTTGGAGGCGAGCGGCACGCGGGAGATCTGCTCGCCGGTCATGGGCTGCCAGCCCTCAGTGAAACGTCCCGAGGTTCCCGCGACATGCTTGCCGCCGATGAAATGGGTGAGCTCTTGCATGATGTTTCCCCTGAGGTCCCGCTATTGATCGACAGATTGTCCTATTCCGCCCCTTTGGGGAAGGGCTTTTCGAGGGGAGAGAGACCGTCCCGACGCTCCATGCGTCCCTGTCGGTGACAACGGCGCTCAACCTTTTCACGCGAACCAAGGGCGTTCGAACTTTACCCGCCGCTTGACGCGCATGTTTCCCTGACGGCGATGACCTTTCAGGCGGACTTTACCTGAGCCCACCCCCCACTTCCCCTGTGGCTGACGCCATCTTCCGAATTGCGGCGGCCCGCGCAGGGCCTATATTGCCCACAACCAACGGAGCCTCCCATGACCTCGAAACTCGATCAGCTCAAGACCATGACGACCGTGGTCGCCGATACCGGGGACATGGAGGCGATTGGGGCTTTCAAGCCGACCGATTGCACCACCAACCCCACCCTGATCCTCAAGGCCGCCCAGTTGGAGGCCTACAAGGCCATCGTGGACGAGGCCATCGAGTGGGGCGTCAGCCGCAAGGCGCTCACCAGCGCCGTCACTGACCGGCTCGCCGTGAGCTTTGGCGCGGAATTGTCGCGCATCGTGCCTGGCCGCGTCTCCACCGAGGTGGATGCTGACCTCTCCTTCGACACTGAGGGCTCCCTCGCCAAGGCCAGGGCGCTGATCGCGGATTACGAATCGCGCGGGGTCGGGCGCGAGCGCATCCTCATCAAGCTCGCCGCCACCTGGGAGGGCATCCGCACGGCGGAAATCCTCCAGAAGGAGGGCGTCGATTGCAACATGACCCTCATCTTCAACCTCGCCCAGGCCGCCGCCTGCGCCGACGCCGGGGCCTTTCTCATCTCGCCCTTCGTGGGGCGCATCTATGACTGGTTCGTCAAGAACGAGGGCAAGGCCTATACGCCGGAGAACGACCCCGGCGTGCTCTCGGTGCGCAACATCTACAGCTACTACAAGGCCCACGGCATCAAGACCGTGGTCATGGGCGCCTCGTTCCGCAACCTCGGCCAGATCGAGGCGCTGGCGGGCTGCGACCGGCTGACCATCTCGCCGCAACTGCTGGACGAGCTGGCCAAAAGCGAGAACGCCCTGACCCGCCGCCTCGACCCCGCCCAGACCGCAGCCTCCGCCCCCGCCCGCATGACGCTGGATGAGAAAGCCTTCCGCTTCCTGCTCAACGAGGACGCCATGGCCACCGAGAAACTGGCCGAGGGCATCCGCATCTTCGCCCGCGACCTCACCCAACTGCGCGAACTCGTCTCCAAGAAGATGGACGCCGCTGGCTGAGGAAGGCGCCACGGGAGCGCCATCCGGGAGCCTAACTGCAGCCCTGAAGGGCCTCTATTGCGTGTTCAAGCGGCGCCAGAATGGCTTCGCAGCCAAAAAACGCATTCAAATAGAGATAGCTGGACCATGGCGGGTTCAATTTGGGCCGCAGACGCTTTAGTTAGTGGTAGAACGATTCGCTCAGGGATAACGCCATGGCGCCCATCCGCCCAGGATTCATGCTCAAACTGATCCGCGAGGTCTGCCTCGCGGCGGCGCTCCTCACGGGACCTTTTGGCGCCAGCGCACTGCATGCCCAGACCCCCGCGCAACCCGCAGATGATGAAGATGTTCGCTGGGTGCTGCCGCCGCCCTCGCACCTCCTGACCAAGCCTGCGCCAGTCACCGCCGCACCGGTCACCCCCGCGCCTGTCGCCGTTGAGCCTGCGCGGACGGAAACGCCCAATCCCTTCGGCGGCGCCCCGGTCATGCAGCAAGCGGCGCCTGCGGCGCCGGAGCAGCCCTCAATTCTGGCCCCCGCTGCAACGCTTCCCGCCACTTTGCAACCTCCTGCGGCTGTTCAGGCGCCCGCGCCTTTGGTGACGGCGGTGACGCCCGCTTTTACGCCTGCGCCCGCTCCCTCGCCAGCGCCAGCGCCCGCCGCCACCCTCGCTCCACCTGAGCCCGCCCCGCAGCCAGCCGTAGCCGCCAAGCCTGAGCCGACGAAACCAGGCGCGAAAAAGCAGGCCGGCAAGGCGCAAGGCGAGGCGAAGCCCACCGCCAAAGCGAAACCTGACGCCCAGATCGCCGCCAAACCCTCGCCCAAGGCGGCGGACGGCAAGACAGCCAAGGCCAAAGACGCAAAGCCCGCCCGCGTAGCGGTCCAGCCCGTCCCCGCGCCCCGACCAGAACCAGTCCCCCCGCCGCCCTCGATGCTGGACAAAGAGCCCGAGGAGAGCCGCATCCCCATCATTTCCTCGGTGATGGATGGAATGAGCTCAGTGACCAAAACGATTGGCGGGCTGTTCGAATAGGGCAGCGCAAAGCCGCCCGCTCCAGAAGCCGCCGCCGCATAAAAAAAGCGCCCCCGCAAGGGCGCTTTTCTTTTTCGTCAGGCGCGCGAGCCCTATTCGGCGGGCTGCTCGCCGTCGGCCTTGGCCTCGGCCTTCTGCTTGGCCTCGAGGTCTTCGCCGGTCTGCTGGTCGACGACGCGCATGGACAGGCGCACCTTGCCGCGATCATCGAAGCCCATGAGCTTCACCTTGACCT
>CANGTC010000134.1 GCA_947456505.1 Beijerinckiaceae bacterium
GCTCTTCATCTCGACGAGCTGACCATCAAGGCGAGCGGCGAGGTCCTTCGCGGGCAGCACAACTTTGTACGCGCGCTTCAGGCCCTGGGAGAGGGTTTCGGTCACCTGCATCTTGGTCGCCTTCCGAATTTCGTTGGCCGGGCGCCTCTGCCCGGGTTCTTTCATAAAGGGTTTCACGCGATCGGGCGCTGGGCGCTGGTGCGGGCGAAGGGACTCGAACCCCCATGCCTCGCGGCGGTGGAACCTAAATCCACTGCGTCTACCAATTCCGCCACGCCCGCAACTGGCGCCCGCACACGAAAGCGCGCGCCGGCATCCACCAGCGAGCGCCGCTCTATAGCAATGGTTCGCGGGGGATGCAGCAAAAAAGTGGGGCAAAGTTTCGCACAAGGCCAGGAAAGAACAATTGGCGCCCAAAAGCAGGAGCCATCGCCCCCTCGCCCGGCGGGGGCCCCACGCCTATAAAGGAGACCGCAACCGGAAGCCCCCATGCCGATCACCCGTCGCACGCTCCTCGCTTCGGCCCTTTTGTCGCCACTTGAGGCCCGCGCCAGGACGGGGGACCCGACCATCCTCGATTTACGGCCGGGCAAGCTGCAGCTCGGGCCGCCCCCCCTGCCGCAGACCGAACTGTGGACCATCAATGGCCAGGTTCCCGGGCCAGTTCTGAGGGTGAAACAAGGCGAAGAGGTTTTCGTTCGGCTAATCAATAACCTACGCCAACCAACCGCGCTCCATTGGCAGGGCGTGAGGCTTGCGAATGGCATGGATGGAGTTATTGGCCTGACCCAGGCCCCGGTGGAGCCAGGGCGGCATATGGACATAGGCTTCACCGCGCCTGATCCCGGGATCTATTGGTATCGCCCCTCCGCCTTCCCCAATGCCGCCGAGCAGAAGGCGCGCGGCATCTACGGCCTTCTTATTGTGGATGGCCGCGCTGACCCTCCGGCGGATCTGGAGGTTCTGGCCGTCATCGACGATTGGCGGCTGGATGAGGAGGGGCGGATTCGCGGGCCCTTTCTGGGCGCTGGCGATGTAAATGGCGCTGGGGGGATCGGGGCCCTGATCACGGTCAATTCACAACCAACCCCCCAGACCTTCACCGCACGGCCGGGCGCCAGGATCAGATTGCGCATCCTCAACGCCTGCTCCGCCCGGCTCATGAGCCTGGGCTTTGAGGGCCTGCGCCCTCTCGTGGTAGGGGTCGACGGACAGTCTTGCGAACCCTTCGAGCCAGCCCGCATGACCCTGCCCTCGGGACCGGGATCGCGTTTCGACGTCCTGTTTGATCTGCCGCGCGATGGCGCCCCCCAGCCCGGATTGAACCTGCGCGGCGGGGGACTGCGGGGCGATTCGGGCGGGCAACCGGACAGCAGGCTGATCACCTTCAAGATAGGGGGCGAGCCCCTGCCCCAGCGCGGCCCCATCCTGTCACAGCAGAACCCCGCCCTGCCGCCGATCATAAAACTGCAAGCCGCCAAAAGGCTCGACCTGACCATCGAAAGGAGCCAATCCCCCGACCCACGCCAGACCTGGACCCTGAACGGCGTCGCCTCCCACGGCCCCGACGCCCCGCCCCTTTTCACAGTGAAGCCGGGGCAACCAGTGACCCTCGGCTTTATCAACAAGACAGGGATCGCCCAGACCATTCATGTCCATGGCCACGCCCTGCGGGTGCTCCACCTGCTGGACGACGGATGGGAGCCCTATTGGCGCGACAGCGTGATTGTGGCCCCGGGCGGAACGGTGCGCGTGGCCTTCCTGGCGGACAACCCCGGTAAATGGCTGATCGAAAGCACAATCCTCGACCACGCCATGAGCGGGCTGGCAGCCTGGTTCGCGGTGGGGTGAGGGGCGGGAACGGCCTCGCCCCCCTCACCCATAAAGCCCGCGCAACACCCCCGGCATGGCCTCGGCCAGATCCTCCGCGATGAGCCCCGGCCCCAGGGCTCGAGCGCAGGCGCCATGGATCCAGACGGCGGCGCAGGCGGCTTCGAAGAGGGGCATGCCCTGCGCCAGCAAGCCGCCGGCGAAGCCAGCCAGCACATCCCCTGACCCCGCCGTGGCGAGCCAGGGAGGCGCGTCAAAAGAGATGACCGCGCGACCATCAGGGGAGGCGATGACTGTGTCCGGCCCTTTCAGAATCAGGGCCGCCCTGCTCTCCCGCGCGGCGGTACGGGCGCGATCCAGCTTGCTGTGAAATAGCGTTTCATTGACGGGAAAAGGCTCAATTCTTGATTCAAGTAACCGACCTTCATAATTGAAAAGACGAGAAAATTCACCTTCATGCGGCGTCAGGAGCACGGGCCTTCCCGCCCGCTTGATGGCGCCGCCCAAAACACGGGGATCATCCGCGAAACTGGTCAGCGCATCGGCGTCCAGCACGAGAGAGCGTCCCTGCGGATCGCTCCTCAGGGCCTCCAGAACAAGGTCCATGGTGGCCTTTCCCACCCCCGCCCCCGGACCCATGACAAGCGCGTTCTTCCGGGGATCGCGCAGGATCGAGGCGAGGTCAGCGGGGCTGTCGCAGGGGGTCAACATGACGGCGGTGAGATGGGCGGCGTTGATGACCAGCGCCTCGCGCGGGCTCGCCAACGTCACCAGACCCGCCCCAACCCTGAGAGCTCCCCGGGCGCTGAGGCGCGCGGCGCCCGTGGTCCAGGGACCGCCCGACAAAACAAGGGCATGGCCACGCGCGTATTTGTGTCCCCCAACCCCCGGCCTCGGCAGGACCCCTTGCCAGAGCTCCGGTCCATTGGCGAAAGTCTGCGGCCGGATTGTGTCCAGCACAGCCTCCGGCGTCCCGATGTCGGCGAGATGAGCCTCGCCGCAGAGAGTCCGCCCGGGCAGGAGGAGATGCCCGGGCTTGAAGCGAAAGAAGGTCACCGTCGCGCTCGCCACGATGGCGGCGCCCCGGACGGCGCCGGTATCGCCGTCAAGCCCCGAGGGGACATCGATGGCGACGACCGGACGCCCGCTCCCCCGCGACCAGAGGTTCACCCGCTCGACAAGGGCGCGCGCCTCACCATCCAGATCCCGCGTCAGCCCCGCCCCGAAGAGCCCATCGACGACGAGCCCTGCAGGCTCCAAATCCACAGCCGAACAGGGCTCTACAGGGCCCGCCCAACGCCGGGCGGCCTCCGCGGCATCGCCCCTCAGGCGGGTCGCATCGCCCAGGAGATGCACCGTTACGTCAAACCCGCGCTCCCGCAGAAGCCGGGCCGCGATAAAGCCATCGCCGCCATTGTTGCCGGGGCCGCAGAGCACGACGATGCTGCGTCCCTCGAGCGCATGCCCAGCGGCGCAATCGGCCACCGCCGCCCCGGCGCGCTCCATCAAGGCCATGCCAGAAACGCCGGCCCCTATGGAAAGCCGGTCAGCCTCCGCCATTTCAGAGGTGGTCAGAAGTTCAGGTTTGCTCATGGGGATATGATGGAGCGGCGTCAGCAGGAGGGCAATCCATCTGAAGGCGGCGAAGCCAAACAGAGGCGGCGAATTGACTATGACAGAATTTTAAAGCTGAAATCCGCGATGGCTGGCGGGCGTGAAATCGAGTTGAAGTTTTTGGCGTCTCCAGCAGGGCTGGAAGCGGCGCTCTCGACGCCCCTGTTGACGCCCCTTCGCGAAACGCAGGGCGATCTGCAGGTCTCCACCTATTTCGACACCCCTGATTGCGCGCTCCAGAAGGCGGGGTTCATCCTTCGCCTGCGCGAGGTTGGCGACAGGGTCACCCAGACCGTGAAACAGGAGGGAGCCAGTCTTGAGCGCGGCGAATGGGAAACCGCCCTCGACTCCCCTTCCCTTGATCTCGACCAGGCAGCCCAAACCCCGCTGGGCGAACATCTGGCGGATGCGGATCTGCGTTCGCAAATTGGCCCGATCTTCACCACGCGCTTCACCCGTCGCAAGGCCGAGGTGAGCTTCGCCCGCGCGGTCATCGAAGTGGCTATCGATCAGGGGGAGGTCATCGCGGGGCAGGCGCGCGCGCCGATCTTTGAAATCGAGCTGGAGCTGAAGAGCGGTCGACGCAGCGGGCTTTTCGCCCTCGCGCGCAAGCTGGCGACTCTCGCTCCCGTCTCTTTCAGCCTCATCAGCAAGGGCGAGCGCGGCTATCGACTGGCGGAAGGCGTCTGGGGCGCCCCGGTTAAAATGACGCCTCCCTTTCTCAATGCGAAGATGAGCGCGGCCGAGGCCTTCGCCGCCATCGCCCATGGCTGCCTGCGGCAGATGATGCTCAACGCGCCAGCCTTCGAAAATGGACATGAGATCGAGGCGGTCCACCAGACCCGGGTCGCCATTCGGCGGTTGCGAGCGGCCCTCGCCCTGTTCCGCCCCTTGATCGCCGATGCGGTCTTTCCTCGCCTCGCCGCAGATCTCAAATGGCTTTCGAACCATCTGGGCGCCACGCGTGACATCGACGTGCTTCTGACGGAGACAGTCCAACCGGCCATCGCCCGGGAGCCTGACGCGCCGGGCCTTGCAGAACTCGCCGCCTTCATCGCTTTGCGCCAGACGGCCTCCCGCAAGATCCTGCGCGAAGCCATGAACAGCCCGCGCTGCCGGAAACTCCTGCTCAATCTTGTGCTCTGGGTGGAGGATGGCCCCTGGCGGCGCAAGGCCCTCGCGGTTGGCGAAGAACCCGAAAGCCTCCAGAGCCTCCTGTCGCGGCGTCTGCGAAGCAGCCGCAAGAAACTGGCGGCCAAGGGCGAACATCTGGAGGCCTTGCCCGAGGCGGAACTGCATGACCTGCGCATCCGCGCCAAGAAGCTGCGCTACCAGGCCGCCTTTTTCGATGCGCTGGCCAATGAAGGAAGAGCAGCCAAACGTTATCGCAGTTTCGTGAATGCGCTGGAGAGGATCCAGGAATCTCTCGGAACCGTTCATGACGCCGAGGCGACCGCCGCCTTTCTCGAAGAACAAGCGCGCAAAGCGGTCAGGCAGGGCGAAAGCCACAATCCCCTTGTTCTCTTCGCCGCAGGGCGCCTGGCGGGGGCCCATCCCGATCGGGCGGCGCTGGTGGCGCGGGCCGGCAAGGCTCTGGCCAAGGCGCTGGCGACAAAGCCTTTCTGGACCAAACTTTGACCCCGCCATCACCTCCCGAAAAGGGCAGGATTGACTTTGAGGGACGCGGCAAGCTAGACCCGAGCAGTTCCATCAGAGCGTAGCGATGAAGTTCCGCACCGCGAAATATAGTCTGGGTCAGATCGTGAAGCACCGGAAGTATCCCTTCCGGGGCGTGATCTTCGATATCGACCCGACCTTTTCGAACACTGAAGAATGGTGGCTCTCCATCCCCGAAGATGTGCGCCCAACCAAGGAACAACCCTTCTATCATCTCTTCGCCGAGAACGCGGAGACCGAATATGTCGCCTATGTCTCGGAGCAAAACCTGCTGCCGGACGAAAGCGGCCAGCCCGTACGTCATCCCCAGATCGCCGAGATGTTCGAGAGAACCGGCGATGGCGGCTACAAGCTGCGCTCCAGGGGTATGAACTGAGGACCAGGCCCCCTGGCCTGCCCACAAAAGACCCGACCCCAAATAACAAGAGCGCCCGGTTGCCCGAGCGCTCTGCCTATTCGTTTTGTGGCGGGCTGATCCGCCCGCGCGCCCTTACTTGGGCGCGGCGGGGGCCGCAGGCGCGGCAGGCGCGGCAGCGGCCGGGGTCTGCGATTCCAGGCGCTTGCGCTCTTCCTCAGCGCGCTTCTGCATCTCTTCGCGCAACTGATTCTGCTGCTCTTCAAGCACCTTGGGGTCGATCGGGGGGCCATCGAAAGACTTGCCGAAACCGCTCAGGGGGACAACGAAGGCGATTTCGTTGTTGAACTGGTTCTTGACGAAGATGTTCATGGAGGCGCCCTTCTTGATCTGGTCGATCGTCGGGCCACGGACCTTGGCTTCAGCGAAGCAGCCGTTCGGGAAGCAGATCTCAAAAGTGCCCTCGATGGCCGCGCCCTTGTCCACGGTGAAGCGGATGCCCGGACGCAACAGCAAGGCCGGTGGCAAGAGGAAGCGGACGATCCGGTTATCGTCGCCCTTCACATCATAAACAGCGAGCGCCAGAACCGGCGGCTGATCAGGGGCCTGACCGAAGTCGCGGGTGGTGTAGCAAATTTCCTTGTTCGCCGCCTGATCCTTGCCGCAAACCTTGGTCCAGTCCGACTGGGAGGGCTGCAGATTCACGAGGTTCGCCGCAGGCGCGGGAGCCGGAGCCGCAGGAAGGGCGGGTTGCGGGGCTGGCTGGGCGGGCTTGGGCTGGGCCGGCTTCTGAGCTGGCGTAGCCGGAGCCTGAGCGTAAGCCTCATGCGCCGACGCTAACAGGCTGGCCGCCAACAGGACAGCGCCAATGCGCTTAATGGAAACAGACATGCGTGTTCCTTTCAAACTTGTGTCCGGCGACCTCAGGCGAACCGCAATTCAGGGGTGGATGTTGCAGGCGAGAGCACTGCGCGCCCCACGCCGACCAAAACCGACGCGCGGAGCGACCGCTCTTCATCCCCGAATGCGGCGACATGTTGACTGCGACCTCATATCTGCTTCGCGGATGTTTTTCCAGCGGTTCGCGGGCTGAAAAAAGACCAAATCCAAGAGAGAATGCCAACGATGACGGGGCAATCGCATTTCTTTAGTCTGGATCCATGAAAAACCGAGCGATTCGCCTCCTCGCCGGGGCGCTGCTGGCGCTTCTTGCGACGCCCATTCACCCGACCCTGGCCGGTGAGCCGACCCATGGAATCACCATGCATGGCGAACCAGCCCTGCCCCGCGACTTCACCCACCTGCCCTACGCCAACCCCGACGCGCCCAAGGGGGGACGTCTGGTGATTGGCGCCCAGGGCGCCTTCGACAGTCTCAACCCTTTCAACCTGAAGGCGGGCTCCACCGCCCAGGGACTCAATGGCAACATCTTCCAGTCGCTCATGGCGCGCAATCTGGATGAGCCCTTCGCCCTCTATGGCCAGATCGCCCAGACCATCGAGACCGACGCCGACCGCTCCCACGTAACCTTTCGCCTCGATCCGCGCGCCCGCTTCTCCGATGGAACGCCCATCACCGCAAAGGATGTGCGCTTCACCTTTGAACTGCTCAAGAGCAAGGGACGGCCACAATATCGCTCCGCCTTCTCTCTGGTGAAGGCCATGGAGACGCCCGACGACCTGACCGTGCGCTATGATCTGACCGGCGCGGGCGATCTCGAATTGCCGCTGATCCTCGCCCTGATGCCGGTGCTGTCGCAAAAGCACACGGATGTGGAGCGGTTCAGCGAAACCAGCCTCGCCATCCCCGTCGGCTCCGGCCCTTACGTCATCTCGGCCATGGAGCCGGGCCAGAGCCTCACCCTCAAGCGCAATCCCGACTATTGGGCGAAGGACCTGCCCACCAGCAATGGCCTCTATAATTTCGACGAGATCCGCATCGAATATTTCCGCGACGCCACCTCCCTCTACGAAGCCTTCAAGGCCGGGCTCGTCGATTACCGCGACGAGACCAACCCCTCGCGCTGGCGCAACGGCTATGACTTCCCCGCCATCCGCGATGGCCGCATGAAGGTCGAGCGCGGCGCCCTGGGCCTGCCCAAGGGTCTGCAAGGCTTCGCCTTCAACACCCGCCGCCCCCTGTTCCGGGATGTGCGCGTGCGCGAAGCCCTGGGCGCCATGTTCGATTTCGAATGGATCAATGTGAACCTCTTCGGCGGGCTCTATACGCGCACGAAGAGCTTCTTCGACGATTCCGAACTCTCATCCGTCGGTCGCCCCGCAAGCCCCCGCGAGCGCGAGTTGCTGGCGCGCTGGCCCGACGCCGTGCGCGCCGACATCATGGACGGCGCCTGGACGCCGCCCCAGCACGATGGCACGGGCCGCGACCGCGACGCCCCCCGCAAGGCCCTCGCGCTTCTGGGTCAGGCGGGCTACGCGGTGCGCGACGGCGCCCTGCGCAACAAGGCCACGGGCGCGCCCTTCACCTTCGAGATCATGGTGGGCGACCGGGCGCAGGAACGGCTGGCGGTGAACTTCGCGGGCTCGCTGGCGCGCATCGGGGTCGAGGCGCGGGTGCGGCTGGTGGATGAGGTGCAATACCAGCGCCGTCGTCAGAAGTTCGAATTCGACATGATGATCGGAACCTGGATGGCCTCCGCCTCGCCGGGCAACGAGCAACGCTCGCGCTGGGGTTCCACAAGCGCCGGTCAGGAAGCCTCCTTCAACCTCGCGGGCGCCCGCTCCGCCGCCATCGACGGGCTCATCGCCGACATGCTGGCCGCGCGCTCGCACGAGGATTTCGTTACGGTGGTGCGCGCCTATGATCGGGTGCTATTGTCAGGCTTCTATGTCGTGCCCCTGTTCCACGCCGCTGACCAATGGTTCGCCTATTCGACGAAGCTCGCCCACCCCGCCCAGACGCCGCGCTATGCGCCGCATCTGTTCGGCTTCACACTGGATTCATGGTGGCGCAAGGCGCCCTGACGATTTGATGCAAGGATGACCCATGAGTGACGACCTCCGCGCCAGCATCACCATCGACGTTGTCTCGGACGTCGTCTGCCCCTGGTGCTTCGTGGGCAAGCGCAAGCTCGAACAGGCATTGGAGCTTGTGCCCGAACTGAAGGTGGAGCTGAACTGGCGTCCTTTCCAGCTTGACCCGACCATCCCGCAGGGCGGCGTCTCACGGCTGGAGTATATGACGAAGAAATTCGGGCCAGAGAAAATCGCAACGATCCATGATCGCCTGAAGGGCATTGGCGCCGAGGCGGGCATCGCCTTCGCATTCGACAGGATCGAACGCTCCCCCAATACGCTCGACGCCCATCGCGTGATCCGCTGGGCGCAGCCCCATGGGACGCAGACCGCGCTGGTGGACCGGCTCTTCACGCTCTACTTCATCGAAGGGGCCGACATCGGCGACCGCGATCTGCTGGCGAAACTGGCGGGCGAACATGGCCTCGACGCCAAGGCGATCCGCGCTGCGCTGGACACCAATCAGGACGCCGCAGCCGTTCAGCAGGAGATCGCCAGCGCCGTGCGCCTTGGCGTCTCCGGCATGCCCTTCTTTATTCTTGCGGGCCGCTTTGGCGTGTCAGGGGCGCAGCCGCCGGAGGTTTTGGCGGACGCCATCCGCAAGGCCGCCGCCGAACCCATGCAGGCCTGAACCTCAGCTCAGGCCGCTTTCTTCTCGGCGATGCCCACCAGCGTCCGCATGAGCACCCGCGCGCCCTCGAGCCGCTCCGCAGGCGTGTCGAAATCGCGGATGAAGACCACGCGCATGTCCGGCCGCACCTTGGCCTCCGAACCCTGCTGCGCAACAAAGCGCACGAGGCCCGCAGGGTTGGCGAAGGAATTGTCGCGGAAGGCGACGACGACGCCCTTGGGCCCCGCCTCGATCTTCTCCACATGGGCGCGGATGCACAGCATCTTGATGGAGACAAGCTTCATCAATTGCTCGACCTCTTGCGGCAGCGGCCCGAAACGGTCGATCATCTCGCCTGCGAAGGATTCGATTTCCTCCTCGCTCTTCAGCGATGACAGACGCCGATAAAGCTGCATGCGCAACTGCAGA
Organism: Beijerinckiaceae bacterium; assembly: GCA_947456505.1. Classification (GTDB taxonomy): domain Bacteria; phylum Pseudomonadota; class Alphaproteobacteria; order Rhizobiales; family Beijerinckiaceae; genus Terripilifer. Next base: position 9,551 of record CANGTC010000134.1, read on the forward strand.
TCGGGAACATAGGCCTCGGGAATCGTGACCGGCGCGCCCGTGGTGATGGTGGGCGACCAGGCTTCTTCAGTGGGAGCCTCCGCGCCCGATTTCAGGGCCTCGATCGCATCCTGCAACATTTGCTGGTAGAGCTCGTAGCCGACTTCGCGAATATGGCCGGACTGTTCGTCGCCCAGCAGATTGCCCGCGCCGCGAATATCAAGATCATGGCTGGCGAGCTGGAAGCCGGCGCCCAGCGATTCCAGCGAAGCCAGAACCTTCAGGCGCTTGTCGGCCTGCGGCGTCACGGGCCTGTTGGCAGGCACTGTAAAGAGCGCGAAGGCGCGCGTCTTGGAACGGCCCACGCGCCCGCGCAACTGATAGAGCGCGGCCAGACCAAACATGTCGGCGCGATGCACGATGAGCGTATTGGCCGTGGGAATGTCGAGGCCGGATTCGATGATCGAGGTGGAGACGAGAATGTCGTATTTGCCCTCGTAGAAGGCCGACATTTTCTCTTCCAGCTCCGTCGCCCCCATCTGCCCGTGGGCGACAACGAATTTCGCCTCGGGCACGGAGGTGCGCAAGAAGGCGGAGGCCTCCTCGAGATCCTCGATGCGCGGGCAGACATAAAAGGCCTGACCGCCGCGATAACGTTCGCGCAGCAGAGCTTCGCGCACGATGAGCTCATCAAAGGGCGTCACGAAGGTGCGCACCGCCAGACGATCCACCGGCGCGGTCGCGATGATGGAGAGTTCGCGCACGCCGGTCATGGCGAGCTGCATGGTGCGCGGAATGGGCGTGGCGGAAAGCGTCAGCATATGCACTTCCGCGCGGAGGGTTTTCAGCTTCTCCTTGTGGGCGACGCCGAAGTGCTGCTCCTCGTCGATGATGACGAGCGACAAATCACGGAACTCGATGCCCTTGCCGAGCACCGCATGGGTGCCCACGACAATGTCGATATCGCCGGACGCAAGCCCATCGCGCGCGATCTTCATGTCGGCGGCGCTCACCATGCGCGACATCTGTGCGATCTTGATCGGCAGGCCCTGGAAGCGCTGGCAGAAGTTGCGATAGTGCTGGCGCGCGAGAAGCGTGGTCGGCACGACCACCGCCACCTGCTTGCCATTGATAGCCGCGACAAAGGCCGCGCGCAGGGCCACTTCCGTCTTGCCGAAACCCACATCGCCGCAGACCAGCCGGTCCATCGGGCGGCCCGAGGCCAGATCGTCGAGGGTCGCGTCGATGGCGTTCTGCTGATCTTCGGTCTCGTCATAGGGGAAGCGCGCGCAGAACTCTTCATAGAGCCCCTCTGGCGGCACAAGGCGCGGAGCTTCGCGCAGGTGGCGTTCGGCGGCGATCTTGATGAGGCCATGGGCCATTTCAAGAATGCGCTTCTTCATCTTGGCGCGGCGGCTCTGCCAGCCTGCGCCGCCCAACTTGTCGAGCTGCGCCTCGGTGTCTTCCGAGCCATA